>SLKI01000048.1 GCA_007134695.1 Balneolaceae bacterium
GATCCACCTGCCCTTCTCAAGCATCACGTATGTAGTTAAATCATCAATTGCAGAGGGAACATGATGAGTCATTCGTGATTTACCGATAATCTCATATAATTTACTTTCGGCATTGTTAGTATGATCGATCTGCAGGGCATCGGCTGTAACATCACTTGGCCTCGAAGTTCCTGATTTGACAGAAGGTATGTGATCTTCGGAATAAATCGGTTCAACCTCAATCGGTCTCTGCCACTCCTCCTCCCGGTTCTTATATCCGTCCACTCGCAGATACCACATCTGTCTTAAAGCTTTGGCCAGATGGCGCCCAAACCTCTCCCCATCACAAAGTGGTGATTCTGCAATTTTATTTCTAAGCTCTTTGCGATATTTAGCCAGCTTGTCAGGGTTATTGGCCAATTCAACAGCCATGTCGACATATTGATCCCAGGTCTCGGTCACCCAATTATCAAATCCTGCATTACTGAGATGTGTTGCCGAATGGCGGCCTGCAAAGGTCGGCCCCGGCTTCGTTACCACCGGAACGCCCATCCAGAGTGCTTCACAAGTTGTCAAGCCTCCAGAATAGGGCCAGGGATCCAGGGCGATATCTACCTGTCGATAGTGCCTTAAAAGTTCTTCATGGCCGGATTGACCGTCAAACAGAAGTCGATCCCGACTGACACCTTCCAAATCCATAATATCCACAATTCTCTCTCTCAATGCCTTGGTATCATATTGCCTGCTTTTCAGAAAGAGTTTACTATTCGGAACCCGGTTCATAATTCGTGCCCAACACTTCAATATCTCCGGATTCACTTTCGTCGGGTTGTTAAAGCAGCCAAATGTGATATATCCATTACTCAGCGCAGGAGGAGGCCCGGGATGTGGGGCATAACCGGGTGGTTCAAAACAGATATATCCATCCGGAAGACGGACCAGTTTTTCGGTATACCACCTGTCTTCACCTTCCGGGGTCTCTTTCCAGTCTGAGATCAGAAAATCTACAGCTTTCAGGCCGGTTGTATTGAAAAGCCCTCCTACCCATTTTACGATTACAGGAGCAGGTTCCATTGCGACTGTTTGAAGCCGGTTATCTGCTGCATGGCCCGATAATTCAATAAGAATGTCGATCTCATCCTCCCGAATCATCCTGGCTACAACATCATCATGATATCCGACAATCGATTTCCAGCTATCGCATGTCTGGTGAATACGGCGGGTTACTTCATCAATCCGATTCTGATTGGAGTAACAATAGATCTCAAATTGATCTTTAGATAAATGCTCGAAAGCATTTACCGTCATCCAGCCAACCGGGTGTTTCCAGAAGCCTCCCGATATAAAACCGATTTTCAATTTTCGACCTCTGTTCAGATTTTCAGGAACCGGACGATTTGGCTTCTCAACTGGGCTGAAGTGCTTGTCCCACAGTTTGTGTGCTTCAAATATTTCTTCCCGGGATTGTTTGGGGTTATAATGCAGCCCCATTAAATAGTTAGACAGTGGCAGCTGGTTCTTAGGATTCGTTTTAAATGCCTTTTTAAACTGTAATTCCGACTCATCAAATTCTCCCAAATGTTGAAGAATTCCTGCATAATTTGAACGCAAAGTTGAGTTTCCCGGGTATTGATCGAGAAGAATTTTGTATAGATGAACTGATTTCCGGTAGTCTCCTCTCTCTTTATATACCTCTGCCAACGATACTTTTGCGTTTAAACAATTTTCATTCGACTGTATAAAGGTCCCCAGAAGATTTTCGGCATCCATCATTCGGCCGACCCGCAACAGTATCTGAGACTTCAACACGACTGCTTCTTCATAGTCTGGATCCAATTTCAGGGCTATATCAATCAGTTCCGAAGCTTTTTTCAATTTACCCTGTGCATAGTAGATCGACCCAATCTCAAGTGCTACCGTTTCATTTTTGGGATCGAGCCGGTTTGCTTTACGGAAAACATGCAGCGCTTCCTTTAAAAGCCCTCTGTTTTTCTGACTTTTGCCAAGCAATATCCACCCCTCCAAAAGTTCCTCATCCATCTCCAGGGCTTTCACTGCTTCCGTTGCAGCTTCCTCAAAGTTTTTCTGCTTGTAACTACACCTTGCCATCAACAGCCGGGTTTCGGCTTTTTCACCGTTTGACTGGAGGGATTGAGTCAGAAACTGTTTCGCCAGATCATACCGGCCCTTCTCCATACAAGCTTTGGCAGCTAAACGGAAAACCGACCCGGGAGTTCTTTTTTTCTTCATCATCGGCTTTAATAATCCCAAAATCTTGTTAGGATCGGGATTGTCTGTCTCCATCAGCTTGTCTGTGAACGTCATACCAAATTTTACCCCGGTCTCATTTTGTTTCCGATTAAATCTGATTTCTTCACTATACATTCAATTAAATCCGACATACATCAACAGATAAGCAAAGCAGATGCCGTCTCCAGTACAGATTTGTTTTATTTTGACAATAAACTATAAGTTTTTAATTACTTATATACTCACAATTACTCTGCCCCTTGTAAGACTTCACCAGACCTCTCTGCAAAACTTTCCGTTCGACCTACTTTTTTTCCTCCCTTCCGTTACAATTTCCAAACCTGTTTTCAATAAAGACAGTATATCAGCAACTGTACCGTACCGGCTTGAAAGTAAATCCTGATCCGGAGGTAAAAAGACCGTATTGGCACTAAACTTGCTAAATAATACTGTCAGAAGGGTCTTAATCCCGGTTTTTGATTACAACGACCGGTGATCTGAACGATCAGCTTGTTGATTTTTTTATCAACAACTATTCGAAGGATCGATGAAGAGTGTTAGAATCTATTAATAGTGACTTATGTCGCTTAATATTTTTTGTAAAACCGGCGATAACCAATGCGTGGAATTCAAACGTATGATCAAGGCATCTTGTCCAAATTTCTGAACGAGTAAAACTTATGCGCAATCCGGAACAAGTCTATCAACAACAGGCTGTAAAAGAGGCCTCTCCCCTGCAACTGGTGGTTAAAATGTATGACCTCATTATACAGGCAACATATCGCAAAGACGATGAAAAAATCCGGGAACTGCTTTCGACACTGATTTCCGGGTTGAACTTCGACCATGAACCGGCTGATCAGCTTTTTTCTCTATATCGGTACTGCCAGGACCTGTCCCGCAAGGGGGAGTTTGAAGAAATTCGTGAGCTCCTGGAACCACTCAGGGAAACCTGGCATGAGATGGCCGAAAAGATGAAAAAGAATGGCAATAATCCGCTTGGTTGAATCTTTTAATCGATTGAGGTAATTCGAGATGGTTTCTTCCATTTCAGATCTGTTTCGTCAAAATAACCCTTATGAAAAGTTTGTGGAGCAGCTTGTTGCTCTCGAAAGCAGAACCAAGCTTCAACTTCAGGCGCGTCAGAGCGAGGAGAAAAGCAAAAAGAGTGCACTCGGCCAGGTGCGTTCGGTCATCACCCGGTTTGAATCGAAGATCGATGAGGTCGAAGAGAATGGCGTTTCCTATTTCCAGCCATACCGGCTCAATTCGTCAAACAACAACAGTGTCGAATTGGTATCTGCTGATGGAATTGACCAGCCCTCCAGTTACAATATTGACATTGAGCGAGTAGCACGAAACGATACACTTTTATCTGCCACCTATACGGCAGACGATGATTCTCTGGCATCCCATGGGGACGGTTCCTTCACGCTGACCATTGGGGATAAATCGGAGACCGTAAACGTCGAAGTCACATATGAAGATGAAGATGGAATAACTGTCACGAAAACCAACCAGGAGATTCTGGAATCTTTGGCAGATCAGATTAACACACTTTTTGCTGATGAGGCCCAGGCTAGTGTCTTCAACCTGGATGGAGAAAACATTCAGCTCTCTGTTCAAAGCCGAGAAACCGGTTATGATGATCGTATTCAGATCAGTAATGAAACGGGTGTGCTGAACGAAATCTCTTCTGAAACCGACCACCTTGTACCCCAAAATGAATTAAATGCCAAGTTTACAATCGACGGGGTTACATTTGAACGGAGCGAAAATCTGATCGAAGATGCGATCAGTGGATTAACTTTCGAGCTCAAACAGCCTACTGAAAACAGCGAACAGTTGTCGGTATCGAGAAATTTAAACCGGGCCGTTCGAAACATCGAAGATTTTATCAGTTCTTATAACAGGCTGAACAGTACCATACGAGGCCAGACTTTTATCGATGCAGATGAAGAAGGTGGAGAAACGGGCCGGTTACAGTCGATACGGTCGATTCGAAATCTAACCTATATGCTTCGGCTGACCGGAATCCAGGAAATGGAAGGAGCCGGTGAGGGTGAACTGCGGCGATTATCGGAAATTGGCATCACATTTGGAAATGACGGCACGATGAGCATTGACGACAGAGAGCTACTGGAAGAAGCCCTGGAGCAAAAATCAGGCGAAGTAGCTGAACTGTTCACCCATGAAACCTCCCCGATTCAGCAGATGAAATCGGAGTTGCTCATCTATACCGACAGCTCGAGCGGCCTGATCTCCTCGATTGAAGATGGTATCGATCAAACCATTGATCGACTTGACCGGAGGATTGAAGCACAGGAGCGATACCTGGAACAGTATGAACAACAACAGCGCGATACATTTAATGAACTGCAGTTGATAATTGAGCAGGGTCAGTCACAGTTCGACCAGGTACTCAATTTTCGCCAGCGAATCGGATTTTAAATGAGGAACATTATCGGATGAAGGAGATAGCCGTGCAAATTGAACATTTGAATCGAATCAATCAGATGATTTTGATTCAACTTGATAACGACGAACCATCCGGACCGATGATACAACGCGAGATGAATCAACGACAGCTGGTCATCCAGAAGCTGAGTCAATCGATCGATTCGACAGATATTGATACCCTGTCTGAAAAAGAAAGAAAAACTCTGTTGCGTTTCTTTGATGAATTTGAGATGCTGGACAGGGAAATTCAGGCGAAATTGAAAGAATTATTGAACAAACAAAAAGTGAATCTGGCTTCTGCATCGAGTAAAAGAAAGGCTGAAGATGAATATTTCACTTTTAAAAAAGAATAAACCCAAACCCTTGATCCAAGGGTGAATTAACCATTAAGGACAGAACGATGGATATCAACAAGATTTCCAATCAGCTGAACAACAAGCTCGGCGAGACCAAAGAGACGGACAAAGGTCAAAAGTCCCGCGAAGTCTCAGCGGACAAATCCGAGAAGAATTATTCGGACAAGGTTTCCATTGAGAGTCGCAGCATGGATCGCAATGACCGGATTTTTGCCAAAATCGAGCTTGAAAAGCTGAACCAGTCTTCTTTTGACAAGCTCAAAGAGACGAAAACAAAAATAACTGAATACCAACAGGCGAAAAATGTCTCTGAGGAGAAAGCGAATCAGACCGAGATTGGGAAGATGCTGAATGACGACGGGGTATGGGAAAAAATCGCTGAAAAAATTGTCGGACGGTAATCGTTATATTCTTGAACGGTTGAAACGGCCGGGCTTTTTAATTCAGGCGAAGCATCTCCGGTTGAAATAGAGCTCTCTTTATACCGGCGGCATTTTCGGGCAAGTTGCTGTTTGGAGAACGTTAAATTGGAATATCGCATCATGAAAGGTCACATCCTGATACTTGACGACGATAAGCAGTTGCTGGAATTCATGGATGAACATTTCTCCATGAATGGTTTTAAGACAACAGCTTTCAAAAATCCTGTCAAAGCCATTGAATACCTGGAGGACCATTCGGTCGACCTGGTGGTCACCGATGTAAAAATGAATGAGATGACGGGTGATGAAATTCTCGCCCACGTCAAAAAGAATCATCCGGATACCGGGGTCATAATGATAACCGGGTTCGGAAATATTCAACATTCGGTCAATGCCCTGAGAAAAGGTGCATACGACTATATAACCAAACCTTTCAAGGCGAAGGAAATACTGTTCAGAGTTAATCGATTTTTTGAGTCGGGGCAAACTGAGCCTGACCAAAACGGAAAAAAGCAGGTGCCCAGATCAGAGCAGAAGAGAAAAGATGAACAGGTCCTAAAAATTGAACGCTCAGACGTTGATGAAGAAACCCGATTTGTAGGAGATGACCCTCACATCAAGAAATTGATGCGCCTGCTGCCAAAAATTGCACGCAACGATGCACCCATCATGATACAAGGTGAAAGCGGAACCGGAAAGGAGGTCTTTGCCCATCTTGTGCATTTTAATAGTCAACGGGCAAACAAACCTTATGTCAAGATTAATTGCGCCAACTTGCCTTCGGAATTGGTGGAAAGCACCCTTTTCGGCCACATAAAAGGAGCCTTTACCGGTGCGGTTGCCGACAAGAAGGGGGCGTTTGATCAGGCTGACGGTGGCACCCTGCTGCTGGATGAGATCACAGAGATCGATATTGCCGTCCAGGCAAAACTTCTTCGAGTCCTTCAGGAGAATGAATTTTACAGAGTCGGCAGTCAGAAACCGATACAGGTGGATGTTCGCGTAATCGCCACCTCCAACAGAAATATTGCCGAAGCGATATCCGAAGGAATCTTTCGGGAAGATCTCTACTACCGGCTCAATGTATTCCCGATTTCGATCCCTCCTCTTCGTTATCGATCAGGTGATATTCCTTTGCTGGCCAGCCATTTCACAGATCGTTATACCAGCAGATACGGGCTCGGAAAAAAAGAGTTGTCGGATGAACTGATAGAATATTTGATGAATCAGGAGTGGAGGGGCAATGTGCGTGAGCTGGATAATAAAATTCACCGCGGAGTGATCCTTTCTCAGGATAGTAAAGTGTTAAAACCTGAACATATCGAAAACAAACTATTTACAAATGTCGATGATGAAATTGGAAAAGAAGTCTTGACCGACATGCCGCTGATGTCGATCGAAGATATGGAACTGCAGCTGATCAAGCGGGCTTTAGAGCATACCAGAGGAAATCAGAAAAAAGCGGCGAAAATTCTTGGTATATCAGATCGTACAATCCGAAACAAACTGAAAAACATGAATCAGGAGTAATTCTTCGGTTTCATGAAGTGCTGATCATCGTTCGAGCACGATCCAGCCGGTCTGTTTTTGACAACGCAACGATCAGCTGCCGGCGAAAATCTTTATCCTCGGGAAAAATGTCGACCAACTGTTCAATTACATCGGCCACATAATTGTACCAGCCCCGTTTTTTAAATAGCCCGAGAGCATCATTCAATTCCACTCGTCTTATCTCGCTCAACGATTGGTTCAAATCACTACCAAACAATTTTTCAAAATAGTAAACCGACTTTTCGAAATTTGCACGTTCTACCGACAGAAGGAACAATTTTTTGACAAATGAACGGTCCACCTCGCCTCTTTTTTCGCGATAGAACTCTTCATAATGCTCAAATGCCCGGTCATTTTTCTTAGATTCCGAAGCAAGATCACCAAGAAACTTCAAAGTTTTTTCAATACCGAGCTCTTTGTCGAAATTGGCTTTTGTATCGAAATTGAGCGTATCGTGGTATCCGCTGAGCACATCGTAGGCTCCTTCCCACTCTTTCTTCAATTGCCGAATTCGAAACTGAATCAGGTATGGAAGTCTCTGCAGAGACTCATGTTCAAGTGACTCTTCTGCCAATGAGAGTGCTTTCGGCCATCTCAGCTGTTCTGCCATGCACCCTGCAATTCCGTTCATAGCTGCAAGACGATCGAACGATAGCAGATTTTCAGAACGCTGAACCTTTCTGTAGTGGGCAGCTGCCAATACCAGATCTCCCTTCTTAACAAATTGTTCGCCCATAATCAGGTATAACTGGGGAGATACACTTTGAATCGACATCTCATCATGTGGATCCACATCTGTGAACAGGGAGGATTTTCTGTAGATTCGGAATGGATCCTCCGCCGTATGTATTCCGTGATCCGCCATATATCGAGAAGCATCGGGTAAATTCTTGCCCGAATAAACTCCGATGCCATTATTCCTGACAAGACGCACCTGATAACAGAGTCTTGTAATGTCATCCTCACGATATCGGATAATGGCCGGCATCCAGGCGGAATCAGCAGAGTATTGACTCAATTTCAGACTTGAAAAGTCGACCCATTCGTCATCCTCCAGGAAAAGAATCCACTCCTTTTCTGCTTCCATGATCCGTTTGTTCCAGATATCGACTTTCTGTTCATCCTCTCCATACCATATCCAGTTGATATGTGTGTCTAATTCCGGAGGCCTTCGGCCGGGCGCTGCAACTGTAACTCTGCCGAGTATTCCTGCCCAGCCTTCCAGGCGGCTGACATTCAGATGACGGATATCGGTCAAATAACAGACCGCTTCAATTCCGGAAAGGTCCGTTTCAACAATTTGTCTTTGTGATTTCTTGGCTGGTTTCATCTTGTTTGAATTATTTTCAGGAGGTATGTGAGTGTTATAAATAGTTTAAGAGTGTATTTCCGAACATTTTTGTGTGAACCGCCATAGCAGACTCGAATGCGACCTGTGTACGCTGTAAGTCGGAGAACGCCCTGGCGTAATCTGTATCGACCAGTTCACTGATGTCGGAATGACGTGCAATTTTTGAAGATTCATACTGCTCAAACAGGTATTCCATTCTGTTAATACTGTTTGCCAGCCTTGATGTGAGAGTCACTACGTGATCGATCGCCGTATCGATATCTTCCAGTTGCAGCCCGATCTGTTCTGTATCATTGTTGATCAGAGCCTCCTCGATATTCTCAATAATTTCGAAAAGATCTCCGGCTCCGGTATCTGTAAGTTCTTCTCCTGTTATGCTCAGATCTACACGAGTTTTGTCGGCAACGAGCAGCTGTGGCGGATTACCGTTACTATGATTGGCAACTCCGCCCGGTTCGTTATCATCCATCTCAAATGGCGGCTCCCCGCTATTGGTACCGGCAAACAGGTACCGGTCCCCGTAATTCAGGTTCAGAGCATGTACCAGACTTTCCCGTATTCCCGCTACTTCCTCGGCCATATTTTCCCGCACGCTGCCGGTTGATGAGTCCGATGCCCCGTGCGTAACAATCTGTTTAATATCGATCAGTCTGTCGATGGTTGCTTCCAGAGTTTGTTGTGCAAGCCTGGACTGCCGCAAACCGTTGCTGATGTTGCTCTGATACTGCTCCTGCTTTCTGATATCCTCGCTGATTATCCGGCTTCGCTCAAAAGAGACCGGATCGTGCGAAGGAATCCGGACACGTTTACCACTCGACAAGTCAGACTGAATTTTGCCCATCTCTGCACGATTGATATTTACATCGCGCATAAAATTTCCAAAAAGGATGTTCTGTGTTACTCGCATCTTAAATTACCTCACGATTCCAATCAAAGTGTCGTACATATCCTGGGCAGCAGACATAACCCGGGCGGCCCCCTGGTATGCATTCTGATATTTGATCATCTTACTCAACTCTTCATCTACATTGACTCCCGATTCCTGCTGTTGCTGAATGGAGAGCATTTGCATTTCCGAATCCGTCGCCTCAATACCGGCACTGAGTCTCGTAAGTTCCGTCCCCGGGCTGCTGATCAAATCAACAGCATAATCGACCAGTTTTCGCCCCTCAAGAACCCGAACATTTCGCAGTTCGGCAATATCAGCGGCAATCGCGCCATTTCCAGCCTCTTCGGCTACAGAAGATGCAGCAATGTGACGGTGATTCAGACGAATCGCTTCATTGATTTCGATATCGGCTGCTGTTGTATTGGCAGGATTGAAAAAGTTTCTCTGGGTGTTATCATCCAGCCCATATCCCTGGCTGTGAACTTCATTGAACTCCTCAACTATTGATTCTGCAATTTTATCAAGCCGCTGCCTGATCTCCGGGATTCCGGATTCATACATCTCAATTTCACCACCCAGTCTTCCGCCGTTAACATCGACGGCTTTTCCATTTTTTTGCAACCGTAACCTGAAGTTTTTATCTACATCATCCACTTCGGGCTTCAGCAACGATGCTTCTCCCTCTTCCACAACTTTCACTCCCCCGATCCTGATCTGAAGAGATCCGTTATCGCTCTTGAGTGTTTCGAAATCCACCAGCTCGGAAAGTTGTTCAAGTTTGTGAATCTGCTGATCCAGGCTTGCATGATTTTCTCTTCCCGAAACCTGGCCGGTGACAACCGACTGATTCAGCGAAGCCAGCTCTCCAAGTAGTTCATTGATTCTTGTCACTGTCTGAGTTGCCGACTGGCGTACAACCTCACTGGTTTCATCCATATTACTACTCATGGCCCGCAATTTCTGAGTCAGTTGCTGTCCCGAAGCCAGCAGATTGTTCCGCACACTGGCATCCTGCGGGTCGGAAGAGAGTTCGGAAAAGGAGTCGAACAGTTTGCTGATATGTAAATCAAGGTCTATACCGGTATCGGAAGCCATGGAAGCCTCCAGTTGATCAAAAATACTCTTTTGACTTTGCAGATATCCCATCGTCTGCTTTTTATAGAGCATCTGAGTATCGGCCATCTCATTTCTCAGGCGGTTGACCGCAGAAATCCGTACTCCCAGGCCGGCATGCCGGTCACTCATCTGCATACCAATCGGGCTCTTCTCTACTCTCTGCCTGGAATATCCCGGAGTGTCGGCATTGATTAGATTATTGGAGGTCACCGCCAGAGAACGTTCCGCACTGCGTAAACCGCTTCGTGATATTTCAAAAAGAGTTTTCATCGATCTATGCCTTTTGGTTGACCGCTACTCCGGAGGTTGAGCCGTTTTCTTCCCCGTCTGAACCGTATTGAACGGCTTTTCTGTTGTGAAGTCGATAGATCGACTCCATAACAGCTGAATTTTGATCCATTGCAAACTGAAGCAGATGAAGCAACTGTTCCTGTTTCATTTTTAAATTCTCTATCCCCTCCCCAATCTTTCGCCGCGCTTCATCAACCCAATTCGAAGCCTCCGGATATTCTGTTTTCAATTTCGAAAGTCGTAGTTCTTTCTGTTCTTTTATGCCATTGGCACTTGAATCTGATTCTTTCAGTAGTACTCTCAACTCATCAACGAAAATCTTTTCCAGCATTTTGAAATCTCTCTGCAATACAAAATGTTCGTCGGCCAGCTCTTCAAGAAGCTCAACATCGGATGTAATCACCGCATTGACCTGATCCTCCACCGAGCTGATCTGTGATGCAAGATTGTTATCAATCCTCTCTGCTGCCCTGGAGATCGCTTTTAATCTGGTACTCTGTCTATCCAGCCTCTTCATCTTTTTACTCGTTGCGTTTATCGTTTGGTTGATCTGTCGTTTGATCCCACATATCCATGATCATGTTTGCAATACCAAGTCTCCTTTCGGCCGCCAGCTCACCGGCAAGAGCATCTGTGATAAACTCCCTGTAAAGCTGTGATGAGGAGCCCGGTAAACCACTTTCACCGGTCATTTTGAATGAATCTTTTGTCATTTCGTGTACCAGTTGCCTGGCAAAGATCTCTTCAAACTCTACCGCAACCTCTTCTTTGCGCAGGTTCCGGTTCTGTTCATCGGAGTTCAATGCTGTTATATTACCATCAAGCTTTATGTGTGAGCCGGGTTCTATCATTTTATCAGGTTTACATGACAATCAGTTGAGCGCGAAGTGAGCCGGAACGATCCAGGGCCTGAAAGATTGAGATGATATCTCGAGCACTCAGGCCGAGCGCATTCAGGGAGGCTGCCAGCTGCTGAACATCGGTTTCGGGCTCCAGCACAATTGTCTGGGCCGCCTGTTCACTGATTCCTACTTCAGGAATTTCTCCAACTACCGTCTCCCCGCCTGCAAATGGCGGCGGCTGGCTGACGAATGGTGTTACCTGGGTTCGAATATGGATATTTCCATGGGATACCATCACTTCATCTATCATCACTTCCCCGCCAGCGACAATCGTTCCAGTACGTTCATTAATCACTACCCTGGCAGGAGTTTCGACCAGGATCTCCTGCTCCAGAATGATGCTGGTAAAAACATTCATATTTCCGGGATCCCTGAATGGTTCGGGCCATTCCACTTTCACCAGGCCAGGATGTTGCACCTGCGCCAGATCTTCATCAAACGTTTCGTTGATCTCTTCTGAAATGCGCCGGGCATTGGTAAAATTGGGTTCCCGTAATACCAGCCCAAGTGGTTCTTCAGCATTCAGCGTAAAGGCCGGATTGGACTCGACCATCCCCCCGCCGGGAATGGTAGCCGTAAGGGTCTGATTCCGGCTTACGCGTGCACCTGGAATTTCAGCAGTCAGGCCTCCTACCACCAACGGCCCCTGAGCTTTGGCATAGACCTCGTCATGATCCGGATCGAAAAGTGGAGTTTGAAGAAGAACACCCCCTTGCAGGCTGCTGGCATCGCCCATTGAAGAGACCGTCACATCGATGGCACTGCCAGGCGCATGGTACGGCCCGACTCGAGTCGTCACCATTACGGCGGCGACATTTCGAGTTCTCAGCTGCTCAGCATCCACGGTAATATTGAAATTCTCGAGCATATTGGCGATCGACTGCACGGTAAATACCGCACCACGCCGGCTGATCGTGCGATCGCCTGTCCGGTCCAGTCCTGTAACCAGCCCGTATCCGATCAACTCTTTGTGCTGCGCATGTTCGATTTCAACCAGATCACTGATTCGGGTCTGCGCCTGCAGTTCCATACTGTTCAGGCCGGTCAGCCAGAATATTAGTGTAAACGGTAACCCCATAAGGGCTGGGCAAACTGATCTAAATTTGAATTCTGTTCCAGACATATCCTTGTCAATTGAGTTCATTCATCAGAATGACTGCTCCCAGGCCCATAGTGACCCCCATAAAAACTGTGCGCCGGAGAAATCCTCTTCTTTTACTCAATTCCGACAATCTCCCCTCTTTCTCATAGGTGATATCGGCATTGGCCACCCGATACGAGAGTACTCGGTTATGGCTGTCCACATCCGTTGGCCGGACAATTCCGTTCAATGTCAATCTGTGACGTTCACCATTAATATCCGTTGCCCGGCTCCCTTCGACGATGAGGTCCCCCGACGGAGATACATCTACAATCTGAACACTCATCAGCCCCTCCAGCAGTTGCTGCTGAGAAGCGAGATTTCTCTCATCCGAAGTGTAATTCACACTGGTGTTGGCACCAAAAACCGGTTCAATGGGCAGGAAACTTCCGGTAGCCGATCCGCTTGTACTTCCGTCGGCACTTGAAGTCTGATTTGCATCGGAGGTAGCACTTCCGGAAATGTTCTCCATCAGTATGATAGTAATCACATCCCCCACCTGGTGAGCTTTAATATCGCGATAGAGGGATGTTTGAGCGAACGTGGATTGTTCGGCAACAAGCAGGAAAATTACACCGAATAACATCCAGAATCGCGTCCAGGCTACTGGGTTCAAAGGCTTTTTTCTCAATGTGGGGTCCTCGGTTATCACAGTGTACGTTTCCATAGGGCAATTCCCGGACGCAGTACACGTCCTGTATATCGTTTTCGGGTTTCCTTGCTGAAAATTGTAATCTCATCTCCTTTACCGCCGCTCTGCCTGGCTTCGCCCTGCAGTTCAATTCGCAGGCCGTGATCTTCAAACACCAGGGTTACCGGTTGTCCCGCTTCAATCAGAATCTCCGAAGCCAGATCCTGATGGCGAAGCGGCTGGCCAGCCGCAAGGGTATAGCGAAGTGTCTTGCCAACAGCCTCTTCAATTTCTGCCAGAAGCTGCCCCCTGTCGTGCGGTATCGATACCCACCTGATTTCAAGGTCTTCGGCCGATAGTATGGTCCCAGCCAGTATCCTTTCTCTTGCAACCGGCAATTTACGCTCTATCTCCAGCCTGAACTGAACCTGAACCGCCCGGTTGCGGCCGGCAAGATGAACGTCGAAATTGGTATATCTGCTGATTTCGCCGGCTGGCTGTACCGACAGAATCCTGTCCGGATCTTCAGACTCAACCTTTCCAGGAATCCATCTAGGCTCAAGTGACACTCTATAGTTCTCCTTTCCATAGTTACGGATGATCGCCGATTCGGCCAGGCGCACGATCTTTTCCCGTGCATCTTCCGTAACTTCCGGATTTATAACACAGAAATCGGAATAAGCCGCTGAGTGCAGAGGCACCGATTTCTCACTGATGTCAGGGATAGTCATATACATGATCAAAGCCAATACGAGTTTTAACACGATCCATTTATCGTTTTATCTGATTGGTTACACTCATCATATCTTCGGCAGTTTGTACCATTTTTGAATTGGTCTCGTAGGCTCTCTGAGCCTCAATCAACCGGACCATTTCGGTAACCACATCTACATTGGAGTTCTCCAGGTATCCTTGCTGAACCCCTCCAAATCCATCTGTTCCGGGAATTCCGTAAAAGGGAGCCCCGGCCGCTTCCGTTTCTGCAAAAAGATTGTCACCGATGGCATCCAGTCCTCCCGGGTTGACAAACTTGGCAAGCTCAATCTGCCCGAGCTCCACTTCACGGCTGTCGCCGGCCATCCTTGCCCGGACAACTCCATCCTGGGAAATTTCAACAGCTACCGCATCGGACGGTACTTCGATATGGTCGGCCAGGGGAAGTCCGGAATTGTTGATCATCAGCCCGGTCGAATCGCGGCTAAAATTACCGTCACGGCTGTATGCAATAGATCCGTCCGGCATTTCGATCTGGAAAAATCCGGCACCGTTAATCGCCAGGTCCAGCGCATTGCCCGTTTCACTGATCGAGCCCTGCATAAAATTCCGAATCGTAGCAACTGCCCTCGACCCGTTTCCCACCTGAAGGGAAGGCCCGTCATTGGATAATCTGTTGGCTGATGCTCCCCGGCTCGAAGAGGCCACATTCTCATAAAAAAGATCCTGGAACGCGACTGTACTTCGCTTAAACCCGGTAGTACTTACGTTAGCCAGGTTATTTGCAATGTTATCTACCGATCGCTGTTGTGCACTCATGCCGAGTGCCCCGATACTTAGTGCTCTGGACATAATGTTCCTGTTAGTTTACCTGTTAAAACCGGCCCAGGCTGTTCGTTGCCTGGCCTAAAATTTCATCGTTGCTCCTCAGAATTCTCTGTTGAGCTTCGAACATCTGCATATTCCTCATCATGTCGACCATCTCGTTCAATGGGTTGACATTGCCTTTTTCAAAATATCCCTGCAGAATTGTACTGCTGTTCTCCTCAACAAGCGTGCCTTCTTCGGAGAGAGCGAAATAACTGTTTCCTCTTCTCTCCAGATTGGAGGGATCGTCAACTTCCACAACCCGGATCTTATCCATCACTTCATCATTAACACGCACGGTACCATCACTTCCCACCTCCACTTCCATTCTGTCAGTCTGGCTATCGAGGCCCTGAAAATATTCCGGCAGATGAACGGGTCCGGCCTGGCCGCTGACCCGTCCACCGCTGGAATTCACGAGGTAACCGTCCGAGTTGATATGAAATCGTCCATCCCTGGTTAAAAAAGAGTCTCCATCCTGCTCAACCACAAAAAAACCTTCTCCTTCAATTCCCAAATCAAAGGGATTTCCAGTCGGTTCAAGGATCCCTTGCTCCATATTGATCTGTTGCATCGCTTCTGTCCGGGTCACGGTTTGCCCGTCAATCTGCTCTTGCAGAACCCGGTGAAACAGGATCGACCCGCGAAAACCCGGTGTATTGATATTTGCCAGGTTATCAGCTGTCACCTCCTGGGCTTTCGACAGCATCTGCATCGCTTGCAACTGTTCCTGAAATCTGTCAATCATCCTTTGAGTCGGTTTAAGTTCATCCTTGTCGCACCGATAAATTCAAATTCTGTGCCATCGGTTGAGAAGTGGCCTGCCACAAAGCCTGCACCCGGATCGCCAACCACACTATACTGGATTGGTGATAACCCGATTAAATCTGTCCGACAGACTCATATACCGGGCTTTTTATTGTATCCCGACTACTCAGCTTAAAGTTGAAACACCTCTGCAATCAGCCATAAATCTTTTTCCGGAATCCCCCGGCCTGGCCGTATAGATTGACAGGAAATGTTTTCCGTCCTTCAGGCTCAATTGTTCCGCCTTCCTTTTGAAAGAGGGTCAATATCCCTTACCAGTGAGAATAGCACAGGGTGGTACCGTATTTGAAGGAACAGAGAACATGGCAGAGCAGAAGACAGATCAGGAAAGGACGGAGGAACCCACACAACGCAAGCTTGAAAAAGCTCGTGAAGAGGGTAACGTCAGTGTCAGCCGCGAAATCTCATCGGTCATGCTGATGATCGTATCGATGGCCACTTTTATCGCCGGCGGAGGCTTCATCTACAGCCGTGTTGAGGGGCTGTTTGAGACCTTCTTTTATAATTCCGATGCAGTTTTAGAAGAGCAGGAACATGCCGTAGAGTACCTCGAGATGGCATTCTGGTATGGATTTGAGATGATGATGCCTGTACTGGTTATCGTCCTTTTTACGGCGGTTCTGGTCAACATCGTCCAGACTGGAGCCGCCTTTTCATGGAAAGCAGTAAAACCGAAATCGAGCAAAATCAATCCGGTTAACGGCTTCAAAAGGATTTTTTCGATGAAGGGATTTGTCGAGCTGGCCAAAGGGTTCTCTAAACTCATTATCGTCGGCCTTGTGGTCTATTTCACCGTACGAAACGATATCGATCACTTCATATCCTTTATCGTTGCTCCGCTGGAACACAACCTTGCTGAAGCGGGCTCCTATATTCTGATGTTTGTCGGACGAGTGCTGGCAGCTCTGTTCATTCTCTCGGTAGCTGATGCGGCATATCAGCAGTTCCAGCACAAAAAAGATCTGCGAATGACCAAACAGGAGGTGAAGGATGAGCGCAAAAATATGGAAGGGGATCCGCAGGTAAAAAGTCAGCGGAAGAAAATGGGAATGGCTTTCAGGCAGAGAAAACGCCTCGACCACGCCGTGATGAATTCCGATGTAGTGGTCACCAACCCGATTCATTATGCGATTGCATTGAAATATGAACCCGATCAAAATGATGCTCCGATCGTAATGGCGAAGGGCCAGCGTTTGAGGGCGAAGAAAATTCGTGAGCTTGCACACCGATTTAATATCCCGGTCGTGGAGGACAAGCCGGTTGCACGGGCCCTGTTTGCCACCACCGAAGAGGATCGGCCGATACCCGAAGATCTCTACCATGCGGTAGCGGAGATCCTTGCATACGTTTATAAACTGATGAACAGAACCAAATCCACATAAACCGATGGCAGTTAACGGCCTTGACTCAAAAAAGCTGAAGGGGATGTTTTTCCAGACCGATGTACTCATCTCTTCGAGTATCATCGTCATTTTGATGATTATGATCATCCCCTTTCCCGCCACGTTGATGGACTTTTTCCTGGCACTGAATATTTCGCTCTCCCTGATCGTCCTTCTCGTTGCATTCTATACTGTAAAACCGCTGCAATTTGCAGTTTTCCCCGGAATGCTCCTGATTTTGACGCTTTTCAGGCTATCGCTCAATGTGGGAACCACCCGGCTGATTCTGAGTGAAGGGTATGCCGGATCGATCATTCAGTCATTCGGCGGATTTATCGTCCAGGGAAACTTTATTATCGGGATCATCATCTTCAGTGTCCTTGTGATTATCAATTTCATCGTCATCACCAAGGGGGCAACAAGAATTGCGGAGGTCGCCGCCCGGTTTACACTGGATGCCATGCCGGGCAAACAGATGTCGATCGATGCCGACCTGAGTGCAGGACTGATTACCGACGAAGAGGCGAAAGCGCGTAGAGAGGAGATTGCAAACGAAGCAGATTTCTATGGGGCCATGGATGGTGCGAGCAAATTTGTCCGGGGGGATGTGATCGCGGGGTTGCTCATCACCTTTATCAATATCATCGGCGGGCTGATCATCGGCACCGCCCAGATGGGTCTCTCGCTTGGAGAAGCAGCACAGGTCTATACACTGCTGACTATCGGTGACGGTCTGGTCTCCCAGATTCCTGCCCTCCTCATCTCTACGGCGGCTGGAATCATCGTCTCCAGGGCCGCATCTGAAGGAAATCTCAGCCGGGAGCTGACAACCCAGCTACTCGGCAATCCCAAGACCGTAACGATCGGAGCTCTCTTTGTCTTTTTCATTGGTATGCTTCCCGGTCTCCCGATTGTCCCTTTCTGGTTGATCGGCGGTTTTCTGATGATGCTGGCCTGGCAAAAGCAGAAAGCGATCGATGAGGAAGATGAACAGAAACAGATGATCGAGGCCAGTGAGAACGAAAGCCGGCAAGAAGATAAGGTCGAAGATTATCTGCTGCTTGATACGATCGAGCTCGAGATCGGGTACAGCCTGATTCCGATGGTGGAACCTGAACAAGGCGGCGACCTGCTCGACCGAATGGCATCGCTGCGTAAACAGCTTGCAACCGATCTCGGGATTATTATCCCATCCATAAGGATTCGGGATAACGTTCAGCTCGATGCGAACCATTATGCAATCAAACTGCGAGGTAACCATCAAGGCAAAGGGGAGCTGCTGCCCGGCTACCACCTGACACTCCTGCCGGCTGATTTTAAGCCGGATATCCAGGGGATCGAAACACGAGACCCCACATTTGGGATGGATGCGATCTGGGTGAGCGGAAAAAACCGCTCGGAAGCGGAAAAATTTGGTCTCTCCGTAATCGAGGCAGGTGCTGTCCTGAGTACGCATATGATGGAGGTTCTTAGGAAAAATGCTCATAAACTGGTCGACTACCAGATGACCAGCCGCCTGCTCGAAAATATCAAGGAACAGTCGCCTGCCCTGGTTGATGAACTGGTGCCGGAAAATCTGAAAGTCGGAGATATCCAGAAGGTGCTCAAGCGTCTGCTGCGAGAGCAAATTCCGGTTAAAGATCTGATTACTATACTCGAAACATTGGCCGACCATTGCCATCAGACCAAGAATACAGACGTATTAACCGAATACTGCAGGGCCTCTCTATCTGAAACGATTACCAGGCAGTTTGTTTCCGATGAGAATGAGATCACGGTAGTCATGCTGGACTCCAAACTTGAATCGCATCTGCTTGGACAGGCACAGCAAGGCTCACTCAACTCTAATACACTCGGCCTGGTTCCCGAATCGGTGGAACAGTTGTACAAGAGCGCCTCGGAAATCTTCGACCGGATGATCCGGCAGGGATATGACCCGGTCCTTCTGACTTCACCGGTCCTGAGATTTACCCTGTTTGAGTTTTTGGCACCGATTTTGCCAGATATAAATGTGCTGTCGTACAACGACATCAGTCAGAATGTCCAGTTCAAAACTTTCGACAGACTTCAGATTGTGCAAGCTGAAATTGAAGAAAAATCGACGACCTGATGATAGGCCAACTGTTAAAGAAAACGATGAAGGCAGCCGGCAGAAGCGCTCGGCTGATGATCGATGACCAACCGCCGGTAGCCGAACTTTTAACGGGTGATTCGGACCGGAAGAAGCATCAAAGTGACCACAGAACGAATCCTTCGGAAAATCCGAATGCAGGCGGCAAGCCGTACCCCAACGGGGAAGTCAGAGAAAAAAAGGATAAATCCGGCGGTGTGATCTTCGAGAGAAGCTCTCAGGCCGAAAAGTTACTTTCGGACAGTTATCACAGAGACATTCCGGCTGATTCAAGCATTCGATCCTCCACACCCGACAGCAGCGATAAAGCACTGAAGCTGAAAAGAGTTCGGGAATATGCCAGACAACAGGAGCGGGAACGCCAGAAGAAACGTACCCGAGCAGAGGAGAAAGAAATAGACTCTTTAAAGAATTTCAATAGTGAGCCAGAGCAAAATCGACAGTCACAAACCCGGGATCTGCATTTTTCGCCGGCATACTCCATCAAAGATTTCACCAGCAACTCAAACAGCCAGACACCTGACGATGTGAGTGCAGAGCAGTCCTCATCCGACCGTCCGGAGGATGGGGCAAACTTCAAATCTCTACTCAACAGTGTCAGTTCTCAAATGGCCCGGCCAGGCAGATCCGGCAAGCCCCTCCTCCCGCTTCAGAGTACCACCTCACTTACAGGACGCTGGCAGCCCGACTCCATTCTGTATCGAAAACCGGATAGGGAACCGGAGCAGAAGGAATCCGGATTATCCGCTAAATTGAGGGAAATTGAAGAACGCATCGACAGTAGTTGGGCCTCACTGAATCCGCTTTATGGATCCTATCCGGCCGTTCGTCAACTGCTGTCCGGCGGGGTTGAGAAAAGTGTTGTTCGATACTGGGTAGAAGAGATCTTGAAAAAAGGGATCGATCCCCTAAAGAGCCCGGCTCAATTTAACGCCGGCTTGATCGATTTGATTAAAAGCTCCATCCCGCCGCTCTCCGACAAGCCGTTTTCCCGCCACTTATTGTTTGCAGGCCGGTCTGCTGCGGGCAAAACCACGATGATCATGCGGCTGGCCCTGAATAGCCGATTATTTGATCGAAAATCCCTGGCAATCGCGTCGGTACTCAGCCCGGAGGCCCGTAACAGCGAACACTACACCCTGCTCGAACCGTTTTGCCGCAAACATCAAATCGATTGGTTTCCGATCGGTGAAGAGAGTGATCTGAATTCACTCATGAACCGCTGGAGTGCCGCAGAACACATTTTAATCGACACCCCATCGCTCGACGTCCGCTCTGGCATCTCCGGGGCCCTCTATCGAAAACTGGGCGAGCTTCCGGCCAGGCTGGACTCTATTGAGGTACACCAGGTGATCAATGCATCTTCAATTCCGGTGGAAAACAGCGAGATGCTGGCAAACGGCGGTCATTCCGATTTTCTTCATCCCCTGCCGGTAGATTACCTGGCTATTTCCAACCTGGACCGTGCCCCCCGGCTCGGTGCAGTTTTGATGCAGATGAAAAAATATCACAAACAGGTTCGGTTTATCTCCCGTGGTAAAGGATCTCCGGAGAGTATCGAACAGTTCCAGCCTGACAGATTTATCCGTCAACTGATTAGTGAAGCGTAAGAATTCATGTATTGAAACGAGACCATCTTATAGATATAAACTTTTAAAAATCATGCTGACACAATTGATTGCCGTTATCGCACTGTTTGTATTTCTATTAATGCTGCTTTCGGGTGCACAGATGGAGGAGGCCCTTTATCGCAGCATCGTCGTCTATGTGGTGCTGTTTACCGGAGTCTATCTGGCTACTTTCCTGCTCAATATGATACGGGAAACCCCGGACAGCAGTGGTGAGCTCTCATCTGTCGCTGCCGGCGGTGCTGAAAATCATAATGGCAGTAGTAATCCAGGAAGATACACCTCCGGCAGCCGATACTCCGATCCGCCCGCCTCTTCTGAAAAGGAGGCTGCCGGACGTGAGATGAGCGAAACAGGTCAGTCAGACAGCGAACTTTAATGGGCAGAAACCATGGGTGAAAAGACACTTCAGGAACTGGTTGAAGCATACTGCAAAGATCCTTCGGATGGTTTGCGAAATGTCATAGTGAGCAAATCTATTCCGCTGGTCAGAAGCATCATCGGCAAGATCAAACGGCCTAACAGTCCTTTGGCCGCTCCGGAAGATCTAGAAAGTGCGGCCATCAGCGGCCTGCTGCAAGCACTCGACACCTACAACACCGAAAAAAATGTCCAGTTCAATACCTACTCATATTACAGGATACGAGGCAGCATTATAGATTATTTAAGGAAAATTGACCATTTGCCGCGTCAACAGAGAAAAGCGTATGGAGAGATCAAGGAAACGATCAAAAATCTCACCCAGAAACTCGGGCGGCTGCCGGGTGACGATGAGGTAGCCGACGAACTGGATATTACCCCGGAAACATATCGCAAGCAGCTTTCCGTTGTCCAGCAACGAAATGCTCTATCCCTGGACAGTACTTACGAAAATTCGGACGGTAATATGTACGATACGCTTGCCGATCCCGAGTCGGAAATGCCAGATGATGAAATTGAAAAAAACGAAGTGATTCAGCGGCTAAAAGAAAAAATCGGCCAGCTTGAAGAGCGAGATCGACTGATCCTGACCCTCTACTACTTTGAAGAGATGACGATGAGCGAGATTGCCCTGCTCCTCGAACTCTCCGAAGCCCGCATCTCGCAAATTGTTGGCAAGTTACTGATCCATCTCAAAAGTGAAATGACCAGCGAAGGGGTCCGCGCCTGATTCAGTAACTTGGCTGAATCAAAAAAGATACCTGATTTAAAGTACATGTCCGATCAAGAGCTCTCTCATGTTTCGATGCATTCATCATATTCAAAACACTCAACTTGATCGAAAGACTCATTAAGCAACAACCGGCATTACATGATTACTTAATTGCCCCTGTCAAGCTCCCATCAGTTCGATGATCAGTAGCAGAAAATCGAACAACCGCTGAAAAATCAGCTCAAATGCTGCGGGAAAATAGGGAGTAATCAAAAGCAAGAGAATCACCCCGGTCCCGATTTTCAAGGGCAGAGCAATGAACATAATATTGGCTTGCGGCATGATGCGGGCGAAGATCGCCAGCGACAGATCGAGCAGAAAGAGTACAATCAAAAACGGTGAAGCGATCTGCACTCCGATCACAAACAGCCAGGTGGCCATATCCAGCATCGCCGGTCCGGCTACCGAAACCGTCCCCTCGCTAATCGGCACCACCTGATAACTTTTTACCAATGCATCGATATAGATCTTGTCCCCGTCAATCGCCAGAAATACAAGAACAGCCAGCATACTGAACAGATTGCTCACCAGGGTACTCTGATCCTGGGTCATCGTATCCACCACGTCTGCAAAGGCAAGAGCTATTTTCAGGCTGATGAGCCTTCCTGCGATCTCCAGGCCGGCAAAAATAAGCTGACCGACCAGGCCGAGTACTACCCCTGTCAACACTTCAATCAGGATAACGACCGCCAATGAGACCATGCCGGACTCAACGGATAGTTCCGTATTCTGCGCCGGAATGACGGGAAAAAGCATAACGCTGGTGATTAGCGCAAAGAAAAGCTTGATGCGTGCCGGAAATGCGGCGGAACTGAAAAATGGTGCGGTCATGATCATGCCGGCCACACGGGTGAAGATCAGAAATCCGGCCAGTATGTTTTCCGCATCAAAAAGTTCCATCCATCATCCATAAATTCTTCAAAAGGCCGTTGATAATGTCCGCATCAGGCTTTACAAACCGGCAAACACACCTATCGAGTGATCTCCGGAATAAACTCGAATATCCGCTGAGTGAACTCCACAGCATACTGAAGCATAAATCCGAATGTGAAAAAGAGAATGACAACCACGGCTACCATCTTGGGCACATAGCTGAGCGTCATCTCCTGAATCGACGTGGCCGCCTGAAAAATGGCGATGGAAAGCCCTACAACCAGGGCGCCGGCAAGGATAGGGCCCGACAGAACGACAATTGCAGTTAGCATCTCCTGAAGCCAGTATAATCCCGTATCCAAATTCATTGAAACACCTCCATTCTTCAGTGAAAACTTCGAACCATCGACTCTACCAGCAAGTACCAGCCGTCTGTCAGGACAAAAACCAGAATCTTGAACGGCAGAGAAACCAGTACCGGCGGCAGAAAGATGATTCCCATTGATAGCAATATCGACGCCACAACCAGATCGATGACCATAAAAGGAAGGTAGATCATGAACCCGATCTGAAAAGCGATTCGCAGCTCACTCATAACGAATGACGGCACGACCACATAGAGGGGTAAACCCGCTATACCGTCAACCGCTTCGAGATCGACCATATCCATAAAAAAGAGCAGATCGTCGTCACGCGTCTGACGTACCATAAACTCCTTGAGCGGTATGGCGGCTTCGGTGAGCGCCTCGACCTGGTTCATCTCCTCGTCGATATAAGGCTGAATCGCATTTTCATTCACCTCGTGGAAGGTGGGCATCATAATAAAAATGGTAAGGAAGAGTGCCAGCCCGATGAGCACCTGATTCGGCGGGGATTGCTGCGTTCCCAGCCCCATTCTTAAAAAGAAGAATACCACCACAATACGGGTAAAACAGGTCATCATGGTGATAAATGCCGGGCCGAAAGAAAGTACCGTTATCAGGATTAGCGCCTGGATGGCAAGTGATAGGTCTTCAGTTTCCCCTCCAACCGATAGATCGATTTGCGGTAATGTCTGGGCAAAGATAGCCGATCCGGACAGTGACCCGGTAACCAGATCCGCAAACGGAGCGGCTAAAAGGGTGCCGGGTATTAAAGTCAGAAACAGAAATCCGGCGGCTGTGTAGCGAAACACTATCCGGAGCGCCGTCATAAATTTTGCAAATCTTCGCGTCATGTTTTCCCGCTAAACAGTTTGTAAAAATTGCTCTCCTCCTTATCATCCCCGACGATCTTGTCTTTCCACTCGTCAGCGCTGTAACGATGCAGAAGTGAAACAGTGCCGGAGGAAAGGCCCAGAACCCAAATTTCGTTGTTGATCTCCACCACCTTTAGTGACTTGTCGTGCCCCAGGTGGTGTTCACCCAAGTCGCGAAACCTGTTCGACGGAACCTTGTCGCCGCTACGACTTCTGGACCAGAGCCAGATAACGGCAAGTATCGTCCCCATCACCAGAAAGGTGGTAAGTGCGTTCATAAAAATATTTGGTGAACTCCGATCACCGCCCGGAGAGCCGGACTGTTCTCTGATCCCGGTAATCGACCGTAATGTGTTCTCTGATTCTGTCCGGACCGTTTCGGAATGGGCGTCCTCTCCTGTACCGTAATCCATCCTTGAGACCATCAAAAGCCAGAGAAACAGCATGACGATGGAAAAGGACAATACGATTTTCAGAATTCTGTGCGGATCTCCCGACCCGGAAAGAAGTTTTCTCAAATCCATGAAGTATCTCTATTGCAAATTGAGAAGATGACTTATGTGATCTTGGCCAATCTTTGCCGGGTGGTGATCAGGTTCGATATCCGAACCCCGAAATGTTCATCGATCACCACCACTTCGCCATGCGCGATCTTCTGCCCGTTGACCAGTACGTCTACCGGCTCTCCGGCAAGTTTCTCCAGTTCAATAACCGAACCTTTGGAAAGATGCAGCACCTTTCCAAGGGGGAGTTCAATTCTGCCCAGTTCCACCGACACATCCATTTCTACATCCTTCAACAGATCCATACTGCGAGCCTCACCGCCCGGCAGATCGAGCGGTTCTTCGTCAAACTCATCAAATTCAATATGTCGGCCGGTGATGACCGGCTCTCTATGCCCCTCAGCATTTTCCTGAGCCTCACCTGGCTCACCTTCTCCATTACCGGCCTTTTCAAACTGTTCACTTTCAAACTCTTTATCCGAATCGTCCGGCCCCGCTACCTCTTTTTCACTTTCCTGTTCATCTGCGGCAGACTCTTCTACATCTTTGGATAGCTGTTCGGGATCTCCGATTAATAGCTCAATCCTCAGACTCTCATCGGCCAGGCCGTTCACCTTCAGCTTGATGCGGAAATACTCCTCATGGGCGAGGTCTTTTTCCGCCTGTTTGATCGTATAGACTTTAAAATCTTCCGGTTCCGGTGTGAACCCCTCCTCTTTCAAGCTTTTTTGAACCGTCTCCGAAAGGCCGGCAGAAAATTTTTGAAGCAGGTCCCGGGTCACTTCGTTATTGCTCTTCTCTTCCACACCGAGCATCACGGATGAGAGGATCCCGTACCACTCCTTCTCCATCACGACAATAAAATCCGAATCGTAATGTGTGTCCCTGGTAAAGAGAAAGATGTCGCCCTTTGAAAATTCGTCCGGAAATTCCTCTTTCCCGACCTGTTCCGAGTCATCAATTTCAATCTGTGTCTCTTCCATCAACTCCGAGGTGAGAAATTCCTCGGATACCGGGAAGAATTTTTTAATCGTTTCTTTTAGCTGTTCCATAGTTACAAGAGTACCTGTTCGTTGACTTCTTCTGTAAGTTCAAAGATTTTGACAGATCGTCTGCCCTGTACAATTCCGGGATAACCGGTCATCTTTTTGACCCCGTTGACCTGGATCTCCAGCGGCTTGTCTGTGCGCTGGTCAAGCGGTATCGTATCCCCTTGTTTCAAGTCCAGTATCTGGTCGATGCTTAACTTCGTTGTACCCAAAAGTGGCTGTATAGTGATGCCGGCATCCTTCAAAGTAGTCTTATAACCTTCCAGATCCTCTTCACTCAACGCATCGGCCTTCATCTGTTTTCCCTTGTTCAATACCGACTCATTTAAAGCCTCTTTTAACAAACTGTATGGATATGAGATCCGAACAGCAGCTTCGCCGATACCAAGATCGATTCTCAGTTTGGCGACAATCGCCGGATCGACAGAGTTCAGGTGTACATTTTCCGGCTTGTTCTCATACTTGATACCATCAATTCCAAATTCGAGGTAGGGGTCCCATGCAATAACCAGCTCATTATTGATCTCTCCCATCACTCTGGAGATAATTCTCTCCTCGATCGTCGTGAGCGACCGCTTTTCGGCTATCTCATCACCGCGTCCGCCGCTCTGTCTTTCGATATAGTGAAGGCAGAAATCGATGGGAAGCACAATGATCACTTCACCCCCCAGGGATTCGATCGAAAGGATATAGATCACACAGGGGCTCTCCAGGGAATGGATAAATTCGCTGGTGGATATCTGGTCAATCCCCCTCAGGTTGACTTCCACTTTGTGGCGCAGGCCGCTGCTAAAAATCCGGCTCAGATTCCGGGCAAGAACATCATGAAGCGTCCGCAAGGTTCGCATGATCTCCTTGCTGAATAGCTTCGGATGCTTGAAATCATAGGGTTCTACATATTTCAGCTTCCCGACTCTGCGGCTCCTGGCAGATGTTGCACTCATAAAGGCTATACATTCGGTTCAACTGCATCATTGCATTACATACCTTGTGTAATACAAATTGCGTACCGAACGCGTCCCGATTGCCCTGTTAACTATAGCAATCAGCTCCTCTCTCAGAATTTCACGCTCTTCATATTGAAGCAGTTCGTTCACAGTTCTCGTTGACAAAGCTGCATTCATTTCATGTTTAATACGGTCCAAATGGGTTTCTAGCTGTTCCAGATGGCTTTCACGCTGTAATTCGATGCTGATTTCCACAACCAGAAAGCGCTGACCCTGAGTCCCGGCCGGGTTAACAATCAATTCGTCCATCTGAAAGGTTACAGAGCCGTTACTCGTCAGATTACTTGCAAATTGATAGATCTGCCCATAATTCTTATCGACAATCGTATAAGCCAGTAAAGTTTGCGCGATTAATACCATCGCAATCAGGAAATATTTTCCAGATGAAAGAAAAAATGATCTGTTTTTGAAAAACCCAGCTTTTTTGTCGTCTGCCGTTTTACCCTTGACATCCTTTATCTTTTTATCTGCTTTAGCCATCGTATTTACTCATTTTTCATTAGACAGTGTCAATACTATTTCATACATCCTCTTCCAATTCCGAATTCCGTTCATCATCATATTCCCCCGAAAGTTCGTCAAGAACTTCTCCGGGTAATGGCAACTGGTGATACCTTACATAGATCTCAACCCTCCGGTTCTGCCTGCGACCCTCCGGTGTATCATTGTCGGCAACCGGTCGATATTCACCGTGACTGACCGCTCTGAATCGATCTTCATCCATCTGAGACTCATCCTGCAGAAATTGAATCACAGATATGGCACGTGCTGAACCCAGGTGCCAGTTCGATCGAAAGAAAGTATCCTGCGCAATGGGCACGTTATCCGTATGGCCCTGGGCTTCCACTTCCCGAACGTTTTCATCAAATAATGTAGCCACTTCCCGCAGGACCGTCCGTGCCCCTGGCAACAGATCGTCCGACCCACTCTCAAACGTGAGTGAATCACTCAATGTGATCTTTATACCGTCGTCTGTTGCTTCAATATCCACCTGATGCAACAGTCCGAGCTGCTCAAGAAAATCTTCTACCATTTCCCACTGTTCGACAATCTGTATCCGAAAATCGGAATAGTTCGAATCCTGCTGGCCGACAACCGCCGATTGATTCACTACGCCAACAGAACTCTGGAAATAGGAGATAAAATTGTCAAAGACCGAATCATCCACACCCGGTGTCAGGATGTATAGTAACACAAAGAAGACCAGCAGCAGCGTCACAAGGTCGCTGTAGGTCATCAGCCAGTTTCCAGTATTTCTCTTAGATTTTCCCATTCCTTGTTCTGCTGTTCAACCCAGAGCTTGTAAAACTTCTCATCCCGCGCTTTACTGATCCGGATATTTTCGTGGTACCTCATATATTCAGCTCTGCTTTGCGGATCCACATAGATCAGCATTTTCTTCTCCATGATCCGCGGGTTTTCACCCTCCACGATCGAAAGTACCCCGGTACGGAACATCTCCTTTCGATTAAGATCCAGTTCGCTCAGGTACTCCAGCTTTCCGGCCAGCGGCCCCAGCAGCATATTGGCCATGATGGTACCGTATAAAGTTGTCAGCAGAGCAACAGCCAATCCGGCGCCGAGAGACTGGGGGTCCGAAATGTTCTGAAGCATCAGTACCATCCCGATCACAGTACCGATCATGCCGAATGCCGGCGCATACATCGACATGGAGTGCATCACATTGATCGAAGTCTCTACCTGTCGTTCCCGGCTGCGAATTTCATCACGGAGAATACTGTCAAGACTCTCCTTTTTGAATCCGTCGACCGCCAGCTGCAGGGCGCCTTGCAGGAACGTATCCTCGATATGCGGAATGTCGTCATCCAGTACCAGGATTCCCTCCTTGCGGACTCTTCTTGCAAACATACTCAACAGTTCCATATCGGTCCTCAAATCAACCTGTTTTGCTTTTACCATACTGGTAATCGCAGAAAAACTGTCCCGAATATTTTCAAAACTGTAGTTGACCATGGTTGCCGCCACAACTCCGCCGGCCACAATCAATAACGCCGTCACGCTTATAAATATACCCAGCTCACCCTGCAATACGATTGCAGCTACAATCAGGGAAAACCCGAGTGTAAGCCCGAAAATGGACGACTGATCTAACATATCTCAGTTATCGGTCGTCAAATATCGATCTTAACCCTCCTCATCTGTATCGATCCCAATCCTCCCCGATATGGAAAACGCTTCGCCCCGACTGCCTGGAAATTGTGATTTCCGGGCGCCGGCTACGAAGCGTTTTACGGGTCAGAGTTACTCTTCTTTTACCGGCCCTGTGAGGCCGGTACCAATTTGTATTATCGTTTCAGGTTGACCGCCTCGGTCAGCATCTCGTCAGAAGTACTGATTACACGCGCACTTGACTGATATGCTCGCTGGGAAGTGATCATCTCGGTGAACTCTTTGGCAAGATCCACATTGGACCCCTCAAGTGTACCGGAACTGATACTGGTCCCTGCAATCGCTTCCGCTGTATCCATAAAGACTTCTCCTGCGGCTGATGTGGCCCGGAACAGGCCACCACCCATCGTCTCCAGTCCGTTCTGGTTTTGAACCTGTGCAAGGGATAATTGTGCAAGGATCAGGCTTTCACCGTTGTCATAGATCCCCTCAACATTCCCGTCACCATCGATGCTAACATCCACAAGCTGGCCCTGGGAATGGCCGTCCTGCCCGGTGATCTTGGCAGTATTTGATCCTGCAAACTGAGTGAAACCACTGCCGTCGGCACGATCACCCATAACAACATCGAAAGTCATCGGGTTGGCACCTCCTCCAGGATCAAAAACCACTTCAAAGAGATTGTCCGCATCCAGCCGGCCGGATTCGTCAAACTGGATCACCCCTTCTTCGCCATCAGTGATCTCCCCGCCATTGGGAAAACTGACGGAATATTCCCATTCATTATCGCCAATGTGGGTGTATTCGATTACCATTGTGTGGGCGCGGCCCAGATCGTCATAGATCGTTGTACTCATCGTACGGACACCTGTACGTCCAGTCTGAACGATTTGCATATCCGGGAAATTGATCTCGCCGGTACCGTTCACATCGATCTCATCGATCTGAAGCTGGCTGTCTCCCAATTGTGATGATCGCAAAACAAGCAGTCCGTCGACCAGTGCCAGTTCACCCTCATCGTCCACGTCATTTAACTGTGCGTTAAAGGCGTCGATAAGATCTTCAAGGGTATCATCGGCAGCGTAGACATAATTCAACGTCTCCTGGGTACCGTCATTGAGCGTTACTTCAAAGTCGATGGTATCGCCAGCGACGAAATTCTCGGTAGTTTGAGCCAGGTCGTTGATCTCTGTGTTGAGAGCTGCAACATCCCCGTTAATATCGGTAAATCCGTTTTGAGCCTGGATCATCTGCACTGAGCTGGTCGTTGCATCCAGATTACCTGCAAGACTCACTTCATCGGTTTGCCGCGGCGGCAGAGCGTTTTCAAAGTCGATTTGAATATTATTGGTCGTCCCGCCGGCAAGAATATTTCCTTGCGCATCGGCGTTATACCCCTGCACAAAACGACCTCCCTGATCGACCAGAAACCCATCTTTGTTAAAGACAAAGTTACCGGCCCTGGTCAACAGATTCTGGCCTCCTTCACTGACGACAAAATAACCGTCACCCTCTATAGCCAGGTCCGTTGCTCTTCCCGTGCTCTGCAAGGCTCCCTGGGTAAAATCGCGGTCGATTGAGGCTACACGGACTCCCAAGCCAACCTGATTGTTCAGCTGCGGGACCGAATCCCCCTGAACATCAGTTCTGCCCAGCCTCTGATTGACCATTTCGGCAAATGAGACCCGTGAAGACTTGAAGCCTGTGGTCTCAACGTTTGCGATGTTATTGCCAATAACATCCATCTTGGTTTGAAACGATCTCAAACCGCTCACGCCTGAATTTAAGGATCTGATAAATGACATATGCTGCTCCTTGTTTTATGAACGGCAGGATACGAGCTTCTGCCGGTGTTTATCAATTTGATAAACAAATGTTAATGTTTGGTTTAAACTTTTATTTAATTCTGTAGTACAGATTAATCGATTGCATATTTTGCGGTTTATCCAACTTCTTCGACATCGCTGATTGGAATTTTTAAATCGTTGACAATCAGAAAAACTCCTCCATCTTCAAATCGGACTTTCTCAACCACGCCCTCCGTATAAACCAGGGAGCCGAGGCCCGTATCCCCTTCAGGGTCTACGATTTCCACCGTGTAACCTCCTTCTCCTAACCGATTTCCGTTTTGGTCACGGCCGTCCCAGATCCAGCTGTTGTCTCCAGCCTGAAGGTTTTCCATAGATACCCGCCTCACTTCACTTCCATCAGACGCCCGAATTATCAGATCAACATTCTCGGCAGATCTATTCAGTTTAAAATGAATCGGGATCTCTCCCTCTGCAGGGAGGAAAACCTGGTCGGATAATGCCTTGACACTCTTGCCTGCCAGGGAGGCCGCCATAGAGTGTGTAAAATTCATGCTCATCATCTCCTGACTCTCCAGTATCGATTCGATACCCTGATTCACATTGATCAATTGTTCAACAGAGTTAAACTGAGCCAATTGTGCAGCAAAATCTGCACTGTCGAGCGGGTTGATGGGATCCTGATGCCGCATCTGGGCAATCAAGAGCTGCAGAAAATCATTCTTGCCCATCTCGCTTTTTCCCAATTCGCCCTGCTGTTGAAGCTGATGTGATGTGTTTGAGTTTACGTTTTGTATATCCATTTCATTCTCGTTTTTAAATCTTCTGAATCATTTCCGGTCAGGCTGTCCACTCATTTTGATGGGCACCGAATTTCCGTGAATTCCTGGGCGATCGATCTTCTCCGCCCTTCTCTTCACCATCACCAGCAGCTTCACCCAAAGATCCTTGAGACTGCTTGTTACGGCCATCGGAGTCTCCAAAAAGTTCAGGCTCACCATCCTGATCCTTGCCTTCAAATTGAAGCTCTACATCGGTCTCACACTCTTTTTGCAGATGCTCACGAATTTCATTCTGATAGGTTTGGATCAGCTTGTTCAATTCTTGGTGAACAGAGCTTAGTCGCAGCTGAAGAACTCCATCGATTCTCCTTGCCGAAATCTGAACTTTCTTACCATCCTCCAGTACCAGCTGATGCTTTTGCCAGGTTTCACTCGACGACTGTCCCTGCGGTACAGAAGAGATCACCGTTCGGGCGATTCCATTTGCAACTTCTCGACGTAAAGAGGCATTAGACAGCGCCATCTGATTGAGTCTCATAAAGCTGTTTCGGACTTCCTCTCTTTTCAACTCATCCGATTCAATCTTTTCAAAAACAAGTTGATCTGACTCCAATTCTTCCTCAATCTGCAGCTGACCGGCAGACCCTTCTTGTGACGATGAAGACAGGTAAAAGGGAGAGTGGTTTTCGAAGATGCCGGAGAAACGAGATGGCGAGGATTGCATCGTTGCAGTCCGACTGTTAAAGCCGGCCAGGCCATTTGAGCGAGTCGACCGATTTCTGCCCACGGCATCCCGATTACGTTCCCGTCGGGCTCGGCTCATTTTACCCTGCTCGTCAATCGGAATTTCGAATAGCTGGCCGTCAAGTTCTTGCTGGCCGCTATTGAACCTTTGTGATCCTCCTTGATTGATTAAAGCAGGATCTGAAACGTTTCGGCCCTCAACGGTTTTGTTCTCACCGAAACCTTCTGCCACTGGGTTGAGCCGGCTCGCCAGATGACTGAGGCGGGCAGAGAGCTGCGGATACTTTTGCCCGTTACTTTCTCTTTTCCCATCGATCAGGTTACGGTTTTGATCTACGTCGATAGCAAGATCTTTCGACTCCCTGGGTATCGGATCCGTATAACCCGGAATTGCTGAACTATCGGTGTTAGCGCTATGTAGAGAACCCACAAGATCCGATTGCAGGTTTCCGGCATGTTGAAAATTTTGCCCCACTTTTGGCTCCTGGACCCCTTTCTTTTTGACAGGATCCTTCGATTCGGCAGCAGAGATTTTGCTGCCGATGTCTAATTCCTTACTACTGTTGGAAGTATCTTTACTAACTACGGTCGGCTCTTTACTTGCGGATTGTGGTTCCTCCTCGCTGCCGAGATGCACGTTACTCTTGGTTGCAGTTTCTCCAACACGACCTGCCGCAGACTTTAAATCAGCCCTGCCTAATAAATCTGACTCTGTATCGCTTTTGTTCACTACTTTAGATTCCCGAGGTGAACTCCCTTCCTCCTGTCGACCGATATCAGAGAGGGGCTTAGCACTCTCCCCTGAAGATTGATCGACCGGCAACGATTCACCGGACCCCTCCTCCATTTTCGGGCTACCTGAATCCAACTTTTGAAGATCATTTTGCTCATTCGCATCCGACCCTGATTTGTCAACATTGTCGTTGAGCTCACCGTCTGTCTCGACCAGCTCACCGTCTGTCTCGACCAGCTCACCGTCTGCCTCGACCAGCTCACCGTCTGTCTCGACCAGCTCACCGTCTGCCTCGACCAGATCGGGAGCACCTGCTTTCAATTTTGAACCTGTATCCGGCTTCAAAAGATTCTCTTCTTTCAGGCTCGCTAAATCCTCTTCACTCTCCGCCTGTACTTGCGAAACCGGGATGTTAAAACGGGTCGGTCGTGTGGAGAGCAATTTCGGATTTTTTCCATTCTCGTTTTGTCCGAAATACTTCAGATGTTCTCCTGGAAATCCATTGCCAAAGCTTTTATCCAAACCAGTGTCGGTGTGTCCGGTTCCGTCTTCTACCGACCCGCCGATATTCGACTGATCTGTATTTAACTTCTCTAAAAGAGCGGCCATCCATCCCGACCTGGAGTCGCCTCCATTATTTACCCTGTCTCTCAGGCCGGAAATTTCGCCCGAATCTCTGTCACCGCCGGTTGTAAATAGTTGATGAATCATAACATGATCTCCTGCATTAATCTTGCCGCCCGCTCAGGTTCAAGAACTCTGAGCAGTTTTTCTCGCTGAATCGTACCACCGCCCATATAGAGTAATTTTAACTGATCGTCATTCATATTCGACACGATGGGTGCCAACTCCTCTTCTTCCAGATTCAACAGGCTCTTAACTCTGTCGATAAACTCTTCTTCCGCAAATTGGGCAAACTCCTGCTGAACACCATCCGCTTGAAACACTTCTGCTGCGTCTTCAGCTTCGACCAACTGTTCTGATCCAGCCACATGTTCAGATCCAGCCACCTGAAGCTGAGTCCCTCCTGCCTCGTCCGAAGCAATTTGTGCTGCATTTTCAAGCTGATCACGAAGTTCATCGTTTTGGAGGGTGAGAGAATCGTTCTGTAACATCAATGAGTCGATCTGTTCCAGCAGCCGCTTTTCAGTAGCTTTCAAAGATTCGATTTCGTGGCTCAGCTGGCTGAACTCCTGTCGTATGATATCCCTTTCATTTTCATCAATCGCTTCAAAGAGGCTCTCTTCATAATCTGAAATCGCCTCTTCATACCCCTCCTTATTCAGATAGGGATATGCAAAATAAACAGTAACGAGCATGGCAATGAACGCACCGACAAAAATTCCTGCATATTTTAGAATCTCAAACCAATTCATGATGTTCGGCCGAAGTTTTGTGCAGCAATTTCATCCAGTTTCTTCTGCTCCGACCGTTCTCTCTTCTGAGTGAAGAGGTTTTTTTCGATCTCTTTCAGTTTCTCCAATATATGTTTGTGTTTGTGCACTGTTGCCAGTTTTTGCCTCTCCATGTCGACCTGGTCGCCGGCTTTGCTGGATTTTTTTTCCAGCCTCGCCACCAGTTCCTGAGCCTGCTCCAGGTGACGACTTTTAATTTTAAAATCATGCAGCTTCTCCATCCCGTTCTCTTCGCTCAATTTGATAAAGTTTTCAAGTTTGCCCCGTATTTCGTTTTTCAGCCGGTCGATCTCTTTCTTCCTCATCTGTTCCTCGGCAAGCTTCTGCTGCTGCAGCTTTTCCTGATGCTTTCTAACTTTCAGTACCGGTTCGAGCGAAAACTTGAATTTCATCTTCTTACGAGTTTGTTGACTGTTCAACAATCTCTTCCAACTGATTCCAAAGAGAATCGTCGAAATCGACTTCGTTCATATCCTGTAACAAAAATGATTCCAAAGCGGGCTGTTTTTGAATCGCTTCATCAATTTTCGGATTCGACCCTTTCACATAGGCTCCGATATTGATCAGCTCTTCAGCTTCGCGGTAGGTTGCCAGTAATTCTCTCGCTTTCAGACAGATCTCTCTTTGTTCATCGGAAATAATGTTGGGCATGACGCGTGAAATGCTCTGAAGAATATCGATCGCCGGATAGTGATTTTTCTGTGCCAATCGTCTGGAAAGTACGATATGGCCATCCAGAATCGATCGTACAGTATCTGCAACGGGTTCATTCATATCGTCATTTTCGACCAGAACCGTATAGATTCCGGTAATACTTCCACAGCTCGTCTTTCCGGCTCGTTCAAGCAGTTTGGGCAGAATGGAAAAGACACTTGGAGTGTATCCTCTTGTGGTTGGCGGCTCTCCAGATGCCAGCCCGATCTCTCTCTGGGCGAGTGCCACCCGCGTAACCGAATCCATCATCAACAGGACATTTTTTCCCTGGTCACGGAAAAATTCGGCGATCGCAGTTGCTGTAAACGCCCCTTTTATACGACTCATCGCTGCCATATCGGAGGTCACCGCAACTACAACTGAGCGTTTAAGCCCTTCCTGGCCAAGAATATCATCAAGAAATTCCTGAACCTCCCTGCCTCGCTCACCGATCAGCGCAATTACGTTCACATCGGCCGACGAATGACGGGCAATCATCCCCATAAGAACACTCTTTCCAACTCCCGATCCTGCAAACAGCCCCATCCGCTGTCCTCTGCCCAGAGTATTCAATCCGTCAATGGCACGAATACCCGTCTTCATCACCTGATCGATCTTTTCGCGCTCGAGCGGTGAAGGGGGTTCATCGTGCACCAGTTTGTGATGCGTACAGACAATACCACCCATCTGATCGATCGGTTCTCCATTGGCGTCGACAACTCTGCCGAGCATATGTTTGCCCACCGGCACGGTTAACGTCTGTCCTCGGCTTTCGATCAGGCAGCCGGTTTTCATCCCCTCTACCCGGCCGTAAGGCATTAACAAAGTTCGCTTCTCCTTAAGGCCAACTACTTCTGCCGATACCTTTTTGCCGGTTGTCGTATGGATATCATATATTTCTCCGACACTGGCATCGAGGCCGGTGCATTCGATAATAGTTCCAACCACCGTACTGATCTTTCCGTAGCGCTTGGAGCGAACCGGCTGTTGCGAAAGCTGTTCCCGTATATGACTGATATGATTTTCCAACGTCATAATGTCCACTTCTACCACTTCGGCAGTTTCAGAGATTTTTTAAAATCCGCGAGCATCAGGCGAAAATCCCGTAGTACCGTTTCATTATCTGTTTCGAGCCGAAACTCCCCGGGTTTACACTCTTCACAGACCTGAACTTTGACCGGGTGCTGCTCTTCATACCGTTTCAAAATCTTTTTGACATCCTCTATATCTGCCTCAGATACTTCCAGTACCACCCTCGAATCTTCCCGTGCGTGCTGCAACAACTGTTCAATTTCATTATTCAGTTCCTCCCGAAGCTTCGGGTTTTCAGCTGGAACCCCCAGAATCGATTCTGCAACATCGAATGCCAGCTCAAGAAGTCCGGGCTCCATCAGTTTTTGGCGCCGTAACCACTCTTTGTGAGCTTCCTGGAATACCCCTTCGATCTTTTTCAGCTTATCCTCAAATTGTTCGGCCGCAGCCTGCCGCCCTTCTTCCAAACCGCTTTCAAAACCTTTTTGATATGCAGCCCTTCGGGCCTGATCCAGAAGTTCCATCCACTTTTCCTTCTCCTCCTGTATTCTTTTCTCAACATCGATCTCTTCACCTTCCTTTTCGACTGAGGCAGATTCCTCCTGCTTGTCGAAATTTTTTTTATAACTCAGTAGTGAGCTCTCCTCACCGTCCCATTGAACCTGCCGGATGTTGAGAATTTTTCGACCCATAGGATTACTCCACGATCTCCTCTTCGTCCATTCTTCTCGTGGTGATCTGCCCCTCTTCCTCCAGCTGTTTGATCCTCTTGATGATCCGTTGCTGCGCTTCCTTAACATCCTTCAACGGCATCGGGCCCAATGCTTCAATATCCTCACGCAGCATATCGGCAGCCCTGCTCGACATATTGGAGAAAAACTTGTCCGCCAGATCGTCATCCACTCCTTTCAAACCTGTCACCAGATCCGCCTTCTCCAGCTCATTAATGATCAACTGCACAGTCCGGTCGTCAAAGTGAACAATATCCTCAAACAGGAACATCTGCTCTTTGATATCATCCGCCATTTGCGGATCAAGCTGATGAATTTTGTCGAGCACATTACGTTCGACAGAGATCTCCGCTTCGTTAAGGATCTGAGCCACAGTTGCTGTACCGCTCTTGACCCGGTCGCCGATCGTATCCATGCCGCCCATCTGCTCTTTGATCACCTGCTCAATCTCTTCAATCACATCCGATGAGATCTTTTCCATGGAAGCAAGCCTGTAGATGATATCCGCCTGAAGCTCCTCATCCAGATGACCCAGAATTTCAGCCGCTTTGTCTGTATGAAGCTGTGAAAAAATCAATGCGGCCACCTGTGGGTGTTCATTCTGAATAAAACCGGAGATCTGTGTAATCTTGTTCTCCTGAAAATCATCAAACACAGAAGTGCCCGACTGAGCTTTCAGCTTGCGCAGCATTTTTTCCGAATCGGCATGACTACCCAGTTCGGTAAGAAGCTGTTCCGCATAATCATACCCCCCCTCCAGGATATACTTTTTCGCTTCCATCATTCGGTGAAAGTTTCCAAGCAACTGATCTGCTACATCCGGCTTTACACTCTTGATGTTGGCAATCTCCAGTGTGATCTTTTCCATTTCATCCGGCCGCAGTGATTTCATCATCTCGGATGCCGACTTCACGCCGATTGAGATAATCAGGATTGCAGCTTTTTGAGGCCCCGTTAAATTGGAAACGTCATCAATGATCTGTGTTGAGTTGACTGACATAACTGATTATTTCGTTCAGGTTGAGAACAACTTGACGGCTATTTTCCATCCTCATCGAGCGTCATGAATGCTCGTATTGTTTGTGCCGCTTCGGCCGGTTTCAATTCAAAGAAGTCCTGGATCTCTTCCATTGCAAACTGCTTCTCCTTCAATTGTTTGCGATCATTTTCGCTCAATTTTCGATCCACAAAGTTCTCTTTCTCATCCTCTTCCATCTCCTCGAGAGATTTATGATTTGCATCCCCCTCCATAAGCGGAACCGACTCACGGCTTCCATCCGGCAAACCGACCATCACCTGGTCGGGCATCTCCATTCGCCTTCGTATCCGTAACACCAGGAAGACGATAGTAAAAAACGTCAGCGCGATGAGAGTCCACCGGATGATCTCATTCCAGGGCATCGGCCGGTCGGTATAGAGGCCGAACTGATCGGTTGAGGTAGGGTCATAAAATTCAATCTGGGTAATCGTCAATTCATCCCCGCGGTCCGGACTGATGCCCAGTGCCAATCGTATAGTCTCCCGAAATTCTTCGATCTCCTCCTGGCTGTAGGGTTCATTAACCAGTACCTGTTCTCCCTCTTCATTGGTTTGAAGTGTCTGTTTGTAGTTTAACAAAACAGATGCCGACAGACGTTTGATCTCGCCCTGGGCTTTTTCAAATATTTCACGAGTCGTATTTGCTTCATAATTTCGGGTTTGAATCGAACTTTCCTGTTCGTTTTGGGAGGTCACGATATTATCTCCACGCTGATCTATCGGTGTAAACTCATCGATCGGTACCGGCTGAAAGCTCTCATTGCTGCTGCTTTCCGTTCGGCGTTCTTCCGAAATAATCATCCTGCTGTCCGGGTCGATCAGGTCCGACTCCCTGACCAGCCTGTCGAAATCGTGTTCGGCCGATACACGGACAATACTGTTACCCGGCCCCAAAACTCGATCCAGCATACTCTGACCCTGCTCTGTCAGATAGTTTTCAGTTTTCTGTTTCATCTGCATCTGTAGAGAACCGGTTGCGAAATCAGTGGATTGGCCGACATTACTCGTCAATCGATTCCCTGCTTGATCCAGGACAGTTACACCGGATGCCTCCAGCCCTTCCACACTCCCCGCAACCAGAGAAGTGATCCCCTCAACCTGTTTGGGGTCCAGCCTGTTGCCTCGTTTCAAATTGAGGATGATGGAGGCTGAGGCTTCAACCTGACTCTCCCTGAATGGTGAGCGTTCTGGAAGTACAAGATGAATTCGAGAGAATTCAACCTGATTGAGACTGTTGATCGTGCGCGCAATCTCTCCTTCAAGCGCCCTTTTCTTGTTCATCCTCTGCATAAAATCGGTCATGCCCAGGGCATTGGTGTCGAAAAGCTCATAACCCTGTAGATCTGAGTGTGCAAACCCGTCAGAGGCCAGCTGTAACCTCAACTCATGGACTTTATCATGGGGAACGTAGATCGTTCTGCCGTCATCTTCCAAACGATAGTTCACATTCCGCTCATCCAGCTCTTCGACTATTTCACGAGCCGAATCGTGATGCAAGGAACCAAACAGCAGTGTGTATTCGGGTTTCAGAGTCCACCAGAATACTCCTCCAATAAACAGAGTGATGATGAGTAAAAATCCAAAAAACATCACCTTCTGTGCAGGATTGAGTGGAGCCAGAAAGTCTTTAACACCCTGAAGCAAGGAATTCATAGATCGTTCTAAATTTGCATTCTGCTGATTTCATGGTAGGTCTCGATCATTTTGTTTCGGACCTCTACCATCATCTGAAAACTCAACTGGGCTTTCTGCATGGAGATCATCACATCGTGGACATTTTCACTCTTGCCCGCAATAAAGTCCTGGGTTTTCATCTCAGAGACCTTCATCGCCTCATCAACACTTCCAACTGCTCTTGAGAGTGTATCGGCAAATGACCCGCTTCGATCCGGGCCTTCCACAGGTTGACGGAAAGAGCCGGGGTCCAGTTCCCTGGACGGATGTAATCCTCTTAATTCAATCGGATCCATATTGTTTGTTCGATTTCATCTTATATTTCCAGTGATCGTCTGATAATCTCTTTTTCCGCTTCAATGCTGGCCAGATTTGCTTCATAGAGGCGGTTGGCGCTAACCATCTTCGTCATCTCGCTGATCAGGTCGATATCGGGATATCGAACCATTCCATTTTCATCTGCATCGGGGTGATTCGGGTCAAACTCATATCGATAAGATTCAGATTGCTGAATCTCGAACTGAGGCCCCAGGCCCTGTTCCTGGCGGCCGGTGACAGGTCCGGCGGCTGCCCTGCTCTCGGAAAAATGTTGCGGCCGGGTCTTTTGCATTGACGTGACACTTTGCATTAAAAGCCGTTCAAATGGCCTGGATTCAGGAGCTGTAGTTCGAACTGACTGCGGTTGATAACCCCTGTTGGAGCCCGGCGGCGAGGATGTTCCTGCATTTGCAATATTTCTCGACGCTGTTGATAATTTTTCACGTTGCACTGCCAGGCCTTGTGAAGCAGTCCGAAACGTTTCAAACATTCTGTCCGGTAACATCATCTATCCGTTTCATTATCGATTTATCCCGGTAATTCCGGTTCGAAGCATTTCAAAGTGGTGTCGCAGCGATCGAGTCACCAGATCAACTCTCATCTGAGTGTCCGACATTTCAAGAAGCTCATCTTCCAGAACCGGGGCGCTGTCTGTGATGGTGATCGATGGCCGCACCTGGTTCATATTCTCCGTGTTTCCAGCTTTTTGAGCTTTCTGCAGCTCCTGTTCAAAATCGACCTGGTGTTTGTTAAACCCAGGCGTATCGATATTGGCGATATTGGATGCAGAAATGCGATGTCGCAATGTATAAGCATCCATCGCATTGGCCAGCAGTTGACTGTGAGCTGAATCAATAAATTTCATTTGATAAACTCTAATATTTTGCTTCCAAATCTATATCAGTTTTCAGCGGAACATATCTACTCCACCGGAGTTAAACAGTCTGATGCAATTGTTGTGCCATAAAAATTTTCTCTAAATCGGATGCATTTAGTTCGTTTTTTATTAAATTTTTTTAATAATTATGGGTGTGGCTAAGTAGAATTGACCGCATCAGCGGTAATTATTTCCACTTTATGCATTAGGCTGTTTATATCCCTTAAGAATTCTCTATTACTGCTGATAAATAGATCATGAGGGGATTACATACGACATGCATGTATCCTGAACATATAATTCCGACAAGTTGAGCGTGGCTGAATCTGCAGAGATTCAATTATTTTGGGCCTTACCCTTATTTAATATCTGACGACCGGTCAGACAAAGAATAGCGGTAAAAGCAGACGGTTAAAAACAGAAGCAAGAGCGTATTGAACGCATTATGGTTAGTAAATTCAAAAACTTGACGGACAATTCAGTGCCGGTCTTTATCCTCGATAAAGAGACTTTGCAGGTTCTGCAAGTCAATCAATTTGTCCAGCATCTTGCCGATAGTGATAGTCCAGTAGGGAAGCCTTTCAGTGAAGTGGTCGATCTATTGAATGAGAGTGATACCACTACACCAGCTCTATTTAATAACCGGTGGTATCAGGCTATATGCGAAACGGAAGAGAGATTGGATGAGAATCAGGTTATAGTGAGGCTTGTTGAACAACCATTTACTCCACCCGAAGAAACCCTCTTTATCGTAAAAAAGATGTTGTCGGTTCTGGTTCACAGGGTTCGATCACCACTTACGGCCATTCAGGGACACCTTGACCTGTTTTTGGAGAAAAAGAGTAAAAAACAGGAGAGAGATCGTTTTGTCAAAATCTCCGACAGTACAGATTACATTCTAGATATGATGGATGACTTTGAAATCCTCTATCATGCCCTCTCCGAAGAAAAGGACCCGCCCCGGAAAGAACCGGTCGATCCGCAAGACTTGATTAAAAGTGTTCTCTCGACCTATTCGGCAGATGAACAAAAACGATTTCAGATTAAAAACAGTCTTAAGGATACACCACTAACGGCCAGCCCGACAGATCTGTACAAGATTGTAAAGTATTTAATGGACAATGCCCTTGAACATCCTACCGGCAAAAAAAAGGAAATTCTAATTGAGATCACTGAACCACATTGTATTAAAGTCACCAACTCCGGTGATCCAATTCCTCCCTCGATGGTCGACCATATCTTTTATCCGCTTGTCACAGATAAGGCACAAAGTGTAGGCATCGGCCTTACTCTCGCTCAAATGATGGCCAATCGTCAAGGCGGAGCAATATTTCTGACTCACAACACTAAGGATCAGGTTACATTCACTCTCTGCCTGCCGCCTCAGTAATCCCCTTCAAAAAAAGAAGCCATCGATACACTTTTCCTGTATCAATGACTCCCTTTATTCCTACTCATATATCAATTAAAAAAAACGGCATTCATATGGTTTTGTTTCTTTAAAACCATATAAATGCCGTCAGTCCGGGTAGATTTACCCCACTAATTAATTGCTATCGAAGACCTCCTCCGGGACATCATAAAGAACTTCACGAACATTCATGATCATCTTGACCGTCTCATCGATCTTTCCGATCCCGGAGAGAAACCTGCTTTTCATCCCGGCACCAACTGTAGGGATATCCTCGATCTGTTTAGTTGCGATGTCCGTAACTTCCGAAACTTTATCAACCACCAGGCCCATTTTACTTGAATCGTCCTGGATGACTATGATGCAAGTCTCTTCAGTGTCCTCTACCATCTCCAGGCCGAAGCGGGTTCGCAGATTCATTACCGGTACGATGTTGCCGCGAAGGTTCAAGACGCCTCGAATGTAATCCGGCATTTTCGGTACCGGTGTGATCGGCATCAGCCCGATAATTTCCTGCACCTTGAGAATTTCAATTGCGTACTCTTCTTTTCCAAGAAAGAAGCTTAAAAACTTGCCACCCTCAACAACTGTTGTTTCTTGAGTGTCGACTGTCGACTTTGTTTCCGTTTGTTCCATTTTAACCAATATTTTTTGTTAGATGTTTAATTACTTATCGGCTCGATATCGATTCGGTTAATCTTTGTACTTAAAAAATTCTATCTAAGTATTACAGGTGAGATACAATCTTTCCGACCGTATCTCACCTGGTTTAAGTATCGTAAGAATCAGAAATCACTTAAATCTTCATCTTCAAGAGGTAACAGTTCTTCGTTACTCGAACCTGCAGCTCTGCTACCCTGACTTATCCCGGATTGTGGCGTTTTGCCGCTTGTTTGAGTATTTGAAGTACCATTCCCATTTCTTAATGAAGCAGATTTAGCACCATTTAACGATTGCCCGGACGAATCGCCATTATTTATTTGATCGACGATATTGTCCGTAAGGTCATCATCTGTACTCACAAGAGATGAGAGCTCATCAACGAATCGTATCAACTCATTAGCCTGTGAGGAAAGTTCTTCAGCCGCACTAGCAGATTCCTCCGCACCTGAAGCATTGTTTTGAACTACCTCATCCATTTCGGTCATCGCTTTACTCATTTGTTCAATTCCACTTGCTTGCTCCTTGGAAGCAGCAGCAATTTCGACAACCAGATTAGTCACTTCTTTGACTCTTCGTTCAATCTTCTGAAGGTTTTCAGCGACTTCATCCGCAACTGTAGCTCCTCGCTCGGAACTCTCCTGGGAAGTCTCGATCAGTTCGGATGTGTTTTGAGCAGCTTCTGCGCTTCTTTGAGCAAGGTTTCGCACCTCTTCAGCTACAACTGCAAATCCTTTGCCTGCATCACCAGCCCGGGCTGCCTCCACAGCTGCATTTAATGCCAAAAGGTTGGTCTGGAATGCAATATCATCGATTGTGTTAATAATCTTCGATGTTTCCATGGATGAGTTTTTAATCTCCTCCATCGCGTTATTCATTCTCTGCATCGCTTCCACGCCACTATTAACTTCCGGCTCGGCTTCTTTCATTGCTCTTTCAGCCTCTCCTGCATTGTTGGCTGCCTGTTGCGTCTGAGACGACATCTCTTCGAGAGATGAACTGGTCTGCTGCAGACTCGCTGCTTGTTCGCTCGCACCTTCTGCAAGTTCCTGGCTAGATCCAGAAAGTTGCATGGATGATGCATTCACCTGTTCAGCACCACTACTCAGACCAGTAATTACATTTCTAAGTGAATCATATAGTTCTTTGATACTCCGGCTAACAAAAAGGCCCAGTAGTATTGCCAGCACAACTCCACCGATCAGACCACCCAAAATGACAAGCTTAAGAGTATTGGTTGTAGCATTAGCCTGTTCAGCCTCATCCCTTGCCATGGTTCGATTAAGCTCAACCAGTTCTGCATTCAGTTCACTACTTCGGTCCTGAGCATCTGCTACACGACCTGTCAGTTGCTCACGTGCTTGTAAATAGATATCAAGTGCCTGATTACTTCTGTTTATCAACTCCTCAAAGACACCATTCAATTGATTATGGCGATCTGCAAATTCACCTTCATAGATATCCTGAGCCAAAGCAGAATTTCCGGAAGAGATCATATCAAGAACACGGTTGAATTGCTCATGATAAGCAGATTGTGCCCGATCCAGATCTTGAACAACTCTCTGTAATTCATCGTTATTTATATCAAACTGCCTAATCCATTCAGTAATTTGAGCTTCAACCTCTCTGGATTCACGCTGTTCAAAGTCAGACCCATTGTAAAGGGCACCAAATAGTTCCTGTGCAATCTGCAGATGATCTCTCATGAAACCCTCTGCCTCAATTACCAGGGCAGAAGGATCATTTACACCAATCCGGTCATACTCCCGCATTAACTGCTGATAATTCTCTACTTCCTCAATCCATATCTGACGGGATCTCTGAAAGTCATTCCATAAATCCCTTTCCTGATCATCTCTGGGAAGTTCTGCAAAAGCTGCTACTGCTTCATTCCCTTCATTAAGAGATTGTTCGCTCATCTGAAACAGTTCACTTCTTTCGGACGAAGTGAGACCAGGGATTGCCAACGTTCTACTGTAGACAGATAGATTTGAAGCAGCAGTTTCTGCAGCCATTAAATATGATACCGAAGGCATTCGAATTTCACCGATCTCGCCAACCGCATCTTCACCGACTGAAGAGCCGTAATAACCCAGGATTCCTCCGATGAGTACAGTCAGAGCCAAGATCAAAAATGAAGCTCCTATTTTAGTGCCAATAGTGATACCGGAACTATCTGAACCGGACTTACTTTTAGTTTTTCTGTTTTTTGTCTTTATTACCGAACATGTCTCTTTTCCTTTTTTGTTATTATTAATTGTATAGCTACAAGTGAAACCGTCTCATTCTACTTCGTAGCAACCCGAAGATTTAATCGGTGAATGTTGCAACCATCAATCAATCTTGTTTGGTTGAAAGAATCGATCACAACACCAACTATTGACTTGTTTATCGGTCAATTACAAGAATTGTTAAGCAATTTTAATACCCTAACCTTTAACAGTTATGATATCTAAAATTTTATCTTTAAGATCCTCAGGTGTAAATGGCTTGTGAACAAACCCTGCATTATTTCTGTTAATCATCTCGATACGGTCTTCGTGACTCTCTGTTGAGATGATAAGTACCGCCAGATCCCTGGTTTCCGGATTCTCTCTCACTCTTTTTAACATCTCCAAGCCATTCATGACCGGCATATTGACATCTATAAACAGCAGATCTATCGGGTTATGCTTTAATAATTCCAGACCGTCGAGGCCATTACCTGCTTCATAAATTGATTCCATCTCCAGGCCACTTAATTGAATTGTCCTGATAATCATCTTTCGCATAACAGGACTGTCATCCACTATAAGAAGATTCATACCCATAATGATCACACCGATTCTTTTTTCAGAGCACGATCGTAATGCTCGTTCTTTTTTCTCCGGAAGTTTGCAAGCAAAGCTTCCGGGATCTGGTCGAGCGGAAGAACTTCACAAGCAGCACCAATATTTTTCGCTTCTTTCGGCATCCCGTAAACAACGGAGGTCGATTCATCCTGGGCAATTGTATGTGCGCCTGACTGCCTGATAGCAAGCAATCCCTTTGCTCCATCTGTTCCCATTCCGGTTAACAAAATTCCCGTCGCATTCACACCGGCCTCTTTGGCAACCGAGTTAAACAGAACATCAACACTTGGCCGGTGATGATGAACCGGAGGCCCCTGCTTGATCCGTGCAAAGTATTTTGCACCACGTTTTTCGACCAGCATGTGATAATTCCCGGGGGCGAGCAGTGCAGTTCCATTTTCTACAAGATCGCCATCTTCAGCCTCTTTTACCTCCACTTCACAAACGGTGTTCAATCTGTCTGCAAAGCTTTTCGAGAAGACCGGGGGCATATGCTGGACAATCACGATCCCCGGGGTATTGACAGGCATTCTGGTCAATACAGACTCAATAGCCCGAGTGCCGCCTGTAGATGCTCCGATCGCTACAATTTTACTTGTTGTATGGATTAATTTGATTTCCGGCTTTTTGGATCTTCTGCGTGTAGATGCAGTTTCCGGTCCCACTTTCTGACGGTCAAATTTTGCAACAGAAGCAGCCCGTACAGCTTTGATTATATCTCTTGAAATGTTCTGGGTCGAATAGGCTGAACCAGGTTTGCAGATTACATCTACTGCTCCCAACCGAAGTGCATTCAGGGCATTTTCACTGTTTTTCGGGGTTAGTGAGCTGACGACCACAACCGGCATTGGATGATGCTTCATCAATTTGGAGAGAAAAGACAGCCCGTCCATCCTCGGCATTTCTAGGTCAAGGGTCAATACATCCGGTTTCAGTTTGAGAATCTTGTCTCTTGCCACATAGGGATCAATGGCCGAACCGACGACTTCAATATCTTTTTGCTTCGACAACTCTTCGGTCAAAACTTTTCGTACAACCGCAGAATCGTCTACCACCAGAACTTTAATCATGGCTTTTCATTTCGTGAAGTAGTAGATAGAAATTTCTGCAACTCCTTCGTCCAGAAATACATTGATCGACTCTTTCTTTCCGGTTTGGGAATTCACCTCCGATGCATTCAGATCGGTTAAAAGTCTGGGCGGATTCAGGTAGCAGATCCTCTCCCCATTGGCAAAGAGCGGAACAGTATTTCCACATATAATATTAGCAATCTCACACAAAGCTCCCTCCTTCTCTTCCGATGACGGTTCATCCACTCCAAGCATATTGGCGGCTATCGCGTCAAGAAGGTCATAGGAAGGCCTGATTACCATCATCCCTTTTGTAGCACCTTCAAAAGTGATGGCAGATCGAATATCCGACATATCTGCCAAGTTATCCGACAAGGTGTTCGCCTCATCTTTATCCAGTGGAAACATGTAACAGATCGTCTCAAATGTATCACACGCAATCTGCCAAATCTGATCAGAATATGATTCTGCCATACGCTTACCTCGACATTTTTAAAATTTGATCCTCAAGCAACTCCCTCGTCAGCGGTTTGTGAACAAAACCCAATCCCTGTCGAAGTATCGCATCAATTCTCTTTTCATCATTCTCGGTGGAAACAACAACCGCAGGGATATCTTTCCATTCCGGATGGTCCCTTACGTAATCGAGCATTTCCATACCATCCATAATCGGCATATAGATATCAACCAACATCAGATCTACATCGAACTCTTCCAGCCGCTCGATTCCCTCCTTACCGTTTTCAGCTTCATAGATGTTGCCGATATCCAGCCCGCTGTCTCGTAATGTGCCTTTCAGTATCACCCTCATGGCAGGATCATCTTCTACAATCAGAATATTATATCTCATAGCTGGAACACTTTATTATTAAAACAGATCCGACAGGAAAATCCTGCACATGCTATTTATCGTTCGAACTCCTTCTTTTTTAAGGCAAAATCTGTATAGATCTAATGATTTTACAAGTTAAACTTATCCTCTGACCCTCACTCTGGCAGCAGATCCCTGTATGGAATCCCCATTTTCACCTTCTATCGGCTTTTTATTAATGGTTACTAGACCATTTGAGATATGCAGAGCCATTGTTCTGGAAATATGGCCTCCAACATCCTGTTGATGGATCATGAATCCATTTTTCCACAACAACTTTCTTAACATTGTGAAGTTTCGTTTGCCGATCTTGAAGTAGTCATCCTTGCCCAGAGATTTCATACTGGCACCTCCTGCGACAACAATTTTCAGATTTTCTTTTCGGGCACCCATTTTATAACACTCCTGCAATAACTTTGGAAAACCTGTATCCACATACTTGGCCGGCTGGAGTCTGGCCTTTTCAGGGTCAACTTTGGAATGCGGGAGCATCACATGAAGCAGTCCCCCTGCCTTGACCACCGGATCATAGAGTGCAATTCCCAGGCAACTGCCCAGGGCATATGTAACAATGATCTCTTTAACGTTCATCGAGACTCGAAGCTCACTGACACCAACTGTCGTTTTCACTCGATTTATCCTCCTTATTTCTGATAAACAGCTGGCTGAAGACTTGTTAATCCAATACCCTTGTCAGGTAAATTCTCCGAATGTCCCAGGAACAGATAACCTCCCGGTTCCAGCAGATCATAAAATCGGGAAACGATCTGCTGTTGTGTCGGTCGCTTGAAATAGATCATTACATTTCGACACATGATCAATTGAAACGGCCCTTTCATCGGCCATTGTTTCAATAAATTCAACCTGCCGTATGTAATCTTCTTCTGTATGGTATCAGCAAGTTTATACTCATCCGCTCCATCTATTTCCCGAAAATATCGCTTGCGTACAGAATCAGGTACACCAGCCAGGTTGGATCTCGTATAAACTCCCGCTTTTGCCTTGGTCAGAGCTTCACCTGAAATATCGGTAGCCAGAATTCTTACCGGATCGGTATGTGAATCTCCGAATGCCTCCAGTAAAGTGATGGCCAGTGTTGCCGGCTCTTCACCAGTCGAACATCCAGCCGACCACCATTTAACTTGCCTGCCTCCCAGTTGTGGTATTACTTTTTGCCTGATAAAATCAAAGTGCTGGCTTTCTCGAAAAAAGGATGTTTTATTGGTCGTCAGGACATCAACAAATGATAAAAATTCTTCGCCTGACTCATCATTTTCCACATAGTCCAGGTATTCCCCAAAACTGCTTATTCCCAATTTTCTGATTCGCTTCATCAGCCTTGCACGTACAAGAGCCTGTTTGCCTTCGTGTAGATTAATTCCACAATATCGGTCGATCAGTGACCGGACACGATCAAAATCCGCTGCCTTTAGTTCCACCTGGCCCGGATAAATTCCGGTTTCTTTTCCAATCTTCATGGTCATTACCCATTATCGTAATAAAGGGTTCAATTTTACCCCGAAATCCCTGTTGGGACCACTTCGGGTCATCCAGTCTCCGCAAACTGCTGTTGAAAAACCGTCGCTGTATCGAGAATCAGTCCGACCTGACCATCTCCCAATATTGCACCACCGGAAACATGTGGCATTTTTACATTCATATCGATCGACTTGCCTACCAGTTGCTGCTGTCCTATCACCTCATCAACCAGCAGTGCATATCGACGATTATCATTCTTTATAACCAATAGTGTGCCATTTTCCAGATCTTCCACAGCCTGATGGATCGTAAACAGCTGATGCAGTCGAATCACCGGTATTGTACGCTCCATGTAGTGAACCTGCTCAACATCACCCATGATGGTAAAAATGTCATCCTGTGTAGCCCGGAATGTTTTATCGATATTCATAGTCGGAATTATGAAACGTTCGCTTCCTACCTTCACCAGCATTCCGTCGGTAATTGCCAATGTAAAAGGCAATTCTATGGAAATTTTTGTTCCGACTCCCAGTTCGGAGTCGACATCCACTTTACCCTGGAGCTGTTCAATTGAACGCCGCACTACGTCCATCCCGACTCCCCGTCCGGAGAGATCAGTGACCTGATCTGCTGAAGAAAATCCGGGCAGAAAGATCAGCTTATAGATCTCTTTGTCCGTAAGACTCTTCCCTGATTCCACAAGTCCTTTTTCGACCGCTTTCTTCAACACTTTCTCCTTGTCGATCCCCCTGCCGTCATCCTCAATCTCTATAACTACCTTCCCCCCTTCTTGATACGCCCTGAGCCAGACATTGGCCGAATCTTCTTTCCCCGAACTTTTTCTTGAATCGGGATCTTCGATCCCATGATCGATTGCATTGCGAAGCATATGGACTAACGGTTCATTGATCACATCCACCATATTCCGGTCAATTTCCGTCTCTTCTCCAACAGCCGAAAATTTCACCTTTTTTCCGGCTTTTCTGCTCAAATCCCGAACCAGCCGATTCATCTTCTGGAATGTCGGCCTCATCGGTACCATCCGCAGAGTCAAACTTGTATCCTGCAGCTCTCTCAAAATCTTGGAAGCATGGGATATCTTTTTGCTTAACTCCGGTTTGTCTGCTATTGAAGAATCCTGGGCTACCACCGAATGAGCAATCACCAATTCACCCACCATATCAATGAGCCGATCCAGACGGCCCACATTCACACGGACTGTCGCCTCTCCTTCCGCTTTTTTCGATGTATTTTGCGCTTTTCCATTTTGGGGAACAGATTTGGGTTCCATTGACTGCTCCCCTTCACTACTCAACTCCTCTGCAGCATTTTTACCGGCCGCGTCCGGGGAATGAACCTCGTTTTCCGGGCTCTCACTATCCAAAGCTTTCGACGGTTTAACGCCTTCATTGCAAACGAGGTCTAAAATCTTCTGCATTCGATCAGCACCATCCGGAAGCGGTAATGGATCTCCGCCTGACGCAGACTCTACCTGTCCAATCAACTTTTTCAGAATGTCGACCGATTCCAGGCAGATATCCGCACAAGCCGTATCAAATTTTAATTCTCCATCCCGCACCATACTTAATAGAGTTTCAGCTGAATGGGTAAATTCGGATATCGGGTCCAGTCCCATAAAAGCCGAGGTTCCTTTTATCGTATGAAACCCTCGAAATACCGTATTGATCAGCTCTTCGTCATCAGGTGTACTTTCCAGATCCAGCAGTGCACTCTCCGACGATGTAATCAGATCATTACATTCAGTAACAAACTCCTGAATCATATCCAGATCTGTATCTTCCGGGATGACAAACTCCTCTGGCTGATCTTCATTCACTTCGCATGACACCTCATTTCCGTTATCATCCGTTTCCGATTCTGCTTCAGCTGTATCTTCAGCCCACTCCTGGTCCGACTTAACCTCTATTGCCTCTTCTATTTTTGAGGAAACGAATGTCAGCCACTCATCCGAAGGCTCGTCGGAATCGCTGTATACCTGTTCTATCTTCTTTTGAGCCTGCTCCAGAAGCTCCCGGAGCCGGCCAGATGATCTTTCCATTTGCTCTTGAATCATCGAGCGAAGTTCTTTCAACCCTTCAGAATCCTCATCACCCGGATCTATCGCAATAAGACAGGAGGCTAGGTCATCCAGAGTGGACTCGTCTTCAGGTGACTCGGGATTTCTCTCGGAATTTGTATCCGATTCCTTTCCGGCCGACGAATCCTCGTCCATTTCCGTTTCGGAGGCCGACTCTTCAACATCCTCTGCTATTTGGTCTAACTCTTGAGACTTCTCCACATCCAGTTCAATTACAGAGTCTGCCGATTCACCCTCTCCGGTCAGGGATTTTTCGAGTTGAGTTCTGGCTTTTTCAAACTCTTCGACCGGTATATTCCCCTCATTCAACAGATATTCCCGTATTATATTTACCGCCTGCATCGTAGAGTTTTTTACACTCAGAAAGTAATCATCTTCCTGAAAAAGATGTTTCAAGCCTGCCCATGCCAGGTCAATCAGCTTTTTCAGCTGAACTCCTGGTTGATCCAGTTCTTCAATTACCTCTTCAAATTGAGCGCCCGCTGTTGCTACATTATCACGATCATTCGGCCAAACATCAGCCAGTCCGCGAATAATCTCGCTCAGTTTTTCAGTGGTCTTGTTTTCCCGATTACTCATCATTTCACCTTTATTTTTTCAACAGAGTGATCAACTCGATTCACTCAACGCCATGTTGACCCAGAATTCACCGTTTTCCCCTTCAAACTTTAATTTTTTTGTAGGCGGCTTGCTTGGCATGAACAGGGTCAGATCACTTCCCCTGGTTGCTGTCGGCAGAGAGGATTGCCCCCGGAAACCGACCTTTTCAATATTAGCGGCCACATCACCTGCCAGAATATTTGAAATTTCACCAATCAGGTCTCCCATATCGTCACTCTCAAAAGGGATCTCCATACCGACAAATTCGTTCGACAATGCCAGAGCTGTCTCCTTCGGAATGGCCAGCATTAGTGATAGAGTATGGTCAGGATTGAAGACCGCGATATTTCCGATAATGCCATGCATCGTCTGGCCCATGTCGGCCTCCTCCAAGCATTCCGGGCGTTTTCCGGTTATCGATTCGAAAGTATTGATCACCGATTCTTTAACCCGGCCAACAATTTTATCCGGTATTTCTGTAACTCCGTTTAGATAGTGCTTATCCATAATCCCCTCTAAGTTTTAAGCATGTTTTTAAAGAAACTCTTGCCCTCTTCACCCTCATCTCCGGAGGAGGTGAGCAGATTGCCGTCATCGTCGAAATACTCTTCAATCGTTTTATACATCTTGTCTGCCGTAAATGGTTTGGTAATATATTCGTTGGCGCCGCCTTCATTGAGCGCCATATCTACCTTTCCCATAGATTTTTCTGCAGTCACCATAATAATCGGAATATGATCGGTATCTCCCTTTTCCCGTACCGCTTTGGACAACTCCACGCCAGTCATGTTGGGCATATTCCAGTCGACAAACATGATCTCAATACCCCCTTCCTCTTCAAACTTTTCCAGTGCGTCTTTACCATCCATCGCTTCAACATATTCGAACTCGGCGATCATTAACTGGTCGAGTGCACGTTTTACAGCACTTCGCATAATTTTTGAATCGTCAACGATCAATGCTTTGATCTTGCTCATTGTTCATAGCTTTTAATTTCCAGATTACATGTCTATTCGCACCGGTTCTGAAACCAGATCTTCCCCGCTGCCAAAAGAAGGCTTTGGAATCGAATCGGCTCATGAAACATTTCGATGTTCGCTGCAATGGAATACACTGCGAATCAACATTCGAGTGTTCGAGCTAAACCCCGGTGTTCGAATCAAACCGGTGTTCGAACCAAAACTTATTTGTTTATCGGTTCTCGTTGCTGAACCTTAAGCAGGTCCATCTTACGAATTACATATTTAACCACTTGCCTACGATGCCGATAATTTGAAATGACACCAGGTGTAGATTTGTCATAATACCTGATTTTACTTGGTAAGCGACCTTGATAACTGAGTTGGTAACCGTTATAGAATCGTCAGTAGAACTGTAACTGGTTTAATAGTACAGGGTCAAACTTCCTGAAATGCTCAATCACACTTTAAATACCACAAGTCTCCCTCATCAGTCGGTCGAAGAGGTGCAAACACTTGCCGGATTCGATCCGGAACAGCCAAAGACCAAACAGGATTACAATAATACGTCGGAAGAGGAAGGGACCGGAAAGCAGAAATCAAACGGAGAGAATGACCATATGCCGAAACCTTGTCAAGAAAAGGTTCGGGACAGGAACCCCTATCTGTTGATCCAGCAGATAAACCAGAAGAATTATGCCGAATTAAACACAGAGTTCTACATCAAAGGACATCCGGGAATTCTGCAACTGGTTTGGTATATCCGGAATAAGCGGGGACTAAACAGGCTGCTTTCTTATCCGATGGTATATGCTGAAAACCACAAATTCCCCGAATTCAGAAATGAGTCCTATAATATTCAGGTCGAACTGTTCGGAAAGTTTAAAGAGAGAAAATTCAGATATCTAACCTGAATTTGACCACATCAGGTAATGACCTCTTCAGATGAACAATTCTTCGGCAGGCAGGCAAATTTGGAAATTGAGGTGATCTTTCTCGTTCCAGTCCATCAGCATACGGCCGTCCATCTGTTCGAGACACTGCTTACTCATATCTATTGTCAATACAGAAATTGAATTTGCCGGCAGTCCGGCTTCTTTCGTACTCTTCAGGTGACTGTTGTCGTCGAACATTTCAATCAGATGTTTGAATTCCGATCCGGTCATTCGTACAGCACCGGCTTCGACCTCCAAAACGAATTCATTTTTCCGGTTCGAAAGAGTGATCTCCACTTTATCCCGGGAGGAAAGCTTTAAAGAGATCTTGACCATATTGCTGACAATCAGCTTCAACATGGAAAGATCGACCTTGACATAAAGTGGAGAGTTACTCTCATTCAGGGTGATTGCTTCCCGATTAATGAACGGAGATTTGATCAATCCCGAAATCACCGAATCCACCAGATAGTTTGCCTCAACGATGCAGTCATCATCACTTTCATAACCTGCTTCCCCGTCATCGACCATCTCCTGGAGCTGCTGAAGGATCAGACCAACTTCTTCAATACCTTTCTCAATTTTTTTACTGTAGTTGTAAAGTGAGACTTGATCATTCTCGCTGTGAAGCCCATCCTGTAGAAGATCCAGATAACCGGATACTGCACTGATCGGAGTCATCGCATTGTGCATCAGGTGAATCAACGTGGTCTTTTGCAATGCATAAACACTTTTTAAACGGGCAAACTTACTTCTTTTATTAAAAAATGGAGGGGCCGATTTTAATGTCGGCGACGAATTATTCATCTTCATCATTCGCACAGATTCATTAGGATTTCAGATGCCCTTCCCCTATACCAACGTCTTCTTACCTGAAGACTTCTAAAGCGACATCCGTTTTACTGAGAACTCTGAACCGTAAAGCCGGACGACATGAGCCAAAAACATGGCGGCCGGTATTTTAGGAAAGTTGATTGCTTTCCCCTCTGAGAAAAAGAGTATTAAAAATTTCTAACATTAGAAAATCTTAATGTTCAGAATTTCGAAGCCCCTTTTTTAATATCTGGTTTACCCGCACAGGTCAAAAACGAGACTTAAAACAGAATTGTTTTTACTTGTTTTATTGAATTGTCGTGTAAACTATCTCTTTATCCTTTACTCTAAAAGGAGGAACTCCTTGCTTATAGACAGAAGAAAAAAAATCAATGTTCATGTCGATTTTTGTGCGCGCCATGGAACGAATGATTCCATTCACATTACGAATCCTGTTTTTCATCAGAACAACAGAGAGACCAGGAGTGCCGAGAAAGCGAAAACCATCGAAACTCCGGCCATCAGGTAAGCGTACTTATATGTCTTCTCTTTCTCTTTCAAATCCGCAAGTACGGAAGCGACCAGCGGAAAGTTCACGCTCAATCCTTCAAATTTCATCGATGAGAAAAATGTAACCGTATCACCATTTTCATTTTTATAACTGTACTTTTTATTGAAGTGATAATAGAGTCTGCCGAAAATCATATCCTCCTCCACTCCACATACCTCGGCAATCTCATTGATGTCGATGGGTACTCTGATCCTGGTAATTCGATCCGGTTCATCTTTTGCATAGGATCGAAATGTATCGTGATATCGGTTGTAGATTTCGGTCAATATTTCCAGATCTGTCGGAATTTTCTTCATAACGACGAAGGTCGATCGAGTTTAACTTGTATAGTCTGTTTCGATTCCTGAATTGGGAAATCGATCCATGATGATTTCTCATATTGAGCAACAGGAATTATCCTTTTTATCGGTAGAAATCCAGGCAACATTAATACGCTGGCCTATCGATTACAAAACGGTATGACGAATAGGCTATATTACCGTAGTTTGATTTTCATCCACTTTATTGATTTACTTTTCAATCCTGAATGCCAACCTCTGGTTCAAACTGACTATCTGATAATCATCAAAATCACCGGATTCACCAGCCGGAATCTTGTCACAAAAAACTCTGAATGGGTACTAAGATCAAAATAATACTGGCTTCCGATCTCGATAAAACGTATCAGAAAGTAGAAGAGGTATTGTCAACCACTTCCGGCTATCGGTTTACGTTAACAAATATCCGCAGTGCGAATCGATTAGCTTCCTCGCTGAAAAACAGTACTCCGGATCTGTTGATCATCTGCGACCGATCTCAGAAAGGTAACAGTTTGCATCAATTGAAAGAGGCCAAGAAGCAGACGTACGGTTTGCCGGTTTTAATCCTGCTGTCATCTTTTGATTCGTCTGTTGCTCGAAAGTTCATCGAGAATGGTGCAGATGATGTCATTTCCGAAAAAAATCTTCAAAGGTTGCCGCTGGCAATGGATCTCATATTCAATAAGAGAGGGACGAAACCTGATTTACCGGTAGATCTGCTTGACCATGCTGTTCATGAACTTCGCACCCCGCTTCATTCGATCTCACTACTTGGTGATCTTTTATCACTCAATAGACAGGGGAACCTGGATCGGGATCAGATAAAGAAAGCAGAAGTGATCCACGAAACCTCCGAACACTTGCTCGACTTGCTCGAAAACCTGCGGTCAGATAGATCTCCCGAGTGTGTCAAGCCGGATCAGGAGATTGAAGAGATCCACTTAGAGCATTTTTTGAGAATGATGGAAACCCTTTTTCTTCCTGCAGCACGAAAAAAAGATCTTGAATTGTCGTTTCATCGACACGAAAATCTTGAAAAAACTTTATACACATACAGAACTCCGCTTTTTCAAATTTTAAGTAATCTTCTGGGCAACGCTTTAAAGTTTACTCCATCTGGTAAAATCGAAGTTCATACCTTTCATCCGGACTCAGACGAATTGAAAGCATCAAGGTTGGAAGCGACAGAGCAGGATATAGATGAGCTTTCCAATCATCAGTTTATCGCTTTTCGCGTGATAGACACCGGAATTGGAATATCCGCAGACAAACTAAATCGCATCTTCCAGCCCTACCGGCAAGCCGATTTCACAACATCGGTACAGTATGGTGGAAGTGGCCTCGGGCTGGCCATTTCACATGATCTGGCAGGACAGCTGGGCGGAGACATTAAAGTAAAGAGTCAAGAAGGCAAGGGCAGTTCCTTCACACTCTACCTTCCCGTAAAACCGGAAAACGGAACTGCAAAGGCGGCAACCCGAGATTCTTCAAGAGAAGAGATCAGCAGATCGGATGACACTTTTCCGCAATTAGAATCACTCCTGATTGTTGACGACAGCGAGTTGCATTGTCAGGCACTGAAAGAGTACTTAAAAGATATAGCCCCTAAAATCTACCAGGCAGACACGGCAAATCGTGCACGTGAACTGATAGAGAACACCTCGGTAGATATTGTTATCCTGGACCTGACTCTGCCGGATGAAGGGGGTGAGGGTCTGCTAAAAAGTATTAAAAGGAATCCAGCTACCCGGCATATTCCTGTCATCATCTACACCGGACAAAACCTGACCCAATATCAGGTTCTTCAACTGGGAAATCTGGCCGAAGATGTGATCTATAAAAGTTCAGGCAGTTATCGTAAACTGAAAAAATGTATAGTCCGGATTCGGCAAAATCAACGAATCTGAAAGACCAACAAATGTTCACCCTTTAAAGGTGCTCCTATGATATATGGATTTTTAATTTAACTTCGACAGTCTTCTGTCCGATAATTAGGGATACTACTCCCGGGTCGAGCTGCTGATGAACCCGATAGCACAACCTTGAACCGAGCGACAAATACACCAAGAATGATGAGTACTGATCCACCGGGTGCAAAGAAAAGAGTACTGATTGTAGAAGATGATATGGTTCAGCGACTGGTACTGGAAAATATGTTACGCCGACTTGATCTAGAAATAGCCGGAAAAGTCTCCAATGGGCAGAGTGCAATTCGTAAAGCTCTTGAACTGAAGCCAGACCTGATCACCATGGATATATTTCTTAAGGATAAAACCGACGGAGTTACGGCTGTCGAAAAAATCCATGAACAACTTACGATCCCGGTTATCTATATAACCGGCAATTCCGATAAATTTAATTCCGAGCGATTGCAGAACACAGAGTTTATCGGATATGTCAATAAACCGGTCACATTTCAAAAACTGAAGTCGGTACTTGAAGGAACGATTTTTTTGAACGGAGGTGACTCCACACAAAATGGAAGTGATTCGGTTCAAAATGGTGTGCATCCTAAAAAAACCGGGACAGAAAATATTTAACAACTGTATTGGCCGGTGAAGGCAAAATCTTTTGCCTAAATTAGAGTTGCAGAAGAGATTAAAAATTTTTAATTATTGTAAGGCATTAGGTTACAATCAACTAGTTGCAGCTCTTTGCTTTGTTATTTTATCCATTTTTGATATTGGTTTTGTGAGTACCTGGCCTAACATTGTTGGGCAGACAGGATGAGTAAGCGGTATAGTTTATTGACTTTGGCAGGACCCGTCTATTTACCCGCAATTGGTAAAACTACTGGTTATGATGAACACCCTGCTCTATAACATTTCGATCTTGTTGTTATCATTTCAGGTTTCCCTGTCAGACTCCCAGTTTGATCCCGATGTTGAACAGGCATTTCCCGATTTACAGTTCGACCTTACCGAAGAACTTTCCCATTTGACGGATACCGAAGAGACCGTGGACAGTCTTGTTTCTACCAGTTCGGAGTTGCGTGGAAGTGATATCAGAGAGGCTTATAAGGCCGGGCGCCTGGCTCTCGTATTGGCCGAACAGCTAAACTACAGAGAAGGGAAATCGGGAGCACACATTACGCTGGGAAATATCTATTCCAATTTCGGGGATTATGAGGTCGCACTGGAACATTATCTGATTGCAACAGAGATTGAAGAAGATTTGGATAACAGAGAAGCCATTGCCAGTCTTCTGAACAACAAGGGCCTCATCTTTATTGAACAACAGGATTATGAAAAAGCTTTTGAAAACCTGATGAAGGCTCTCGACATACGCAGAGAGCTCGGTCAGGAAGATGATCTCTATCTGGCAAAAAATAACCTTGGAGTTGTCCATCGCAGGCAGGGCAACTACAACCAGGCGCTTGAATATTTCAGGGCCGCAGAATATGAATCGATGGAACTGGCCGGTGATACACTTGTACATATGATCGCCACCCTCAATATTGGCAATACTTTAAGGAATAAAAAGAATCTGACGGACTCTGAGCCTTATATCAGAAAAGCAGCTCAATATTTTGAGGAGATCGGCCACATCAATTTTCAAAGCGCTTCAAACCTGGTACTCGGCCAGCTGATGAGGGATCGTGGAGATTATGATTCGGCCCTGAATTATGCACATCAAAGTCTTGAGTTGGGATTGCGAGATCAACTCAGGGAGCGTATCAAGGATGCTTATGAACTGCTTGCTGATCTTTACCACCTTCTTGAAGATTTTGAAAGCGCCTATCAATATCTACAGGCGTATAACGATATGTATGACGAATTACTTCAAATCCAGCGCAGCAATCTTATTTACGAAATGCAGATCCGGTTCGATATTGAAAGGATGAACCAGGAACTTGAATTCATGGAGCAAGAGGCGGCGCTACGGGAGGCCAGGATCTCCCAGGAAAGATGGTGGCGAAACTTCCTGATGCTCGGTATTGCAGGGCTGGTTGTCATCTCTCTGCTGCTTTACTATTTAAACCGGCAGAAAAAGAAGAGTAACCGGCTTCTCAAGCAGCGTCGTTATCAAATCGAGGAACAAAACGATCAGTTGGTGAAACTCAACCAGGAAAAAGATGAACTGATGAGCTTTGTCGCCCATGACCTCAGAAATCCACTCTCCGTGATACAATCGGCTAGTGATCTGATGAAACATGGTGGGGAGGTCGATCCGAATGAGGTGAAAGAGTACTCCGAAATGATTCAGGTATCGACCTCACGGATGATGAGGATGCTCAATAACATCCTCGATATTCAGAACTCGGATCTGGAAGTAGCCAACGAAGAAATGCATCCGGTTGCCGTCGATAAATCTGTTAAACAGTCTATACAGCACTTTCAACAGACAGCCCTGACTAAAAATATCGATTTGAAGCCGGACCTTCCCGGCTGTTCAGTTAACGTTCTCGCCAACAAGGACAAACTGATCCGGGTGCTCGACAACCTGCTTTCAAATGCCATCAAATTCTCTCCGGATGGGTCTGAGGTTTCGCTCTCGTGCGAGCAAAAGGATGATCATGTTCGTATCAGTGTGATCGATAACGGGCCGGGGCTATCCGAAGAGGACCAAAATAGATTATTTCAAAAATTCACCCCTCTGTCCAACTCTCCAACCGGCCGAGAAAAATCAACCGGACTGGGGCTTTATATCGTCAAGCAGTTAACCGAATCGATGGGAGGTACAGTTTCGTGTGAAAGTGAGCCTGGCAAAGGTGCAGTATTCACGGTTGAACTGGTCCGCGCCGGCAGACCTGTATTGGAGACTCCTGCCCAAAAACCTTCAGAAGCAGACAATCCATGATTTAATCCGGAAGATCAGATTTATCCGGTAAACTTTCGTTTGACCGCCCTGCCGACAAATCGCAATTTCTCTTTCACCGGAAAACGACCCAGATTGGTTTTAACAATCCCTCGGGTAAATCGGGTCTTCTTTGTATAATCGATCATCACATCTACAATCACCGGTTCGCCCCCCTCAGCCCTGCGCAGTGCCTGTGAGACCACTTCTTTGATCTCCCCGTTATTTTCAAGCTGCATATACCCGCTTCCCGTTGCTGCTGCCATCCCCTGAAAATCGACCCTGCCAAGTTTCGAACAAACTTTACGATTATAAGACAACTGCTGGCCCTGAGAAATCTGGGACAACTCGCCATCATTGAATATGAAGATTACAACACCGGCCTGATGTTCAGCCGCAGTAAGCAGTTCCATGCCGGTCATGATGAATGCACCATCACCGGCAATACCGACGACCTGCCTTTCGGGTGAAGCCAGCTTGGCACCTATCGCCGCCGGCACACAGTAACCCATGCAGTTGAAATCGGTGGGTGAGATAAACATACCCTGTTTTCGCACTTCAAACAGTTCGGCAGCAAGATAGGTATGATTTCCATCGTCGACCGTGACAACTGCATCATCATTGAGCTGTTTGCGAAGTTTGCTGAAGAAGAGAGCCGGATTGACCCGGTCCGGTGATGATTCCTTCTCCCATTCCGCCCTGTAGTTTTGCTTGGCGTCCGAAATCGTGCGGCGAATACGGTCGCCTCTGGCATCGGCGGAATCTGGCCGATCAAGCAGGCCCAGAAGTCTATCAGCCACCGCTGCAGCATCACCCTCAATGGCAATATCAGCCCGGTAGTTTTTATGAAAAACCTCCGGATTGATATCGATATGGATCAATCGCTCCGGCATCTCCAGCCCATAACTCCCCGTCGCAATCTCACCGAACCTCACCCCTGCAGCGAGCAGCAGATCACACCCCTCGAACGCCAGTTCAGCGGCAGGTACAGCATACCCGCCGATTCCCATCCCGGTATGCAGCGGGTGATCGCCGGGGAAAACACCCAAGCCCTGTAAAGATGTAGCGACCGGCATCTCAAGCCGTTCAGCCAGCTCCACAAACTGATCCTTGGCTCCCGAAGCCCCCCAACCCAGAAAAAGGCCGGGTTGGTCAGCCTCTGCCAGCATCCCGGCCGCCTGATCCAGCAGATCCTCATCGGGCGGGGCGATTTTCTTTTGCCAGGTAAATTTCGGCAATTCACTCACCGTATCCCGGAATAGCTGAATGTTTACCGGAATCTCGATAAAAACCGGGCCGGGCTCTCCGTCAACCGCCCGTTGATAACCTTCGAAAATGGCAGGCACGATCTCTTCGTGACTTTCCACTTTCCGGCTCCACTTGGTGATCCCATTCAGAACCCGGTGCTGATCGATGTCGTGGAGCTGATAAGCCCGGCCGCTGTCGGTCCGGATTCCACCTGAAATCACCAGCATCGGGATACCGGCCAGATATGCCTCTCCGATACCGCTCAGTGCGTGCGTCATGCCGGCCGCCGGGACGATCACCAGACACCCGACCGACTCGGTTGTCCGGCTGATCGCATCCGCCATAAAAGCTCCTCCCATCTCGTGGGTTACCAGTGTCGGAATGATCTTGTCCGATCTGTTCAGCTCATCATAGAGTTCTGTGTTGTGGACACCCGGTATTCCGAACGTCCGGCGAATACCGACCTGTTCAAGTGCATAAACGGCCAGTTGTGCTCCGGTTTTCTTCATAACGTGTTCTTTCGATTCTGATTCAGATTTTCCAGTACAACCGGCTCATGTTAAAACCGACCGGCCCGCCCTCCTTCCCGTCAAAATGCAGCTGCCCAGAAAGGTTCCTTCCAGAGAGCGCAACCCGTGAATCCCGCCGCCTCCAAATCCGGCCGCTTCACCGGCAGCATAGAGCCCCTCAACCGGGCTTCCGTCCGGGCTCAGCACTCTGCACTCCAGATCGGTCTGAATGCCTCCAAGGCTTTTACGGGAGAGGATAAACTCCCGAATCGCAATCAGAGGATAAGCTTTCGGGTCGTCGATTTTTTGAAACTTGCAGGTTCTCAACCGATCGCCGATATACTGACGCAGATGGGCAATCCGGCGTAGTTGATCGTCATTCATCAATTTTTTCCCGCGGCCGATTACAGCGTCGTAGGCCCTTACTTCCTGTTCAAGAAGTTCTAAGTTCACAGGCAGCGCTGCAGGGTTTCGGCCATCTTCATTCAGCCGATTCATTTTCTCGGCCAGTTCTCCGACCGATTCTGCTGTTACTATATCCAGACTCTCGTCCAGCAGCCGGTCGGCCAGGCGCCGGTTGCCAAAAAGCAGCGACCGAATCACTCCCAGCTTTTTTCTGTCCCGAAAGTCGGTCATATACTCCGATCCCGACACAGCCAGCTCCCTCTCCATAATCTTGCGGTTGAGTATTTGCCAGGAATAACTGCCCGGCTGGCGGGTGATCTGTTCTACCAGAAATCGGGTGTCATAAGAGGTGACCAGGGGCACTGGGCCGATCCGCTCACCCCGGCCGTTTACCCATAACGCCGATTTGGGTGGAATCAGGCTGAGGCCATGCCCCGGTTTTCGGGGTTTCGGATGATGAATACCCGCCGCATAGTGAAACTGCTTGTCCAGGTGGGTCAGGTTTCCTCCTGCTTTCCGCACCGCATCATGCATCACCCCATCGGCAAATTTGTGAGAGCCGTTCAACATCTTTCCCGGGGGATCTCCCCAGGGTCGATACCAGTGGAGCCGTACCAGGTTGAGATCACCGCAGATCCCGCCCGCAGCTACAATCACACATCCCCCATCAGCCCGGAAATTTTCCGGCCGGCCTTCCATCTGTCCGTGGCATCCGGTCACCCGGCCATCCGTAACGTCCAGCCCCTCTACCTTGTGGCCAAAACAGATCTTCAATTGATCCCGGTTCGGATGGCTGTGCAGATGGCCAATCACCGCCTCCATCAAGCCCTGCCCGGTTCCCCATGCGATATGCCAGCGGGGCACCGAGTTGCCCGGCCTGAACAACCCCCGTTCGGGCCAGTTGACCATCGCCAGAAAGGAGACATCTCTCTCCTTCAGCCAATGGTAGATCCATTCAAGGGAACTCTCCGTATAGAACTCAGCCCACCGTTTTGGCCAAAGATCCTCTTCTCCGAACTCAGCGAACGATTTCCAATCCTTCAGTGCCAGTTCCGGTGAGTCCTTAATCCCCATCCGCTTCTGCTCGGGAGTACCGATCATACAGATTCCGCCGAACGACTCCCGCGCGAGCCCACCGAAATTTTCTTCGCTGTCCCGATCGAGAAGCAGTACCTTTTTTCCGCAATCAAGCAGCTCAATAGCCGCCGCGATGCCTGCAAGCCCTCCGCCGATAATTATCACATCCGATCTGTAGATAGTTTTGCTCATCACGGCATAATCTAATCGGAATATGCGGGATTTGGAAAAGCAGAAAGCGATCAGAGCGGATTATTTAATACTATTGCACCCCGTAGTCGTAACTTTTACAATAGAACTCCGTACCAAAACTGAACTTCAAACCCGATTCATCCATGCCTGATTCATCCTTGCCCGTTTCATCCATGCCTGATTCACAAAACAAGAAACTGCCGTTTACGGTAATGTGTTCTCTCCTTCTGTTATTAGTGGCCGCATCAGGTTGTGAAAGCGATGTAGCCCCCGCATCTGCCGATGAGGGTTCTATTGAACCAGATACACTCTATATCGACAACTTCGAGGAGATCATCACCACCGAATCGATGCTGCTGGCCCAGCCGTTCGGCCCGGTCATCTACCGCACCGAAGGTGAAGATCGTCTCGCCTATTTCGACTATGGCCATAACCAGGTCCGAATTTTCTCCACCGATGGAGAACTTCTCCTTGAGTTTGGAAGCACGGGCGGCGGGCCGGGAGAATGGGAAGAGATGTCCGGAGCCGGCCACCTGAGTATCGCCGGTGAACAGATCTACCTGACCGATCACGGCCATTTTACATACGACCTGTTTACAACGGATGGAGATTTTATCCGATCGATCGAAATGCCCCGGCACCTGAACTACAACGACAAATACCTGATCGAAGAAAACCGCCTGCTGGCAGCCACCAATGGTCATGAGGATGCCCTCGCAGTTATTGTAGATCTTGAAAATGATGGAGAGATACTTCAGCATATCGGTGAATCGCTTGCCGATCCTCCCACTCATCGAACCCTGGAGGAGGAGCGGCTTGCCTATGCAGAAGGTGAAGTTCCTGAGGTGGCGCTGAACGAAGCATTGGTTCGGCCTGCCGAGAATGGTTATCTCCTTTTAATGAACTCCATGGGAGAACTGCGGTTCTACGATCTTGAAGGAGACCTTACATTTCAATCCTCTCTGCCGGAAGAGATCAAAGATCCGATATTTGAATTTATCTCCTGGAGTAACAGGGAGAATGCTGCACCACATACCGTGATGCCGCTGCGCTATATCCGGTATATGGTAGTAGCCGACGATCAGATCTACCTGCTCTCCTCCAATTTCCCCCAGGCAGATGAACTGGATGATCACCTGCTGGTTTACAATCTCGACGGTGAACTGATTCGGCATCTGGTCCTGGTTGACCGGGAAAATGAAGCGGTCTTTTCCGGTTTTGGTATCGATTCCAGCAGAAACCTCTATCTTACGGAGGTGATGAGCGCCCGGGTTTTAAAGACGGGTATTTGAGCCGTACATTGTTGATCACCCGGATTAATAAATAAGCATTTAACGCTGATTATATTGACGCCGTTATTGAGATGGCCCGGGTCTCAGAAACAGACCTTAAACACCCTATATAAATAATGGACTCCGACCTTCAGCAATACCTGGACAAGATCGAACCCCTGGCTCCGGATACGCAACCTGTCTGGGGAGAGATGACTCCCCAACATATGGTCGAACACCTCATCATGATCGTACGGGTTTCCAATGGAAAGATTGAAGGGAAAGCCGCCTATGACGGACGGAGGCAGAAAGTAATGAAGCGTTTTCTGCAAAGCGACAAACCGATGCCTCGCCAATTTACCAATCCCCTGATCGGCCCGGATCTGAAGCCTCTCATGTTTAAAGATCTTGCCACCGCCAAAAGAGAACTGGCCGGTGAACTGTACGACTTTTCCAATTATTTTGATGAAAACCCCAACGCCAGGCCGGTAAACCCCACCTTCGGCCCCCTTAATCGGGAAGAGTGGATCCGTTTTCATCACAAACACTTTACCCATCATCTGAAGCAGTTCGGATTGCTCGATTAAGCAGGCCCGCATCAGGAAACTTTTAACCCGATCTTGAGTCTAACGGTGTAAAGTGAACGCTTCAAGATCTACATATCTCAACAATAATTGGGGGGAATCGATTCTGGCCCGGACTGTCAGGTATGGGTTCTATCTCCTCCTCTCCCTCTTTGCCTCCCTGCTCGGTTTTATCGGGCTGGTTTGGGTCGGCCTTTTCGGGCCTATTCCGGATCTATCCGAACTGCGGGAACTGCAGCATCATCAGGCTTCGGAAGTCTATACGATCGACGGGAAAAGGATGGGGCGTTTCTCGATGCAAAACCGAAGTCAAATTTCGATCGAACAAGTATCACCGGAGTTTCTGAAGGCGCTGATCGCCATTGAGGATGTTCGGTTTTATCGTCATAACGGAATCGACTATCGTGCACTCGGCCGCGTTTTTGTTCGCGGATTTCTTCTGAGGCAAAATGCGGGTGGCGGAAGTACGCTGACCCAACAGCTGGCAAAAAATCTCTATCCACGTCAACACGCCGGCAGAGCCTCGATTGCCGCCGACAAGATTCGTGAAATGATCCTGGCTCAGCGAATCGAAAAGATCTACTCCAAAGAGGAGATTCTGGAGTTATATGTCAATTCGGTCACCTTCGGTGAGAATACATGGGGAATCCTGGCCGCTTCGGAGCGTTTTTTCAACACAGCTCCGGACAGTCTCAAATTGCATCAGTCTGCAACGCTGGCCGGCCTGTTGAGGGCAACGACAACTTACAACCCCAGATTAAACCCGGAGCGTTCAATTCAAAGACGAAATCTGGTTTTGTACCAGATGTACCGCTACGAAATGATCGACCGGGAAACCCTGGATTCAGCTCGGAAACAGGGTCTTGAACTGGATTATCGACGCCGTCCCGATATTGAAGTGAGCGCTCCCCACTACATGCGGTTTCTGGAGGAGGAGGTCCGGCAATTGCTCACCAGCCTGCCGGCCCTGGACGGAAACTGGTACGACCTCTACGCCGACGGTTTGATCATCGAGAGTACACTGGATTCCAGGGTTCAACACGCCGCTGAAAGGGCTGTACGACAAAGGCTTTCCGAAATCCAGGAACAGTTCGACCACTCTCGCAGCTTCCGGCCGGTGTTTGATGCGGACGACCCGATGGTCATGCAATCCTGGAAGCGTTCGGAACATTACACAATGCTGAGGGAACGCGGCCTCGACGATGCAGATATTAAAGAGATTCTGGACAGAGAGGTGGAGATGGAACTATTTACCTGGGACGGTATGAAGACCGTAACGGCCACTCCCAGGGATTCCATTCGCCACTACCTTTCATTTATCAATACCGGTTTTGTATCGATGGAACCGGCCAGCGGCGAGATCAGAGGCTGGGTTGGAAGTATCAACCCGCGTTACTTTCACTACGATCACGTAAGAGCACGACGACCTACCGGTTCAGCCTTTAAACCGGTTGTTTACGCCTCCGCCCTCGAATCGGGTGTCCGTCCATGCGACACGCGCAGAAATCTGCTGACCCGGTATGCTGACTACAACGACTGGACGCCTGCCAATCTGCAAGAGGAGTATGGCGGTACCTGGTCTGTAAAAGGGGCGCTTTCGCATTCGGTCAATACAGTTGCTGTTGAACTGTTGATGGAGACCGGAATCGAAGAAACACGCCAAACCGCTAACCGGATGGGAATCCACTCTCCTATACTCCCGCAACCATCAATTGCGCTCGGTACAGCGGAACTCTCCCTGCTCAAATTGACCTCATCCTACACTGCTTTTGTAAATGAAGGAGTGCCCTCTGCCCCCCGAACGGTTCGTGCCATTTACAGCAGTGAAGGCGAACTTCTCTACGATTTCAGAAAAGAGTCCGGCATGGGAGAAAACTATCCATTTATCCGGGACCAGGCATTCTCCGAAGAGACCGCAGCGGCGATTACAGCTATTCTCGCACATTCGGCAGATCAGGGCTCATCTGGAGTATTGCGCTCACAGTTTGGCATTGAGCATGCTGTTGCCGGCAAAACCGGAACAGTACAGAATTTTACTGACGGATGGTTTATCGGTATGACGCCGGACCTGGTATTCGGTTCATGGGTAGGCGGCGCTTCTCCCCGATTGCAGATGCCACGGTCTGTGGGGTTTGCCTCTCGCAATGCATTGACGGTTTCGGGACATTTTCTACTAAATATGAATCAACAGAGTGAACTACCGCACCCCCCACCCAAATTCCATCCGCATCAGCAAAACGAGGCTTTCTCAATCGATTGCGAGGATTACCGGGAGATGCGGTTTTCCGACAGAGTGCGCGATTTCTTTTCAGGAAGAGACAGCAAGGGGGTTCAGATCTACGGTGAAGAGAATGAGGAAGAGGAGTCTTTTCGACAGAGAGTACGCAACTGGTTCAGCCGCGATCAAGATCCCTGACAGAACCCGGGAAATCCTTGGCCGGCCGGGAGCTCAGACGTACTTACTGCCGGTTCATAAGCTCCGGCCTGGAGATTGATTGCTCCGGCCGACAATCCAAAACTGACCACCGACTCAAACAGGAAGGCATCCGGTTCAAATCCAGGCGATGATCTGCACCATCTAATAGTAAATATTTTGGTTATTTTCTTTGCCGACTGATGAATTCCTTTCGGCACAAATAAGTTTGTTGGCACAAGTTCACTACTTGCAGCTACTGTGACGGATTTACAAACCTCCAGTCGAAATAACCTGTTTACACTATGAATTTTGACAATTTTGACTTGACGGAATGGTTTCAGGCGTTTCACGACCTGATGACGACCACTCTGTTTCAACTACAGCAGACTCCAGTCACTCTTCTTTCTTTATTCATTTTCCTGCTGTTTCTGGTTGCATCCATCTTATTCGGCCGTTTTGTCCGTCGGTCACTTCAGCATCGGATTTTGCCACGATTTGAAATAGAGCGCGGGCTGAGGTATACCCTTTCGCGCATCTCCTACTACGTCATCGTTACGATTGGTGTGTTGGTCTCTTTTCAGTTTGTCGGAGTGGATCTGAGCAGCCTGGCAGTGATCTTCGGGCTGTTGTCGGTTGGAATCGGGTTTGGCCTTCAAAATATCACCAACAATTTTATCTCCGGGCTGATCGTTCTTTTCGAGCGTCCGATCAGCGTGGGGGACCGGGTCGAGGTTGGAGGAATCGAGGGAGACGTGCTGGAGATCAATATTCGGTCGACAAAAATCCGAACCCTTAACAATATTTCGATAATCGTTCCCAACCAGGAGTTTGTTGGTTCCAATGTGATCAACTATTCCCATGGCGACCCCTCCTTCCGTCTTGATCTGGCAGTCGGGGTCTCCTACTCTTCAGATCTGGATACGGTGCTGAAAGCGCTGCAGGAGATCGCCGACACGCATCCCAAAGTGATGCAGGACCCGAAACCCCGGATCCATTTCGAGGAGTTTGGCGATTCGGCCTGGCTGTTGAAACTGAAAGCATGGATACCGGATGTGAAGGAGTACAGGGCTATCAAAAATGAATTGAATCAGATGATTGTCAGAAAATTTGATGAGTATAATATAGAGATCCCATTCCCGCAGCGGGATCTTCATATGCGCTCATCAGTCGATCTGCCGATTAAAAAGAGTAACCACGAATGAATCACGAAATCAGAAATATTGCGATCATCGCCCATGTCGACCACGGCAAAACCACACTTGTCGATCAGATGCTGAAGCAGAGTGGTACATTTCGGGAAAACCAGCAGATCGTTGAACGGGTGATGGATTCCAATGACCTGGAGCGAGAGAAAGGGATTACGATCAGTTCAAAAAATACGGCGGTTCACTGGATGGGCACGAAAATCAATATCGTTGATACACCCGGCCACGCCGACTTTGGCGGCGAGGTGGAGCGTATCCTCAAGATGGTGAATGGCGTGATACTGCTGGTCGATGCCGCTGAAGGGCCGTTGCCCCAGACCAAATTTGTCTTGAGAAAATCGCTTCAACTCGGTTACCGGCCGATCGTTGTGATCAACAAGATCGACCGGAAAGATGCACGGCCTGATGAAGTTCTTAATGAAATCTTCGATCTCTTTGTAACACTTGAGGCTACGGATGAGCAGCTCGACTTTCCGACTCTCTATGCTATCGGCCTCGACGGGGTTGCAAAAACAGACGTTGATGGTTCAGGTGACGATCTCTCTCCCCTCTTTGAAATGATCGTAGAACATGTTCCGCCTCCTCAACGTCATACTGATGCTCCTTTTAAAATGCTGGTCAGCAGTGTGGACTGGAACGACTATGTGGGAAGAATTGCGATCGGCCGTGTTGAGCAGGGTGTGATTCGGCTCAACCGGGAGATCTCTCTGCTCGACCGTAAAGGAACTTTTAAGGAGAAAGCCAGGGCGACCAAACTGTTCACTTTTTCCGGATTAAATCGCGAACCCGTCGAAGAGGCATCGTCGGGGGATATCATAGCACTTGCAGGGTATGAAAGCGTCAATATCGGCGATACTCTGACCGATGCGTCCGACCTTTCACCGATCGACTACTACGATATTGACCAGCCGACTATGGCGATGTTCTTTCGCGTAAACAACTCACCCTTTGCCGGAAGAGAGGGTGATTATGTCACCTCCAACATGATTCGTGACAGACTGAAAAAGGAGATTCGAACCAATGTCTCGATTCGGGTGGAACCGACCGGCAGCCCGGAGGTTTTCAAAGTTTCCGGCCGGGGAGAGCTTCAGCTTGCCATCCTCACCGAAACGATGCGGCGCGAAGGGTATGAATTTGCCGTTTCAAGACCGGAAGTATTAATGAAGGAGATCGATGGAAAGCTCCATGAACCTTTTGAAGAGGTTGTAATCGACGTCCATCAGGATTACAGCAATAAGGTGATAGATAATATACAGCAGCGTAAAGGCATATTAACATCGATGGTCACGGAAAGTGAAAACCACCGTTTGACTTTTGTCGTGCCTTCCCGCGGATTGATCGGGTTCCGAAGCGAGCTGTTGACCGAAACGCGAGGGACCGGCCTGATGCACCAGCACTTTGAAGCGTATAAGCCGCATGCAGGTGAGATTCCCGGGCGAAATCGCGGAGCCCTCGTGGCCCTTGAGACCGGCGAGGTCACCTCCTACTCACTTGAGGGTTTGCAAGACAGAGGACGGTTTCTGGTCAAACCGGGGGATGCGGTCTATGCCGGGCAAGTGGTTGGAATCAATAACCGATCGGAAGATCTTGTAGTCAATGTGGTAAAGAAGAAAAACCTGACCAATCATCGGGCTACTCAAAGTGCAGATGCGGTTAAAATCTCCAAGGAAGTAACATTAAACCTGGAACAATCGATTGAGTTTATCGATCGCGATGAGCTTCTGGAAGTTACACCCAAAAACCTGCGAATACGAAAGTATCATCTGGATCCAAACGACAGAAAACGTGCCGAGAAGCAAAAACAGTTCACGTAATATTGTTTCGAACAGATCAGATATAACGTTCAATCGCCGGTTTCACCTGCACCTTTTCCCTCCATTGACCTTCACTCTTTAACCTGCCACTCACCTGCATCTTTTTCTCTCTTTTGACTCGCATCCTTTATTCTGCCATTGCCCTGCACCCTTTATTCTGCTACTGTAAAAAGTTCACTCATGCTGTTTTTTGTAAAGCTCTTCAAGCTCACTACAAGTAAACCCGAGCTGCTTCATGGTTCTGAAAAAACACGGCAACTCCTGGTCGATAAACTCTTTACGCTTCAGCTCAAGCACTTTGTCCAGTGCATTTTCGGCCACAAAGTAGCCGACTCCGCGCTGATTGTACAAAATCCCGTTTTCCTGAAGTTCGTGAAATGCTCTTATCGCCGTATTTGGGTTCACCTCCATTTTGACAGCTATATCGCGAACTGAGGGAATCCGCTCCTCTTCAGACCATTTTCCATTGATAATCTGATCACAAAAATGATCGATGATCTGTTTATAGATCGGACGGTTATCCGTGAATTTCATCAGGCCACCTGCTTGTTTTCGAGTCTTACATAACTGAAATAGAGAAACAGCAATACAAAACCGGTCCAGAATAAGAAACTGAGAATCTTGAAAACCAGGCTTACCTCTTCAAACGGATCGAGGTAGGTCTGGCCAAGTGCAACCCATTCCCCGAATCTTTCAAAGCCTAAAACGGATGATATTGCCATCGATATAAGCCCCATAATTATGTAAAAAGCGATAATGTAGAGAAGTGTCGAGCTGAAGTGATTTTTACGAAAATAGATCGCTCCAAGAAGAAATATGGAGTTGTAAACGACATACCGCCCCAATGATTCGACGGTGAACTCACCAACAGTTTCCAACCAGACACTCATTGACGAACCTATCGATCCCGCTTCCAGAATCAGTGGGGTGACCAGGGCAATTAATCCGGTTACCAGTAGCAGAGAAGCAATAACGACCCCGCTGAATATGAAAAAACTGGAAACCCAGCCGGCCAGCAGCTTTTCCAGGTTGGTTGCCGGGAGCGTCATCAGCCGAAATGCAGTGTTGGGTGAACTGAAATCTTCGTAAATGGAACTGGTCACCAGTAAGCCGCCTATCACATAGAGGAAAAAACCGGTTACCATGATAATCTGCAGAACAGGCAAATTATCTGTGTTTCCATCGCTCAGGTAGAGAATCACAAACCACATAACAAAGAGCAGCCCGATCACAGAGGCAAACCCTTTCATCCACTTTTTTCGATTCAGGGTCCAGAACTGGCGGCAGATCATCCAGCATCTTTCAACAGAGAATTGTTGGTCAGGGTTGAAGGTTTTCATGCTCTGGCCTCCGTTTCAAATTGTCGGTTGATCGCTTCCGTTTCTCTGATAATTGCATTAAAAAGCAACTCCAGATCGATTTCTGTTGGTTTGGTATCTGCATTATGGCCGGAGACGACTGCCTCTCCGCCCAGGATCTCTTCACCATACAGCTTTCCGCTAACCGCCTCATCATCCCTCACCGTTTTAAAATGGAGCCTTTGTGTAATCTCCTCGAGGCTGCGATTAAAAATGATGCGGCCATTGTCGAGTACCGTTATCTGATCGATCATCGACTCCAGATCCCTTACCTGATGTGTAGAGATCACAGTACAACGCTCATCACTGGAGGATGCGGCCATTATTTTTCTGAATTGACTCTTGGAAGGAATATCGAGACCGTTGGTCGGCTCATCCATCAGCAGCACTCCGGTATTACAAGCAAGTCCGAAGGAGATCAAAAACTTTTTACGCTGACCATATGAAAGTTCAGTCAGTGGATCATCCGAATTGACTTCAAACTGTATCATCGTTTCCCGAAACTGTTCAGGATTAAATTTCGGATAGAATGGTGCGTGGAGAGCTACATAGTCCCGGGCGTTGATCGACGGAAGGTCGAACTGTTCGGGAAGGATGAAAAGCTCAGACAAAGAAGCAGGAATTCGATTTCGCGAAGGAGTACCGTTTATCAGACACTCCCCGTCGGCAGGAAAAAGCATACCGGAGATGTGATTGAGCAGCGTGGTTTTTCCAGAACCGTTCAATCCAAATAGCCCGTAGGTTCTTCCCATATCCAGCTTCCAGCTCAGCCCGGTAAAGAGCGGTTTCTTCTTTTTGAAAGCAAACTCGAGATTATTGATCGAGATCATATGCAAAAGATTTATTATTGTTCTACTGTGTTATATTACTAATACAGTGAATCAATATCAACGCCTTGGCAAATTTTAATTTTCGATATATTCAGATGGATGGAATTTTCCTGCACCATTTTGTAAAACTGTATCCATCAGTAATAAATCACAATAAGGTTGACTCCCCAATCTGACTCCAAACTCTGTCCTTTATGTAGATCTCCGGGCCGTTCATACTACAAAGATCAGTTTTACCTTTGTGATTTCTGCAAAGGGATTTTTCGACCGAAGGAACACTACCCCGACGCCGAAACCGAAATTGCGCGCTATGAGTCGCACAACAACGATGTAAACGACCCGAAATACCAGGAATTTGTCTCCCCGATCACCGAGGCGATTTTACGCGACTACAATCAGAAGCATGTCGGACTGGATTTTGGAGCAGGTACCGGCCCTGTCATCTGTAAAGTGTTGCAGGATCATGGATATACTATCACACCCTATGACCCATTCTTCCACGATCGCCCGGAGTTACTGCAGCAAACCTATGATTATATTGCCTGCTGTGAAGTGATTGAACACTTTCATAATCCGAATAAGGAGTTTCGAGTGCTTTTCGACCTGCTCAACCCCGGAGGCTCCCTCTATTGCATGACCGAAATTTTCCATGAATCGATCGATTTTGACAAATGGTATTATAAAAATGATCCCACCCACGTCTTCATCTACCAGGAACAGACTTTCGGATGGATCGTGGAGAAGTTCGGATTCCAAGCTGCAGATATAGATCAACGCCTCATCCATTTCAGAAAGTAGTCAACTCTCTTTCCTTCGGGGAACAGACCAACTCAGTCACGCAGCCGGTTCTTTGCAGTCAGGCATAATAGATGATAGCAGCGAGAATAAGTACCAGAACAACCCAGATAACGAGCGCAATCCGATTGGCTCGTTTGGCTTTTTCGGCTTCAAACCAGTTTCTGGGACGAACACCCTGAAGAATAAATGTTCCGACGGCAGCGAGGTTCACGCAGATCACATTGGTTAGAAGGAGCAGAAATGCCATGACAGAGAGTTCATACTGCATATCCCCCAGGAGCAATCCAGCCGTAACAAGGGGTGGCAGGAGTGCCACGGCAACCATCACGCCAATGACTGCTGCTGACATTCCTACGGTATAGGCCAATACACCTGCTGCCCCGGACGCAAGAGCCAGGGAGATATCCGAGAGATGAACTTCTGTCCGGCTGGCAATCTGATAGGCTGAGGAGTCAACCGTCATGAAGTATCCCAATACCACAGAAATAAACAGTGCGACCGCCAAACCGGAAAAGTTGGATTTCAGGGACTCGATTCCAAGTTTGAAATCGGCAAGCGCAGTACTGAGAGCCAGCCCGACATTGGGGCCCAGCAGCGGGGCGATCACCATTGCTCCGATCACTACCGCCGTATTGTCTCGTAGAATACCTAAAGCCGCAACAATCGTTGATAATACGACCATTAGCAGATAGATCCGATTCATACTGATCCCTTCCGAAATTTTTGAATAGAGTTCTTCCCGGCTGACTCGTAGGCCCTGCAATTTTTTTTCCAGCGGTTCCTCTTCTTCAGGTTCCTTTTCCTCTTTTTCAATGCGGGGTAGTGTCGCCTCAACAGGCATCATCAACAGTCGAAACCCTTCATAAGAGGAAAGAAGCTGCTCTGCTTTATCCAGAAGCTCCTCAGCTTGTCCGGCATCGATCAGGATCGTCACCAGAAAGTCCCCCTCCTCACTGGAACGGTCATGCCAGACATGAAGAATACTCTCATCCTCAACCAGTTTCTCATAAACCGATTGAGCATCGGCCGGGATAGTTACTTCAATTTTGCGAAGTGGCATAAACCTCTGTTGGTTCAACAGGCTCTGTTGTCATGAGCAGGATTTTAACAAAAACGGAGATGATTTCAGAACGCTTTTCATACCTGATTTAGTTGCAGCTTCTTTACGAAGAAATAAGTTAACTCTATGGAGGCCAACATCAAACGATCCCATAATCTCGCTCCGCAATTGTCATATCGCAAGTGAACTTGTTGAGACCCTTTAGCAATCAAATCCTTAGATTAAAAAAAACACGAATTTATTTCATCAATTGCTGCAATGCGGATCCAGCGGATTCATTTGACCTCTTGCGTTCAATTGGTTTTCTTTGTGCTGTCTGAAAAGAAGGCAAATCGCATAATTGAAGTAATTCAAGCCTTCAAAGATTGAATGATTTCCTGGACAATCGGGTTCATCAATTGAAAAGTTAATCAGAGTTAAAACAAGGAATAACATGTCAAGTTATCTTTTTACTTCCGAATCTGTTACTGAAGGACATCCGGATAAAATTTCCGACCAGATCTCCGATACGGTTCTCGACACCGTTTTGAGGGAAGACCCGGACGGACGAGTAGCCTGCGAGACATTCGTCAGTACCGGCCTGGTTCTAGTAGGCGGAGAAATTACAACGAATGTTCATCTCGATATACCGGATCTGGTTCGGGAAACGATCCGGGAGATCGGTTACGACAGTTCCGATAAAGGATTCGATTGCAATACTTGTGCTATTTTGAACAATCTCGGCAAACAGTCTCCGGATATAGCGATGGGAGTCGATGAAGGAAGTGGAGATTTTGAAGAGCAGGGAGCCGGTGACCAGGGAATGATGTTCGGTTACGCAGTCAATGAAACTCCCGAACTGATGCCGATGCCCATCCAGCTTGCACACCGTCTGACGCGTCGACTTTCTCAGGTCCGCAAGGAGGGTACTCTTTCCTATCTTCGTCCGGATGGCAAATCACAGGTTTCTGTACGTTATGATGAAGAGTCCGGAAAACCGGTTGCTATCGATACGGTTGTCCTCTCCTCCCAGCACAGTGATGATGTTTCGACCCGACAAATTCGGGAGGAGCTGTTTGAAGAGGTAATCAAAAAGGAATTGCCGGATGAATTGACAAAACCCGAAGATATGACCGTTCATATCAACCCGACCGGGCGGTTTGTGATCGGAGGCCCCCAAGGAGATGCGGGGCTCACCGGCAGAAAAATCATCGTCGATACCTATGGGGGAAGTGCAGTCCACGGTGGGGGAGCTTTCTCTGGCAAGGATCCTTCCAAGGTAGACCGATCGGCAGCATACGCTTCCCGTTATATTGCCAAAAACATTGTGGCAGCGGGCCTTGCAGATAAGTGCACAATCGGCCTTGCCTATGCAATCGGTGTCGCCGACCCGGTTTCTATTTGGGTTGAAACGTACGGAACCGGAAAAATCGCAAATCATCAATTGACGGAGGCGATCCGGGACATCTTCCCGCTCAAACCGAAAGAGATTATCGATCAACTGAATCTCAAACAGCCGATCTATCGGCAAACAGCCGCCTATGGCCACTTCGGCCGAGATCAGTTCCCGTGGGAAGCAACCGACAAAGTTGAAGAGCTGGAAAAACTGCTCAAAGAGTTTGCCTGATCTTGAATCTTAAATCAGGATGAAGGAATGGAAATCGGTATCACTGGAATTTACTTTCCGATGATACCGATTTTTTTTCGAGGTGTATGTTAGATTTCCGGGATCTATGATGGAGTTTCTCGAGATAGAATGCAGCGGGATTTCGGTCTAATCGGCGACCCCAACCATTTGAAGGTCTTTGGCCAGCCTGACCCCATTTTCGAAATTTCGCAGCCCCATCACAGAGATATTGATCCCCATCGGGAATGATACAGGCAACTGGTTGTTGAAGTCGCAAAGCTTTTCCCATACCGATTGTGCATAATCTATCGAAGCGGCAGCAGGATCGGCACTGCCAAGAATCATCTCTTCTGTCGGTTCTGGTATATAAACTCCAAGCCACCGGAGAAAGTCGACATCTTTCTGACTCGATATAGGTGAAAAGCTCCAGAAAAGTGTAGGCAGTTCGGAACTTTCGGTCTCTTCGTTCAATAGATCGGCAAAATCTCTTAACAACATCCTGGGAGTCTCCTCTTCAGCGATAATCTGGGTTGTGAAAAATTCCGCCCCGGATCTGTATTTGATTTTCATCCTGTCTGGTTCGTCAAAATCTTCTCTCCTGCGAGTTGGTATACAAATATTGCCGACTGTCATATTTGTAGGTCGAGTCTCTCCATCGTTGTAGCATAACTTGCCCTGATCCAGAAACTCTTTGACCATTTCATTTCCATCCGGAACCGAAGGCCCGTTGTAGCTTTTTCTGGAAGTTTCACCGCCCACAAAAATGATATTGGAGATATCATACTCCTTATATGTTTCCAGTACCCAGCGTTCTTGCTCTTCCGGCGTCTGCTTGACCACCACACGATTGATAACAAAATCGGTATCAAACCGCTCGGAGAGTTTTTTCGCATAGGTTCGCGGGGCAACTCGTTTTTTAAACGGACTGACTCTTTTACCCTTCTCCCCTTTCTTCTCTTCATCCTGAATTTCAGGAATATTCAGAGCACTGACTTCAATCTCTTCAAATAGGAGATCAAGATAATGTGAATGCTGGTCCAGCCGTTTCTCCTCCTCTCCGCGTACCGGCGGTACGACTTCAAATAGAAGGGGCGGCTCCTCATCACAGTCTGTTATGTCCAGGTCCTTCGGTTCATCCATAGTTATAACACAATTTATTTCCAGATTTATATTTGTTCGTCGGCCAAACCTGTGTCTTCGTTAGCCATCGAGAGCCTTTGTGAGTCTTCATCGAACAGAATTCGCTGCCTGTTCCGGCAGGATATGGCCAAAAGGCAGTTCGGCTGAAGATTCTCTTCAGGCTTAATTGACAGGCGATCTGCTATTCTTTTATAAAGTGAAAGATTCCCCAGCACAAGTAACCGTTCCCGGCTCCGTCAATCCAGTGTTGAAGTCCTTTCTTCATGTTATTTATATACTCTTCACTTACTTTAGTTCGAAGTTCTTCTTCATTTTCGTTGGTTTCGCGCAAAACGGCCGAATAGTGGCGTTTCATATGAATCGTCAGTTCTTCAAAATCGATCTCTTTCAGTCCGGCATTTTTTGCAGTCTTACGATAAAAGGATGGAGAAGCCATACTTTCGAGATGAATTCGATCAAGAATCGGCTGAAGTACCCCTTCAGGACAGTTATCTGCCTGCATCGGGTCAGTAAAAACAAAATGCCCGCCGGGCTTCAAAATTCTTGCCGCTTCCGAAATCACCTGACTTCTGGCCGGGCTGTGCAGAAAAGAATCCTGGGACCATACCAGATCAAATACACTCTCATCGTATGGCAACTCTTCAAAGTTTCCATCTACCACTTCGATCAGGTTATCGAGTCCCTGTTTTCTGTTCAATTCACGGGCACGGCGGTTTTCAACTTCACTCAGATTTAAAGCAACGACCTGGCATCCATATTGATCCGCCATATACCTTGCAGACCCGCCGTATCCGGATCCCAGATCGATCACTTTCTGCTCCGGGGTTGGCTCACCCGTATGTTCGATCATTTTCTTCTGGGTTCTCAGACTCGCTTCAGAAATCGGATCATCTTCCCGGGGATAAATTCCGATGTGGATATCTTCACCACCCCAGATCGTAGAATAGAACAGATCGGCATCTTCACTGTTGTAATATTCTCTTGCGATTTCAACTGCTTCAAAATTGGATTCACTCATAACGGATCAGATTAAACTTTCTCAAATTGATGTTTCAAACTGTTTTTTTTCAACCATCATTCTGCTGCTGGTACTCTTTTTCCGCAACATGGATAAAGAAATCCGGCTCTTCGGTTCGAAATGTCTCCTGAAAATCTCCGTATGTAAAAATATTCTGGAAACCCACCTCCTTCATCAATCTTCTTGAATAGTCTCTTCGAAGCGGATACATGTTGAGATGATAAGTGGAGTCATCCTGAAATCGATACTGAAATCTGGCCAGCCCTTCATCAACATGTTCCGGTTGAACCTCTACATCTTCTCCGCAATAGTAAAATTTATGCTTGCTCGAATAGCCCGAATCAAGTATCGTATCATAATTTCTCTGATCAAGGATCAGCAGGCCGTCGTGATGAAGCGCTGAATAAAATTCTGCCAATGCTTTTCTGCGGTCATTCTCCGAGAAAAGATGAGTGAAGGAATTTCCGAGACAGATCACTGCATCAAACTTTTCATGAATATCCTTGTTGAGCCACCGCCAGTCAACCTGTACAGTTCTCAGAATCTGCCCCTGGCTTTTCGCATTCTCAAATGCACGGTAAAGCATTTCCGGGCTGCCATCGGCACTCACCACATCAAAACCGGCCTCAAGGAGCCTTACCGAATGGTATCCTGTACCGGTAGCTACATCCAGAACTTTTTTAACTCCGTTCTCCTTTAAAACATCCATGAAAAAATTACCCTCTCCTTCGGCTCTCTTGTTCCAGTTGATCAGATCGTCCCACTTCTCGACGAACTGCCGGATATACTCTTCCTGATAGTGATCACTTTCTCGAATCGCGGTCGGGTCTTCACCATACTTCTGTTTGGTAGACTTCATGAGAAAAACTGTTGAAATTGAGCGATTTCAGTTATGAACGACGAAACACAGAGGCAACTCCTTCTGTTCGACGTATTACGGCATGGTTCTGTAATTTCTTTGCCCGGCTTCTCCTATTGAGAAGGTACCCGTTCATCAGGCCCCTTGTTTTACACCATACCGAGTTTGTGTTTCCGGGCTGGCAAGCTGTGGTCCAAAATTCATATTGGAGTACTCTTGCCTTATGGCAGTAGCAAACTATACATAGAAATGCACTTAATCAAAAAGAATCCGAGACAAAAAAATGGAAGCAGTCAGGGACATTTTTTTATCCTGAATTCCAAAAAAAAATCCTGAAAATCCTTCTCTTCTCAACACTTCAATCGGACCAAACCTGCAAACATTCCAGGCAGGATGAAACTGAATGTAAAATCCCAGGCATCGGGAGCTCACTACTAAAAATAGCGTTCAACACCCCGAAATTCCTCTCAACCTGTTGATGCGGAACGGATAAGGTTGTCGGATGTGTTCTGATTTTATAAACCCTGTTACTCTTTAATCTCAAAAGCTGTAATTTAAACGGAGAGATCCGGTTAACTTGAAAACAAAAAAACCAGGACTATGAAAACTGCATCTCACAGCCTACTCTCATTATTAATACTACTTGTTACAATTGGGTTAACCACAGATGCCAATGCACAACAATCTGATTCAGAAGAAGAATTTCGCAGATTCAGCGTCTCTGTTCAGGGGGGGATAACCCTGAAGAATGACCACAGCGGGTTGCAATTTTTTCGTAGCGATTTGAATCGAAGTACTCTTCGGACTTCCAATTTCGGTGGCGCTCTGGAATATGCACTGAAACCGTACTGGACGACCGGTCTCATGTATGGATACAACACATTGGAGGGAGATCAAGACCCCTTTGATACGACAATCCATTCGATAGGGATTAAAAACCATTTTAATCTGAACCGGCTCTATGCACACCATCGCATGGTGGATCTCATCAACCCCTACCTGACTTTTGCCTTTGGATACGACTTCTTTGATTACGAATCCCCCAATGTCCAGTTTGACGAAAGTGAATCGTTCCTCAATTTTGGGGTCGGTGTCGGATTCTTCCTTACGGAGAGCCTCGAGTTTTTCACCCAGATGGATTACCATATCGGTTCAAACCAGTTCGATAACAAGCGTGAGAACTACTACCGAAGTCTGCTAACCAAGCCTTCAGCGGGTATAAGAATCCACTTCGGACGTGAAGGTACACAGAGGCTCTCCTCCGCACCGCCGAGACACCGTGTACCCGTTTCCATCCAGGAGGATCTGGAACAAGCCCGGCAGCAGCTACGAGACGCTGAACAGCGGGCCGACCGTTATCGCGATGAAACTGAACGACTCGAGCGACAGAAAGAGGAGCAACAACAAGAATATGAAGCTCGAATCCGAGATCTGGAAGATTGCTGCCGCGAGCTGGACGAACTGCGCCAACAGTTGGCCGAAGCTGAGCTGGAAGGTGTCCTGGCCGGAGTCAATTTTGAATTTGACAGCTCTACACTACTTCCCGATGCAATGCCGATCCTGGATAATGCGATCGAATTACTGCATGCCCACCCGGGAGTTCGGATCGAAATTGAGGGCCACACCTGCAATATTGGAACTGCCGATTACAATCTCGGACTTTCTGAGCGCCGTGCAGAATCGGTTAAGCAGTATTTGATTGATCAGGGAATCGACGAAAATCGGATCCAGGCTGTCGGTTACGGGGAATCTCAGCCTGTTGCATCGAACGATACGGCAACGGGCAGAACCATGAACCGGCGAGTTGCGATCGTGGTTCTCGATTGAGAATCGTTCAGATCCTGAACAACTGAAAAGATCTTGCTAACGGCAGCCGGGGTGGATGGAACATCTGTAAACTGTCCATTCCGATTGCCGATCCGGCGGGCACTATCCGTATGCCTGAGCTGAGTTATCCCTCTTCATGTTCAGCAACCTTGTCGTAATCAAATTTCAGCTCAAATTGTGCCCCTTCATCCGTATTCCTGATCTGAAAATCTGCTTCGAGCTGTTTGGCCAACGTATGAATCAAGGTCATTCCCAGAGATTGTGATTTTTTCTCGCGATAGTTATCCGGCAGCCCGACTCCATTGTCGGCAACTTCGAACCGCAAACGTTGGTTTCCGACACTTTCAAAGCGAATCGTGATACAATCTTTATCCGGCTTCCTGGAGCTCTCCGGCTGTCGGTCGAATGCGTGTTTTAATGCGTTGGTCACCAGTTCGTTCAATAATAAACCGCAGGGAATAGCCTGTGTTATGGTCAGAGGCACCGGGTCGGCCTGAATGTCAAAGTCTACAGGACGGCTTTTAGGTATGTGAGAGGCGGAGATCTCCTTGATCAATTGCTGTATATACGTATCGAACTGGATTCTGGAGAGGTTTTCACTCTGATAAAGTTTCTCGTGAATCAACGCCATGGAATTGATACGAGCCTGACTATCCTTTAATGCCTTCTGTGTGCTCAAATCCTCTGTATTGTAAACTTGCAATTCCAGCAATCCGGTAATGACCGCTAAATTGTTTTTCACCCTGTGATGAATTTCAGAAAGCAGTACTTCCTTCTCCTTCAATGAACGACGCACTTTCTCTTCGGCTCGTTTTCGATCGGATATATCTACATAGATACCATAAATAGCGATCGTTTTCCCTTCCACAACGACGGGCACACCATAGATCAATACATCGATCTCCTCCCCGTCGCTTCTCTTTCTGCGGGTACTCACTTCAAATACCTCATGACTCCGGGTCAGCTGAAATGCCTCATCCTCTTTGCCGTCCGGGACAATCACTTTGTCGATGTCCAGTCCGATAATCTCATCCTGATTGATTGAGAATAACTCTTCAAAACCTTTATTCACCATCTTGACTTCATGGTGTTCATCCAGCAGAGCGATTCCGATCGGTGCATTCATAAAGAGTTGTCTGAGCAGCTCTTCACTCTCTTTGATCTGTTCCTGCCTGTAAAACTGTTCCGAGTTGTCCCGGGCGATAGCGATGACAACTTTTTCGCCGAAATAGTATCCGGGATTCAGGTGTACCTCTTTGGGAAAGATCTCGCCGTTCTTTCGCTTACCCCACCACTCAAACCTTTGAGGCTCACCATCCAGTGCTTTATTAAACTTGTTCATGGTATCGTCGAGATCCACCTTGCCGGGCGCGGCCAGCAATTCCGGGTCTTTACCGATCATCTCACTTTTATCAAATCCGTACAGATTGGCAGCACCATCATTCACTTCCAGAAACTTACCCTCCTTATCCTGTATATATATCGCATCTCCTATTGAATCGAACAGCGCTTTATAACTCTCCAGAGACATCTTGAAATTTTCAATCGCCTCATTGTGTTTCGACTCATCAATGATGACTCCGACAGTCGCAGAATTTTCCTCCGAGAGTCGGACACGTGTTCCAAAAAGGTGAAGATGAAGAGGCTGATCCCACCTGTCCAAAGCTTTGACATTGATCTCAAATGAGTTGAGTGCCTCTTCGTGCCAGCGCCGTTCCAGCTCCTGGATTTCGTTTCGCTGATCCGGGTGTACCAGTTCGATCGGAGATACATTCTTGATCAGTTCCGGCTCTTCGTAGCCCAAAATTTCACAGAAACGTGAGCTGACATATCGAAACGACATATTTTGGATCACATAAATGCCAAAAAGTGACGTATCACCAAGAAGCCGGAGATTGTCGACAGTACGATTAATGAGCAGATCATCCAGATGATCCCCGTTCAATGGGTGAACAATAATCAGCCGAAGAATCTTATCGTCTTCATATATCCATTGTGAGGTTAAGCGGACCGATCGCACAAACCCCGATTTACCCTGCATCGTCCAGATATTTTGCAGATGTAGATCCTCCTCCGAAATTCCTCTCCTGTTTCCATTCTCTTCTTCGGTATCCGGCCGAATCACGATATCCGACAAAGATTTGCCGATCAACTCCTCTCTGGTCATCTCACACCCTCTCAGTGCTGCATCATTTGCATCGACAATTTGAAGAGTGTTCGTTTTGCACACCAACATTTCACAGGATGAGAGAATTGTTGGTTTTGATGTGCCGGACATAAAGGACATATCGGATTTCATCTCAAAATATTTTACGCATCAGCCACTACCCCAACTTTTTTTAAGAAGCTGTAATCTAATAAAGATCATATTCTTACACTAATACTGTTAAAATTCACTGGTTCCGTGAAAAATGACAGTCAATCCTATTCGAAATTATGAAGCCTTTTTCGAAATTATGAAGCCTTTCAGCCGCTTCAACACACCGGTATTCCGCTCGACTTTTACAAATTAAGCCAAAGAGTTTTCCAAAGGAAGCTGCGCAACAAGATAGACTATAATCTGTTATCGGATAAATAAAATGAAAGTTTACCAATATTTGTGCTTTTCTTATTTTCAAGGGAAGAAATTTCAACCGAACCATCTATTTAGTTGAATAGAACTGAAGATTCACACCTTTCCAAAACCAATCAATGTCCAGCGAACAGATCACGCTGACCTTACCGGACGGCTCCGATAAAACAATTAATAAAGAGATTACCGGACGCGAAGTAGCTGAATCGATCTCCGCGGGTCTGGCTCGTGAAGCCTTGAGTATCACCGTCAACGGAGAGATCAGGGACCTGGACAGGCCGATCACTCAAGACGCTGAAATCCGGATCAATACCTGGGACTCCGAAGATGGGCGCTACACTTTCTGGCACTCTTCGGCTCACTTGCTGGCCGAGGCTGTTCAGGAACTCTATCCCGATGCAAAATTTGGTATCGGCCCGCCGATTGAAAACGGTTTTTATTACGATATTGATTTCGGGAACCACTCTGTTTCACCGTCAGACCTGTCAAAAATAGAGGAGAAGATTCTCGAGCTTGCCAGGCGGAAAGTATCCTTTGACCGCATCGAGGTAAGCAAAAAGGAGGCTCTTGCCCACTACCGGGATGTTGACAATGAGTATAAACTCGAACTGATCAATGAGCTGGAAGATGGTGAGATCACATTTTACAAGCAGGGCAATTTCACCGATTTGTGCCGCGGCCCACATATTCCGAATACAGGTATCATTAAAGCCGTTAAATTAACCACCCTTGCGGGTGCTTACTGGCGTGGAGATGTTAAAAGTAAACAACTGACCCGGATATACGGAATCTCGTTTCCGAAGAAGAAGCTGCTCGACAAATATCTGCACCAGCTCGAAGAGGCGAAAAAAAGAGATCATAAAAAACTTGGGCCGCAGCTGGGTATTTACATGATCGACCCCGAACTGGTCGGAAGCGGCCTCCCGCTCTGGCTGCCGAACGGTACGGTTTTGAGAAGGGAACTGGAAAAATTTATGAGGGATGAGCAGATCAGGCGAGGTTACAAAGAGGTAATTACCCCTCATATTGCAAAAATCGATCTTTACAAGATCTCCGGACACTATCCATATTATAAAGATTCTCAATTTAACCCGATCGAAGTGGATGACGAGGAGTATCTGCTCAAACCGATGAACTGTCCGCATCATCACAGAATTTATTCCAGCGAGCTTCGAAGCTATCGGGACTTGCCACTGCGGTTGGCGGAGTTTGGTCCGGTCTATCGATACGAGCAGTCAGGCGAACTTCACGGACTGACTCGGGTTCGGCATTTCACCCAGGACGATGCCCATATCTATTGCACGCATGACCAACTCAAACAGGAGATTAAAAACACGATCGGGCTGACCCAGGTCGTCTTTGAAACTTTCGGTATGGAGGTCGAGATCCGCCTATCCTACCGAGACGACAACGATGAAAAATATGGAGGCGAAACTGAATACTGGCAGAGAGCTCAGAAAGAGATCCGGGAAGCTTCGGACGAAATGGGACTTCAATATACGATTGCCGAGGGTGAGGCGAGTTTTTATGGGCCCAAAATCGATTTTATGATTCGGGATTCGATCGGTCGCACCTGGCAAATCGGCACTGTTCAGGTAGATTATGTGATGCCGGAGCGGTTTGACCTGACCTATGTCGGGGCCGACAATGACCGACACCGCCCTGTGATTATTCATCGGGCTCCTTTCGGTTCGATGGAACGTTTCACAGGTATATTGATTGAACACTTTGCCGGTGATTTCCCGCTCTGGCTCGCCCCGCTTCAAATGAAACTGATACCGATTTCAGACGCTCATCTCCCCTATACAAACTTCTGTGCGAAGAAGTTGCAAGAGCGGGGTGTACGGCTTGAAGTTGACAGCCGAAGTGAAAAGGTGGGTGCAAAAATTCGGGATGCAGAAAACGCCAAAGTGCCCTATATGCTGATCCTCGGTGAAAAAGAGGAGTCCGACGGAACGGTCTCGGTTAGGCGGCACAAGCATGGCGATATCGGAACGTTTTCTTTGAATGATTTCATTACTAAAATTGAAGAAGAGGTAGCCGGAAAATTGTTACCTTCACAAGTTGAATTAAACTCATAACAAACCACGAGGCAACTATCGCTAGCAGAAGACCATCCAGACCGCGCCGCAAGCGCGAATCAGACCGACCCAACATCAACAGAGAAATCCGGGCCAGAGAGGTACGTGTCATCAAACCCGATGAGGAACATGAAATCGTAGGTATCGACCGGGCCCTGGAGATCGCAACTTCTTTCGACCTCGACCTGGTGGAGATCGCTCCAAATGCAAAACCACCGGTCTGTAAAGTGATCGACTTCGGTAAATTCATGTATGAAAAGAAGAAGAAGGAGAAAGAAGCCAAAAAGAAGCAGCATACCATGCAGGTCAAGGAGTTGAGGTTTCGTCCCAATACCGATGACCATGACCTCGAGTTCAAAACTCGCCACGCCAGAGGATTTCTGGAAGATGGAGATAAAGTCAAAGCGACTGTTCAATTCAGAGGCAGAGATATGCTCTATACCGAGAAGGGAGAGGAACTCCTCCATAACCTGGCAGATGAACTAAGTGACATATCACAGATCGAATCCAAACCCACGATGGAAGGACGCCGGATGATCATGATTTTGACCCCTTCCAAAAATTCCTGAACCGTTGTTATCCTCTCCAATAACGCTTATCTTTGGAGTCTTTAAAAAAATCGATTTTGAGCTATGCCAAAAATGAAAACCAACAGTGGCGCCAAAAAACGCTTCAAGGTTACCGGGACCGGTAAGATTAAAAGAAAGAAAGCGTATAAAAGCCACATTCTGACCAAGAAGTCGAGCAAGCGCAAGCGAAAACTCGGTAAAGATACTCTGGTAGATTCGACCAACGAGAAAAAGATTAAAAAATTGATCCCGTATGAATTTTAATGCGGATCAGCCGGTCAACTCCCGGTATGATACCGGATTTCGGTTCCCTTCCCGGATGAGTGCTGCTTCATTGAACTATTTTTTCCGACCAACAAACATAAACTGAAAAACGCAAAAAAATGCCACGATCAAGAAATCTGGTGGCTTCCCGTCGCCGTCGCCGAAAAATTATCAATCAGGCGAAAGGTTACTGGGGCAAGCGTAAAAATGTATACACAATCGCTAAAAATGCGGTTGAAAAAGGATTATTGTATCAATACAGGGATCGCAAGACCCGAAAGCGCAATTTTCGGCGTCTCTGGATTACCCGTATCAACGCTGCCGCCCGTCAGAACGGAACTACCTATGCCAAATTGATTCACGGACTGAAGGAGAATGAAATCGATATCAACCGAAAAATGCTGGCTGATTTAGCAGTTCATGATCCGGAAACCTTCACGGAAATTGTAAAGGCAGCCGAATCCTGAACGATCTCCTTGATAAATCATTCCAAACCGGCCCGTTGGCCGGTTTTTTTTTGTCTGAAGATTGAATAACATCCATCCTTTTATAATGAAGTGTCAATGGGAACGGTGATTCCGAAGATGGTCTGTATCGGAAGCCCGGAAACTTTAGTATCTGATGATTTCAAAAATCAACGAACTAACTGAAGCGATCAATCAGGCAGACTTGTCAAGTGAGGAGAAACTCGAACAGTTTCGACTTCGGTATCTGGCAAGAAAAGGAGAAATTCAGTCGCTGTTCAAACAGATTGGCCAGTTGGACGAGAACGAACGAGCCGAAGCGGGCCGACGGATGAACCAGTTGAAAGCACTTGCCGAAGAGAAGTTTGAACAGGCAAAAGAGGAGCTTAAATCATCTTCCGATCAGGACATCAGTGCATTGGAGGATATCTCCTTGCCCGTCGAGCCTACCTACGCCGGATCGCTCCACCCTCTCACCCGAACTCAAAACGAGATGAAGGAGATCTTTCTCCGCCTTGGGTTTGATGTAGCCCACGGCCCGGAGGTTGAAGATGATTTCCATAACTTTACTGCTCTTAACTTCCCGCCCGATCATCCGGCCAGGGATATGCAAGACACTTTTTTTGTTCGCAAATCAGAGAAGGGACATCATGACGATCTGGTATTACGAACTCATACCTCCCCCGTTCAGATTCGCCTGATGAAAGAGACCCCACCTCCTATTCGATCAGTCATACCGGGAAGGGTTTACAGAAACGAGGCCGTGACCGCCAAATCCTATTTTCAGTTCTCTCAAATGGAAGGTCTTTATGTGGACCGAAAGGTGACGATGGGGGAATTGATCGAAACGCTTGTTCGCTTTGCCCGGCTGATGTATGGAAGTGATGTAGAGTATCGAGTCCGTCCCTCCTTTTTCCCGTTTACAGAACCCAGCATCGAGATGGATATCTGGTGGGATTCGGATCGTGGAGGTCAGTGGCTGGAAATTCTGGGTGCCGGCATGGTCGATCCCAATGTTTTTGAAGCCGTAGGCCTGGACCCCGAAGTAACGACTGGCTTCGCTTTTGGAATGGGTGTGGATCGAATCGCCATGCTTCGATATGGAATCGACGACATTCGTACTCTGTATGAAAATGACATTCGATTGCTGAACCAATTCTCCGATTAATTCCATGAAAGTTTCATTCAACTGGTTAAAAAACTATCTCGAACTGGATCACTCCCCGGAAAAACTGGCGGAGATGCTTACACTTGTCGGCCTTGAAGTTGAAAGTGTAGAAACGTTCGGTACCGATTTTAATGGTTTTGTTGTCGGTGAGGTTATCGATGTCAGAGATCATCCGAATGCCGACAAATTAACACTCTGCCGGGTCAACCTGGGTAAAGACCAGGTGCAGATTGTATGTGGAGCCGACAATGTCGCTGCAGGACAAAAAGTGCCGGTAGCTGTCGTGGGCACAAAACTGCCATCCGGTACCGGTTCAAAAGCAGCCGGAATGGAAATTAAGAAAGTGAAATTACGGGGTGAAATTTCGGAAGGAATGATCTGTTCTGAATCAGAGCTTGGTATCGGTGACGATCACTCCGGCATTATGGTAATGGATAGCTCTCTGAAGGCGGGAATTCCGCTTCATCAAGCTCTTGGAATAGAAACCGACACTGTTTTCGATATCGGCCTGACCCCCAATCGGCCGGATGCTGCCTGCCATATCGGTGTGGCAAGGGATCTCGGGGCCGTACTGAAAAAACAGATTGACAACCCCTGCAAAGAGAGTACGGATGATTCGATATCTCTTGACGAGAAGATCCAAATCGAGATTAAAGAGACGGACAAATGTAAAAGATATGTGGGAAAGATCGTTACCGATATCAAGGTTGATGAATCTCCGGCCTGGCTCAAAAACCGATTGCTCAGTATCGGCCTCCGGCCGATCAACAATGTAGTAGATGCCACCAACTACATACTCCATGAAACAGGTCAGCCCCTGCACGCTTTTGATTACGACAAACTTGAGGAGAAGAGGATCGTTGTTAAAAGCTTCGAGAAGGAGATCTCATTTCGTACACTCGACGGCATAGAGCGAAAAGTAGCGCCCGGTACTCTTTTTATCTGCAACGGGGAAAAACCGGTGGCAATAGCCGGTATTATGGGTGGAGAAGAGTCGGAAGTTGTGGAATCAACCCAATCGATCCTGTTGGAAAGCGCCTGGTTCGAGCCCTCGTTCATACGGCGGTCTTCTCGGGCACTTGGATTGCAAACCGATTCCTCTTATCGCTTCGAGCGAGGTGTCGATCCGAATCTGGCAAACAAAGCCTGTGAAAGAGCTGCGAATCTGATTGCAGAGATTACAGGAGGAACTATACTGGATGGATCTGCTGATATCTATCCCTCAGTCATTACACCCTGGCAGCTTTCCCTGAGAATCGACCGGCTTAACAGCCTGCTAGGAATGGAGGTCGATCCGGGAGAAGCTGAAGAGATTTTAAACTTGCTTGAAATTGAGACAGATCGCAGCGACAGAGTGATCGACTGTACGATACCCACGTTTCGTCCCGACCTGACGCGGGAAGTGGATCTGATCGAAGAGGTTGGAAGAATTCTGGATTACAATACGATTCCCGAACCGGAATCTGCACCCTTTTTCAGCCCTGCTCCCCTGAGCAGCTGGGAAATAATTCATTCTCGAGTCCGGTCTCTCGCAGCAGGGTTGCGTTTTAAAGAGATTTCAACCAACTCCCTGATCTCGAAGAATGAGAGCGAGCTGGAAGAAACAAGCGGAAACAAGCTGCAAACATTGAACCCCGTTTCAAACGAAGCGACACATCTGCGCAGCTCACTGCTGCCCGGTTTTCTGAAATCTGTCGCATTCAATTTAAATCGAAAAGCCAATACACTTCGATTTTTTGAGATCGGCCATGTATTTAGATCCTCAGAGGATGGTACATGGATTTCAGGAATCGAGGAGCATAGCAGATTGCTTCTGGGCATCTGTGGTTATCGCCAGAAAGGAGATTGGCGGGGTGAGGATCAACCTTACACTATTTTTGACCTGAAAGCCGATCTCGAATCATTTTTTCAACAACTCGGAATCCTTTCGCAATTGAAGGGATCTATTGCCGAGCCGAATCGGCTCGAGTACCAGTTGAACGGCCAGAAGGTGGCAACCCTGTCGAAAGTAGTTCCGGAACTTTTGGAGAAATTCAATATAGAATTGCCTCTTTTTGCTGCAGAAATTGACCTGACCTTGATCCATCAAAGCGGCTTGACCGAAACTGAAACCGGTTACCGGCCGCCGGCCAAATATCCGACATTCGAATATGATGCCGCCTATGTAGTGCCAACATCCGAACCGGCCGGACGACTTCTGGAATTGATCCGTAAAAGTGCAGGTAAGAACCTTCACAGACTTGAAGTTTTCGATATTTACGAGGGAGAAAACCTTGGAAAAGGGAAAAAAAGTATTGCTTTTCGGCTTACTTTTTTAGATCGTAATAAAACATTGAACATCAATGATGTAGAACCTGTCGTTCAGAAGGTTACTAAAGTTCTCGAAAACGAAGCGGGAGCAAAACTGCGATCCTGAAATAATCTACCTGACCGTGAACGCACCGAATCCGCAGTTCAAACGATTTCAACAACTGTTGAGTCAGATTCGAGAAGGACTTCTTGAACTCCGGCAAAGAAATCGTACCCTCGCAGAGGAAAACCGACGGCTTCGGGATAAGATTGAAGAGATGGAAGCTGAGTCGGGCGACATTTTCTCAACTCTTGGTGAATCCGACAGAATTGCACTTCGGCATCAGATCGACGGTCTTATTGCAAAAATAGATCGACATTTGGAGGGGTAATTGCGTGCAATCGATAAAAGTAACCATACTCGGTAAGCAGTATCCATTAAAAGTGGCAGATGAAGAAGTGGAGACGATGCATCAGATTGCAAGATTTGTCGATGAGAAGTTTCGTCTCTATAAACGAGAACTGAACAAACAACCGGATACCACAATTATGGTACTTGCCGCATTGAGCATTGCCGAAGAGCTCTTTGAAGCCCGAAAGGAGATGCATGAGCATCAGGGCGACGGAGACCAGATGATCCATCGGATAAACGAGAGCCTGGAAGAGCTGCTGGATGAAATACGCCAGTAAACATTTCAAACGACCGCCTGTCGCACGGCAGACTGCTAACAACCCTTAACGCTGATAGATCAATGAAATCACAGACTCCCAAATTGATTACAACCATTGTTGCAACTGTGGCATCCGGAATTCCAATATGGACGGTTTCGGCCAGAGATTTTTCAATGACCGATCCTCAGTTTCTCGGAATTCTTGCCCTGATCGGCGTTTCAGTGACAGTCGTTGCAGCGCTGCTATCCAGTTTGCAGCCGAAAGATACCATCGGTGCAGTTACCGCCGGTTTTGGCTTGGCGATCATCTTGAGGTTTTTTGGAGATATGTTCTTCGGAACGGCTCAACACGCTTCCCTTGGACTCGACCTGGTCATCGCCCTTGCTGTCGGTGCAGCTTCCGCCTGGCTGGGAACACTGGTCATTCGCATTAAAAAAGAGAATCGTTAAAAATGCCATGCGACAGGGGTCGCATCCATATGTCCTCACCCGTCAAGTTACTTTTTGTTGCTGATATCGTCGGGCAGCCCGGCCTGCATCTGCTCAATACGATTCTGCCCGGACTGATCGACAAATATAAAACCCATTTTGTTATCGCCAATGCAGAAAATGCACATCAAGGCCGCGGAATCAACCGGCAGATCGTTCAATCACTTTATGATTCCGGGGTGAATGTTATTACCGGCGGTAATCATTCGTTCGACAAGTGGAAGATCTTTCCCTACATGAAAAAAGATCCGTACCTGCTCCGGCCTCTAAATTTTCCAAAGGGTGTTCCCGGATTCGGATACTGTCTGACGAAAATACCCGGAACAGAGAGGCAGATAGCTGTTATCAATCTTCAGGGGCGTGCTTTCATGGCGGATATCGACGATCCGTTCAGTACTGCTGAATGGATCGTGGAAAAACTCCGTGAAGAGACCTCACTGATCATCGTTGATTTTCATGCTGAAGCAACAGCCGAAAAAATGGCTCTGGCCTGGGAGCTCGATTCCAGAGTCTCTCTGCTAATCGGAACCCATACCCACGTACCGACCAACGATGCTCAAATACTTCCGGGTGGTACCGGTTATATTACGGATGCGGGCATGACCGGCCCGTTCGACTCAGTTATCGGAATGGATAAAAAAAGCTCCATCATTCGATTTACACGAAGTTTACCCCAAAAATTCAAAGTGGCTAGCGACGATAACAGACTATGCGGCGTTTATGCTGAAATCGATGCCGAATCCGGAAAATGTATTCATATCGAACCCGTTGTATACCCCTCATTCAAATCCAGCACCAAGAAGCAATGACTTTGTCGCGTGAGATTATCAGAGCTGAAAAGATCCATAAGACCTATCCCTCCAGGTCTGGTAAAGGTGTACTCGAAGTGTTAAAGAATGTCGATTTAACCGTCCATTCTTCTCAGATTACAGCCGTCATCGGTTCGAGCGGCTGCGGGAAAAGCACTCTTCTGCACCTGCTGGGTGGCCTGGACCGGCCCGACTCTGGAAGCGTGTATTGGGATGGCCAATCAATTTACGATTGGGACCCTGACAAACTTGCCGAAGAGAGAAATCGCAGAGTTGGGTTCATTTTTCAGTTTCACCATTTGCTGCCGGAATTTACTGCAGTGGAGAATGTCTATATGCCGGCATTGATTGCCGGCCAACCTGTCGAGAAAGCGGAAGAGCGGGCAATGCAATTGCTGGACCAGGTTGGGATGGCTGATCGAAGCCAGCATCGGCCCTCTCAACTTTCGGGAGGAGAACAGCAGCGGGTAGCGATCTGCAGAGCACTGATGAACAAGCCGGGGCTTCTGCTGGCTGATGAACCGACCGGCAACCTGGATGAAGAGAATACGGAACTTGTATTAAGCCAGTTGTTCGACCTTCGAAAATCTGAACAGGTAGCCATGGTACTCATTACACATGAAAAAGAGATCGCCTCACGCTGCAACACGATGTATGAGTTGAAACAGGGCGCACTTCATCCATACACCCTTGTTAACTGATAGCGTTGAACAAGGCCGGAGACTGCTTGGTTTAGAGTGAAAACTGTCATAACTTTTGCGCCCGAAAAACAACAAGATTTTCAGGATCGATATTTATGAGCAAGTTGAAACATGATGAGATGGAACAGGATGTACTCATTGAGTACTCCACACGCTTTCTCTACTTTTATCGCAACAATAAAGGGGTCGTCTGGGGCACAGGAATCGGTATAGTTCTGGCCGTCGGCTTGACCATCGGATATTTCGTTCACACGGCGCAGCAAACAGCCGAAGCAGAAGAACTTCTCGGTACAGCTGAAGAGTATCTGATGCAGGGTGAATATGACCGGGCACTCTATGGAGATGAGGAAGCGTTCACCCTCGGTTTCATTCAAATTGCCGACAATTACAGCCGCACCCCGTCGGGGAATCTGGCAAACTACTATTCGGCTGCTGTTCTCTACGAAATCGAAGAGTATGAAGAGGCACTCCACTACATAGTGCGCTTCCGTGTGCCGGACGGTATTACCGGTGTCGGCCCTATCTCATTACATGCTGCTATTCTGGCCGAGCTCGAACGATATGTCGAAGCAGCGGAAATGTTTGTCGAAGCAGCTTACTGGGACGAAAACGATACGACTACCCCATACAACCTCTACGAAGCGGCTATCGCCTACCAAACGGCCGGTAATATAGAAGAGGCGGTCTCACTGCTCGAAACGATCATTGATGAGTACCCGGACAGCGACATTTTTTCTGGTGCACAGCGGTTGAAAGGCCGATTAACTGCCCGGAACTGAGACCTGCTCCCGGTTTTGCGGGATATCGAAACGGATGTTCAGTTCCGACGTAAAGCCTGCCCGGACCGGAATGTCACGCCGCACAAAGTAGGGTTCCGGTGCTCGATAGGGCTCAACTGATCCGGAATCCCAGCTGTCCGATCCATCCAGATCCTTGAATACAACAGCCGTATAAGTCAGTGGCGGCAAATCTTCAATCAAAATACGGCCAGTAAAAGTTGTATCAATATGAACTTTTTCCTCTTCGTCAAAAAGGCGAAGATGCAGATGATGATTCTCTTCATCATGCAACTCATCTGATCGATCCGGCTCCTCCCCCTCTTCAAAAAGAAATTCGATTGCACCCAGTTGATTGCGTTGCCAGATCGTCGGTTCATATGGGCGTAACTCCTGTCTGTGGGGATTCCAGATCAGAAACTGCCAGGTGATACCGCTTTGCCAATTCTCTTCCGGGAGTATAATCAGCCGGTGACGGTCAATCTCAACGTTGGGCCACTCTTCAATCATGATTTCACCCTCTACAACTCGCAATGAATCGACCACATCATCATCGTCTATCAATTTGTTATAACCGACAACGAATGATTCATCATTAAACAGCCCCGGTTCACTGTTATCACCAATAATACGGAGCCCGATCGTATCGGCCTGAGCCGACCCGGTAAACGGGTCTGCAGTAAACCGGGCCCTGTTTCCCGCCCGGTCGGTAATTCCGGTCAGCTCCAGATGAAATCGATCATCTTCCGGCAGCGGGTCATCTGTCTGTGCCATCAATACCCGATGGTCGTCCGGCAGCAGATAGAGCGGCCAGGCACCCGTATAACGATTTCCCAATGAATCGATCAGGTCAATTCGTGCAGATTCATCCCAATAAACCTCTTCGTTGAAACGAAGTCTCATCATCCGTTCAGTCAGCAGACCGACTCCCTGCAAACGCGGCCGGGTCGTGTCAGGTTTTTCGATATAGATGGTTCCAAGGTCGATCTCATCTCCCCTCTCAAGAGTAAATGTGGAATCATAAAACGGCTGTGCAAATTCACGGTCCCTATCCCATATTCGATTTCTATTCGTATCATCGACCCAAAGAGCTTTGTAACGATCTTCAGCCAGGTAGGAGAACTCCACCTGCCCCGCTGTATCGGTCTGGGCTATGTAATTCGCCCGTGCGGCCAGGTCGAATGGCTCTCTGTATAGAAATACCCGGTAGCCAGATTCTGCAGTACCATCATCCGCCAAACGAACACGTGCCGTAACCCGACCTTCGTCAATCTCCGGCCCGGTGGAAATCGCAAGTGAATAGGGTGCCCCCAGGTTATTGTTTCGGGTGTCCTGCAGTTCAGTTCCGATCGTAATGATAACCGTCGTATTTTCAGGAAGATCTCTTTCGAATCGTATCGTAGCCGTTCTCCTGCTCCAGCTAACGTCATATCCAATCGCCAGATCCGGCTCTACCTCGATCGCTTCGAGAAGGGAGGAACGGCTTACAAACTTCGAGAAGGTAAATTCCACCACTCTGCCGTCGAAGTTAACTGTTTCGTTAACCGGCCTGGTCTCTACAATTTCCGGCGGAGTACGATCCGGTGGACCGCCTGTCGGTGCAACCGGAGTTGCACAAGAGACAAGCCCTGCAACCATAACTGTGACAATAAAAATGGCAAGCTGTCTGATCAGCACAAAAGAGGAGTCAATTTCATGGGGTGATTCAAAATATAACAAGAAACGTAAAACAACCGAAGATATGCGAAATTCAGCTTATTACGCTATTTTGACTACAGAAACTTTTGGTCAGATACCTTATGAATTTCAACAGGCCGGCTACCTACACAGATTATTACGAATTGACAATGGCACAGGGGTATTTCAACTCCGGCCTACATGAAAGAACTGCCATTTTCGATTATTTTTTCCGGGAAATTCCTTTCGACGGCGGTTATGTCATCTATACCGGACTGAACGAGCTTCTGGAGACCCTCAATGGACTTCGATTCAGAGATGACGAACTGGCGTTCCTGAAAAAAGAAGGATTCGACAGCGACTTCATCGACTATCTTGCAACCTTTCAATTCAAGGGCACCATCCATTCTGCACGGGAGGGCGAGGTCATTTTTCCACGTGAACCGGTACTTCGGATTGAAGGAGGCCTGATTGAGGCTCAAATCATCGAAACGCTGGTTCTCAACATACTGAACTTTCAATCCCTGATCGCTACCAAAGCCTCAAGAATCCGATACGCGGCCGGAGATCGAATAGCTCTCGATTTCGGTCTGCGCCGTGCCCAGGGTCTTGGCGGTGTTCATGCTTCGAGGGCCTCGATCATCGGCGGACTGGACGGCACTTCAAACGTCTTTGCAGCTTTTAAATATGACCTGCCTGCAGACGGTACGATGGCACATTCCTGGGTTCAGTCATTTAATGACGAGTTATCAGCATTCAGAGCATTTACCAATGAGTTTCCGGATAAATCTGTGCTGCTAGTGGATACTTATGATACGCTTCAAAGTGGAGTTCCCAATGCAATCACTGTAGCCAAAGAGCTGGAAGAGAAAGGATACCGCCTCAAGGGAATTCGGCTCGATAGCGGTGATCTGGCCTACTTCGCCCGCCAGGCCAGAAATATGCTGGATGAAGCTGGCCTGGAGTATGTAAAGATCGCAGCATCAAATCAGCTCGACGAGTATATCATCTCCAGCCTGATCTCGCAGAAAGCCCCAATCGATGTTTTCGGAATTGGAACCCGGCTGGTGACCGGCCAGGATTCACCGGCCCTGGACGGTGTCTATAAACTTTCGAAAATCGGCGATGAACCGACCTTGAAAATTTCTGAAAATGTAGAGAAGATCACACTACCCGGAAAGAAAAAAATCTACAGGTATTTGAACCCGGACGGCAGTTTTTATGGAGATGCCATTCTGATGGACGATGAAGAACAAGTTCAATTGATTCATCATCCCTTCTATTCGACTCAGAAAAGCAGTGTGGCTGATCTGGAGTATGAACCGCTGTTGATCGAAGTGATGAAGAATGGAAATCTGACCTACAATCTTCCAACGGTCCGGGAGATCGCCAAATATTCGAAAAAGAGACTTGAAAGAATGAATGATGAACACAAACGTTTTAACAACCCACACATCTACAAAGTGGGAATCAGCACCCGATTGCTGAAAATGCGAGATACAATGGTTCACGAAATCAAAGAACAGATCTGATACCATGCGAACTCTACTCATCGTCGATCTACAAAACGATTTCTGCCCTGGAGGCGCACTCGCTGTGCCGAACGGTGACCAGGTCGTACCCGTCATCAACCGCCTGATCGGCCGGTTCGACCATGTGCTTCAAACTCAGGACTGGCATCCGGAGGGACACAGCTCATTTGCTTCCTCTCATCCGGGTAAAAAACCCTTTGATACCGTACAGATGGAGTATGGAGAGCAGGTTCTGTGGCCCGAACACTGTGTACAGGGCAGCCGGGGAGCCGATTTTCATCCGGAGCTGAACACCCTTAAGAGTGAAGTGATCATTCGCAAAGGGTTCAGAAAAGAGATCGATTCTTACTCTACATTTTATGAAAACGACCAAAAAACCCGGACCGGGCTGACGGGATATCTGAACAATAAAAACCTCTCTGATCTCTATGTCTGTGGACTGGCGACCGACTTCTGTGTGAAATGGTCGGTGCTGGACGGGATAAAAGAGGGCTTCACCGTTAAAGTGATAGAAGATGCGGTTCGGGGAATCGATCTGGATGGATCTGTCGAACAAGCCTGGCTAGAGATGAAAGAGGCCGGGGCCGAAGTTATCAGCTCCAGCCAGCTTTTGTAATTTTGGTAAATAGAAGATTCCCGGCATTATGAGTTAGCCGGCGGTATATTAATAAAAACATGAATGCGGAGGGGGAGGGATTCGAACCCTCGGTACCTCGATAGAGGCACACTCGCTTTCCAGGCGAGCCCATTCGACCGCTCTGGCACCCCTCCGGGAAGTTAATCGTCGTGAAAAACTCAAAAGAAGGCAAATATAGGCTTATTTACGACTACTCCGCAAACAAAATCAAAGCCTGAAAACCGATGCACATCACCTGATCGGACAAGTCATGCCGCACTTCGGTTGAACCTGATAATTACCTCCGTTTTCCCCTGAACAGATCGGAAATTCAGCCAGAGATCAGTAATTGAAAGTGGCTGTCGTATAGGTTCGTACTCCCCTGCCTTCATGCCTGGCAGCTCTAAAACGCCAGTTCAATGCCGCCTCGAGTGTTGCGTTCATCAATCCATACTGGATGAAAGGCAGCGTCTCATAATCACTGCGATCATTCGAATATTTCCGAATCTCCACAATAGTCGCATCTTCCACCGACCCGTCATCGTTAACCAGAAAGCTGACTACCATTTCGATGCGGCCTCTCAGATCATCTGGCAGTTCGGGGACACTGGGCTCTACGATACGAACCACGGAGGGAGGCAATTGGGGATTACTCACGATTGCGGCTTCATCACCAACCGCCGTCCCGAGTTCAGGCGGCAATTCCGGCATATCCGGCAGATCCATCTCCGCATCCAGATCGAGCTCCACTTCGATAATTTCATCATCCGGGACCGGTTGTGGAATCATCGGCCTTGGCGGAGGAGGCGGAGAGCTGACCTGTCGTGTAATCTCAATATCATCAATCAGAATTTCATCCTGAAATACAATCTCCTCGGTCTCCTCAACTGCTTTCTCTTTCACCGGCCAGAATCGAACCAGCAATATCATCAAGATTAAAATGGTAACCAGTCCGCTCAGGACCCGAATCCTGTAGCCTTGCTCTTCAATGGGGTTATTTGTCTTAAGTGGATTCCTCATTCAAATATGTCTGCACTCAATCTCCTTAAGTATTGACGAATGATATTCCCGAGCCGTCGTCTATGTATACAAACCGCATCGATTTTGTTTAAAACGTCCACGACAACCGGTTCATTGCCAACGATCTCCAGCTATTTACGACATTACGATTCCAGTTGATTCAGGGCTTTACGGATGAAGCCACTGTTCTTGTCCAACAGTTTTTCACAGCGCTTTTTGTCGAGATCGGTCAGGGCCATCATCAGCGCTGTTTTTACCTGGCCGTTGGCCTCTTCCAGTATTTGTTGCGCTTCTTTGTAGCTTTTATCGGAAAGAAACATGATGATTCGTTTTGCACGTTCTTTGAGTTTGTTATTTGTCAACATCAAATCGACCATCACATTTTCGTACACTTTACCGAGTCGAATCATCGCCCCTGTAGTGATCATATTGAGAACCATTTTCTGGGCGGTAGCACTCTTCATTCGCGTACTACCCATAATCACTTCAGGGCCAACAGCTACATCGATCATAAGGTCGACCTCAAGATCGACCTGGCCGGCTGGCACTGTTGTAACCAGGATGGTCTTGCATTTCCTTAAAGATGCCTCCTTGATCGCGCCATGAACATAGGGAGTGCGGCCGCTGGCAGCCAGGCCGCAAACAATATCCGGCGGAGAAACAGAGGCTTTTTGGACATCCACGGCACCGTTGGATTCCAGATCCTCGGCCCCCTCACGGGCCTGAAACATCGCCTCTTTTCCTCCGGCGATAAACCCCTTGATCCTGTCCGGATCGGTTCCGAAAGTCGGAGGGCACTCTGCAGCATCCAGCACACCAAGTCGTCCACTCGTTCCAGCTCCAAAATAGAGTAGGCGGCCGCCATTCTGAATCGATTCCCGGACCATCTCAACTGCATTTGCAATTTGAGGCAGACGAGTCTCAACACTCTTGGCCACTTTTGCATCCTCCGCATGGATCATCCGCACAATCTGTCCGGGATCCGCCAGATCGATCTCCATTGTGTCCCTGTTCCGCTGTTCAGTCATCAACTCTTTCAGCTGATCGAACAGTTGTTCATGATTATTCTCTTTATTCACCAGTCCGGGGATTAGTTGTAGCGTCTCGTACGCCACCAGGTGGAATTCGACTCATTGCCAAAACCGTTTTTCCGGGCACCGATTCGCTGATCCGATCTATTGAGTTTCCGGCCGGATGCACCGGCCGCTCCATCGCCCTGGTTTTCATTCTTCTCAAGAGTCAGAAGTGCTGCGGCAAGAGAATCGACATCCTGATCCTGAAACGTTGTTTCATAAAGGTCCGTACCTTCAAAATAATCTGAAATAAACCCTGTATCATATTTACCATCAACAAATTGAGGATGTTTCATCACATAACGGCAAAATGGAATAGTCGTACGGCAGCCGGATATTTCATACTCATCCAGTGCCCGGATCATTCGGCGTATTGCCGCCTCTCTGGAACCGCCGTGCACACAAAGTTTTGAAATCATCGGATCATAGTGAATCGTAATATTCTGACCTTCTTCCACTCCCGAGTCGACCCGGACTCCGGGACCGGCGGCAGGCCGATGTCTGTTCAATAAGCCGGTACTCGGCAGGAACCGGTTCGAAGGATCTTCAGCGTAGATCCTGCATTCAATCGCATGTCCGTTCATGGATAGTTCTTCCTGGGTAAACGGGAGCTCCTCTCCCCTCGCAATCCGAACTTGCATCTCCACCAGGTCGACCCCTGTAATAAGCTCAGTGACCGGATGTTCAACCTGCAACCGGGTATTCATCTCTAGAAAATAGAAGTTGTGGTGACGGTCGAGAAGAAACTCCACCGTCCCGGCTCCAATATAATCGCATGCCCGGGCTGCCGCGACAGCCGCATCCGCCATCTCTTTTCGCAGATCGGCAGTCAGCGATGAACATGGTGATTCTTCAACCACTTTTTGATGCCTTCGTTGTACAGAACACTCTCTTTCAAAAAGGTGCAACACATTTCCGTGAGTGTCGGCCAGAATCTGAAATTCGATATGTTTTGGAGACTCCAGGTACTTTTCGATATAGACGCGATCATCACCAAAAGCATTTTTTGCCTCCGATCGGGCGGCTTTCACTTCCGTCTCGAAACGTTCCGGCGATTCAACGACCCTCATCCCCTTGCCACCGCCGCCGGCAGCCGCCTTGATCAGGATCGGGAACCCGATCTCTCCGGCTGCTTTTTTCGCTTCACCAATCGAATCAAGTGCATCCCGTGTTCCAGGCGGGGTTGGTACTCCGGCCTGCTCCATACGTTCTCTGGCCGCTGTTTTGTCTCCCATCAGTGCAATGGATTCCGGCTTTGGTCCGATAAACTGAATTCCCCTTTGTTTGCAGGCGTCGGCAAATTGGGCGTTCTCGCTTAAAAACCCGTAACCCGGGTGAATAGCATCCGCTTCTGCGTGCTCTGCAATATCAACTATTTTTTCGATAGAAAGATAGGTCTCCGCTGATGAGACCCCATCAAGAGGATAGGACCGGTCGGCAGCAAGCAGATGAGGAGATTCCCGGTCGACATCTGAATAGACGGCGATGGTAGTAATTCCCATCTCTTTGCATGTTCGAATGACCCGAAGAGCAATTTCTCCTCTGTTTGCTATCAGAACTGAATTGATTTTTGGCATAAAGACCCTTTTTAAAATTCAAGCCGGAATATAATTGTTAATCCCCAAACACGCAGTCGAAACCAATGTCTGCTTCGACAGAATCGATAACCAGATACTTTTCCGCCTGCCAGGGCGATCTGCAGGTTCGGCCTGTATGAATACAATTCAACGCGTTATCTGCTAATGAGCAGTTTCGGCACCATCAGAAGTTTTTCACGACGATTCAGATAGGCTCTTCGATCAAACACCCGATAGCCGTTCTCCTCGATTTTATTCAGGATCCGGCTGTAATTTTCTCGCGCCAGCCGAACCGGCAGGCGGCTGTCGGGGTTCAGGTATGCAATTCCCACATCGGCACTCTCATAATACTGGCGTGCACGTAAAATCTGCAATCGCATCAGCTGCACAAAATTTTTATCGATATGCCCTTCAAACAGTTGCTGTTCAGTCACCCCGAACAGTTCCAGTTCATCCAATGGCAGGTAGATGCGGTCTTTTTCAAGATCTTCTCCTACATCCCTCAATATATTGGTCAGCTGCATGGCAATTCCGAGGTCTGCCGCATGTTTGAGTGCCCGTTTGTCCTGGTAACCGAAAACTTCCGACGTCATCAGGCCGACAACCGAGGCAACTTTCCAGCTGTAGTTGTAGAGCTCTTCAAAATTCCGGTATCGGCTCTTCACCAGATCCAGCTTCACTCCCTCCAACAGCTCAAGTGGCAGCCGAATCGAGATGTGGAACTGCCTGAGTGTATCGGCAAATGCTGTAAGTATCAGATCTCTCCCCTCCCCGGATCCATAGGCATGAATCAAATCTCTGCGGAATTGACCCAATCTCTGCTCGACTTCCTCCATCCCGATCTTCTGCATCTGCATCAGGTCCATTGCCTCGTCAACCAGATCGTCCAGATACCGGCAAAGTCCGTAAATGGCAAAAATGGCGCGCTGCTTATTTCTTGGGAGCAGCCGGCTTGACAGATAGAACGTCCGGGCATGGAATCGGGTGATCGCACGGCAATGCCGGTAAGCTTCGCGCAGGCTTTGCGAACCGACCTCATCGATCACTTTGCGGTGAATCCAGGTTCGGTTATATACCTGTCGAAACAACGAATCGATCATGTGCGGAACGGTGCTTCCGGTTAAATTTCTCTTTTCGGGGTACTCATCACTTCCCGGATTTTTTTTTTTTTTTTCGGGTTATCTCTTCTCTTCCAGAAACTTCACAACTACCGTGGAAAAAAATAAAGCAAAACTATATCCAGATCGTTCCTTTTAAAAAAGAATAATACTTCCCTACTTTTCCTTATTTTGTTTCGCTTAAGAGTCGAAATTTCCACATGGCCGGATTTTGAAAGCTCAGCCCGGATTCCGTATGCCCAAACAGAAAAAAATTACAATCTATCAGGTTGCCGAAGAGGCGGGTGTTGCTATCTCTACGGTATCCCGAGTGCTCAATAGTTCGCCGAACGTTTCAGAAGCAACCAAAGAAAAAGTTTCTGAAGCGATCCAGCGCCTCAATTTCCGTCCGCAGGTCAGCGCCAGAAATCTGGCAAGCAGAAAGCCTCAGATGCTTGCGATCGCCGTCCCCTCCTTTACCACCCCTTTTTTCAATGAAGTTCTCAAAGGGGTGAAAGATGAAATTCGCGAGATGGATCTGGATATCGTCATCTACAATACCGGATCCAAAAACCCGGATGAGGCGATCGAGAACTTTTTCGACCGCGGTACTGCCGATGCAATTATCACCATCTCCATCAATTTGAACGAGAAAGTTCACAATCAGATCCAGGTATCAGGGATACCTACAGTACTGATTGGATCGAGTCATCCGGGCTACGACTCCTTCGATATGAACGACTATGAGGGGGGATTTATCTCCGGAGAACATCTGATAAAAAAAGGGTACAAAAAACCGGGTATGATTCTTCCCGCAATCGAGACTAAAGCCTCCAGAGAACGTTATAAAGGCTTTTTGGATTCGATCCGACAATACAGAATGCCGATCTGTGAGAACCTCTATGTCAAAGGGGATAGCACCAAACATGCGGGTTTTACCGAAGAAGCGGGTTATGAGGCGATATACAAATTTAATGAGATGGATGACTGGCCGGATGCTATCTTTTGTCTCAACGACACACAGGCCATCGGGGCACTGCACGCTCTCAACAATCTCGGCCTCAGGGTTCCGGAAGATATCGGCCTGATGGGGTACGATAATATCAAATTCACCCGCTATCTGGATCTGACAACGATCGATCAGCAGATGCACAAAGTAGGTATTCTCGCTACCAGACGTCTGAATGAGATTATCAGAAATCCCGATCTGCCTGCCGAACAAGTCGCCATCAAACCGATACTTGTTGAACGAAAATCCACCTTTAAAGCTGAATGAGTCAAATTACTGATCCCGAAATTCGAAAAGCACTCGACAGCTGTATCACATCCACCCGCCACCCGAACCTGCCGAATCCCTACCAAGGCAAAGTTCGGGATCTTTATAAACTTGGCGGAAAACGACTCGGAATCGTCGTAACGGATCGGATATCCGCATTCGATTACATTATGAAACAGGCGATCCCCTACAAGGGTCAAATTCTCAACCGGCTGTCAGCGTTCGGGTTTTCCAAAGCCGAAGAGATTCTGCCTACCCATGTGATTGACCATCCACATCCAAACATCACAATCGCCAGAGAGTGCACCCCCATCCCGATTGAGGTTGTGATACGGGCCTGTCTGACCGGTCACGCCTGGAGAACATACCGATCCGGAAAAAGGTCACTTTGCGGTGTTCGGCTGCCGGACGGAATGGTGGAACATCAAAAGTTTTCAAGTCCGATTCTGACTCCTGCCACCAAGGCCCAGGAAGGGCATGATGAGGATATATCAGAAGAGGAAATTCTCAATCAAAAAATAGTGGAACCTGATCTGTGGCAACAGATTAAAGAAAAATCCTTTCAGCTTTTCGAGAAGGGGTCACAACTTGCTCGACAGCAGGGCCTGATTCTGGTCGACACCAAGTATGAATTTGGACTTTACAACGGTGAGCTGACTTTAATCGACGAGGTACATACGTCCGATTCTTCCCGCTATTTTTATGCTGATGGATATGAAGAGAGGCTCAAAAAGGGCAAGCCGCAGCGGCAGCTCTCCAAGGAGTTTTTAAGGGAGTGGCTGATGGAACAGGGATTTCAGGGCAAAGAGGGAGAACAGCTGCCCGACCTGCCGGATCCATTTCGATGGAGTATCAGCCAGCGATATATCGAATTGTTTGAAACTCTGACCGGCAACTCTTTTACCCCTCACGTGACCGATCATTTCGGGGAGGAACTGGTTGAAGCTTTCAGCCCTTATCTCGAATAAATGAGCCCCCCGTTTTGAGTAATGAGCAGCGAATCGTATGAAGAGCGAAATGATCGAACTCTCTCCCCGGTCGGAATACAGGCTTCTCCCGGTCAGGGCACATTCATTTTCTTCGATCGGGCACATTTTCTTCGATCAGGGCACATTCATAAATTTGTGGGTCTGCAGACTGATTCTCCAACGGGGGTTCTGCTTGACGTAGTTGACGATCAGATCTACTGACGATGGAGTTTCCCACTCCGGTTGCAGTAACAGCTCCGTCGACTCCGGACACCTGGCTGCATTTTTTTCTGCCCACTCCAGATCCTTGTTTTTAAGCACCACCACTTTCAGCTCATTCACAAGGGGAAAGATCTCGTCGAGTGGTTTTTTAAATCGCTTTGGGGAGAGAGTGATCCAGTCGAAACGACCGCTCAGCGGAGATGATCCGCTGGTTTCGATATGGGTCGCCAGGCCGGCTTTTTTCAACAGCTTCGTCAATGGGTCAAGATTGTGTAAAAGCGGCTCACCTCCGGTAATTACGGCAATAGGTGCTCCGCTCATTTCTGCACGCTCGACGATCTCTCTCGCCTCCACTGCCGGATGCTTTGATGCGTCCCAGCTCTCTTTCACATCACACCACCAGCACTGTACATCACATCCTGCCAGTCGAATAAAATAGGCTGCCCGTCCGGCGTGAACCCCTTCGCCCTGAATGGTGTAGAAATCCTCCATCAGCGGATATTTATAGTCCGCATCTGATTCGACACCCTTATTGCCGGTATCCGTTTCCTCCTTGCCGACAGTTTTTGACAGTTTATCAGACATTACGGAACGGTTCGGTTCCATTTTATTCATCCTTGTCGGTATATTCGACCCAGCTTGATTCTGTTTCCCAAACGGTAACGGTGAGTTCGATATTCTCCGGTATACGTTTGGATGTTTCCTTGTGTATATACTCGGCAATCCGTTCTGCCGTGGTATTCACCGGCACTATCTCATCCAGAAGAACGTGATCGAGCCCCCCTTTTTCCGAATCTTCGGCCGCCCACTTGAGTTCATTGAAATCGCAGACCATGTCGGGAGATTTCAGGTATTTAGACGGGTTTAGCTGGTTTGATTTGGCTGTCATTCTGACTTTGTAAGTATGGCCATGCAGTCTTGAGCATTTACCGTCATAGCCATCTATAGAATGTGCCGCATCAAATGTAAACTCGGTATATAGCCTCCAGGTCGGCATATGATTGAATAATTTCTTGTAAAATGGTTTGTTACCTTTGACCGGACACTCCTGAAAAATACAAATTTTCGGGCCAACTGACGAGTTGTATTCAGTATACATTGACCCATGTCAGGGTACTGATAATTCATACGTCTGGAAATTTTGAACTGTTGCCAAATCCTGGAGAATTTTGTGGTCCACTTCCTTATTCATACTGCCCTCACAATGCTTCTGTTTTTAGCATTTTCTGGGATTACCGAATCGAGTCCCCACTTCGAAAATCAGGCCGATGACCCTGATTATGTGATCTTTTATCATAGTTTCGGATATCAAATCGGAGATGAATGGGTCATACCAATGAGATATTATGTTTATGAATATCGCCGCTGGACCGAATCATTAATCTCCCGAACCGTTCGCCGAATCGGTGAACGGGAACCTGAAGAGATTGATCTGTTCCGTTCCCGAATCCGTTACTTTGCTGTAGACAGCGAATCGAGAGAAGTGGTCTATTTCAGATTTGAAGAAGATCCGGATCAAACAGAATATACTCTTCTCGATGAATCCGGTTCCCCGGTAACCACAGGCCTCAATGGAGTAGCCGAAGGAGTCATCAGATTACCTGTTGAGAAAGCAGATCAACTCATGAAAAAGCAGCGCTCAGATGATGGTTGGCTATCGTTTTATGCTGTCAGTGAAGATCACGAAGGTACCGGATCGATCCAGTTTATTCCTCATAAAGGTTTATCGATTATTTCCGATATCGACGATACTGTCAAAATCACCGAAATACCGGCCGGTGCCCGAACTGTCGTACAAAATACCTTCTTCAAGGATTTTCAACCAGCCCCGGAACTGGTCTCTCGTTATCAGAATTGGCATAATGATGGGGCTGTATTCCATTACGTTTCGGGTGCTCCATGGCAGCTCTACAAACCACTTGAGGCGTTCCTGTTCAGTCCTGATGCCGGATATCCTGAAGGAACATTTCATATGAAAAATGCACGCAAAAACCTGTTATCTGTCAACTCCTGGCGAGACCTGAGAGAGCTTGCAACCAACGAACTGGTTACTTACGAACAGAAAATCGAACAGATTACTGAGATAATCAGCAAATTTCCCGAACGCCGGTTTATTCTCGTTGGTGATTCCGGAGAGCGGGATCCGGAAGTCTACCGGGAGATTTTCAAACGATTTCCCGATCAAATTGAAGAGATTATCATCCGGGATGTAGTCAATGATCGAGAGTTGAACCCGGATCGATTGCAAGAGATGACAATTGTTCCGGCACCTACAATTGTCCCGGATGCCTGGCAAAATCAGGCCGACTGATCCTCCTCCATCGGATCCCAGAAGTGCGCTTCAAGATCAACGGTGTAGTCGTCCAGAAAAACGATACCCTCCTGAAGCAGCCGCTCCCTCATAATATCCCCCGGAAAATGCTCCCGCCCGGTCAATTGGCCGAGCCGGTTGACGACCCGGTGAGCGGGAATCCGGATTCCGGACCCGATCGAACCGTTGAGGGCATATCCGACCATTCTTGCACCGGACTTCAAACCGAGAGTACGGGCGATTGCGCCGTAGGTTGTCACCCGGCCGGCGGGTATCTTTTCCACAATATCATAAACCCGTTCATAATAGGATTCTCGCTCATCTTTATTCATCTGTTCTCTTTCAATAATTTTTCAATCGAACTGCGAGAGGAGTTCTTCCCCTCCCCGTCCGAAAGCCGAAGTGCTTCAAGGCCCAGCAAACTGTACGCCTGCACCAATTCCGGCCGGAGATCTTCCTTTGCAAGTCTCTCCAGGTGAAGGCGGACCGTTTCGGTGTCACCACGCTTAACCGGGCCGGTAAGCGCCCTTTTCGGGCCTTTTTCGGTCATATTCTTTACTGTTTGCAGAATAAGCGGCTGGAACAACTTCAGACCGGGTTCAGCACTACTGTTATTAATCAGGCTTTCGGCAAACCCGCCGAGAGACACCAGGTAGTTGGATAGGAAAACAGCGGCAATATGAAGGCTGGTCTTTTGATCCCGCGTAAGTTCCAGCGGCGTCGAGCCGATCTTCTCGGCAAAATCTTTTAGCAGCTTCAAGGCCCTCCTGTCTCCCTCGATCGTCACATAGATCCGGCGGAACGAATCACTGCTGCTCTCTTCGGTAAAGGTTTGCATCGGATGAAATGACGCGGTCGCCGCTCCGCGTTCGGCCAGATCGTTCAGCACGCCGGAGTCGAGAGCTCCCGAGCAGTGAACAACAATACGACTCTCCCATTTCACAGGCGCAGCAGAAAGCTGGCCAGTCACTTTACGAATTTGATCATCCGGTGTGGTCAAAAAAATACAGCGGCCAAGATTCTCTTCCGAAACCTGTTCCAGCCCGGTAAATTGTTGTACGCCCGAAAGCCGACTGGTATCGGCACCGGAGCCAGAGCCAGAGCCGGAGTCGGAGTCGGAACCAGACAAGCTATCGGAATCTTTATTCCGAAACACAGAAGTGATTCTGTATCCGGCCTCTTTAGCCGACAGCAGCAGAGAACGGCCCACAGCCCCGGGGCCGATCACCGTTAAATCTAATTGAGATGGCATCAGCCAAAGATTTGATGCGGAGTCTTTTCTGCATAACCGGACAGCAGATTTGAGCCGGCCGGGAAATCGGAATCTGAAGCACCCGCAAATTTGATTTCAAGCCCCCAGAGCCCGGCAAGCAGTGTTCCGGCTAAAAATGAGCTCTTGCCGTTAATATACGATTCTCCGCTGTTTAGATGGTTCATCAAGCCCGAGAGGTCATCCGTTTCAATATAGTCGCTGAGAATATCAAATTCATTTCTGTGCGATTCATCAAGGTTGCAGCAAAATATCGTCAATGCCGGCCTGGGGCCGAGAACCTCTTCGAGAGCATGGGCCAGCTCCCTGATAATATCCGGATGTTCATCCGTGATCTGGATGCTGACCACCTTGAACTCCTCCAGCTGAGACTGCAGGAGAATCAGTTGATCGTAAAGACTCATAGAGTCGTGATAAGCCTGGTCATCGATATAGAAGTCATCATCTTCGTCACACAGATCGTTGCGAAGCTTGTCGTCGACAGGAACCGCTCCCAATGACGTCTTGAACTGTTTGTGTGACGGCATCGGTAATTTTTTCTTTTGCTCGGACGGGCTTGATTCGACGATCACAACAGTTTCATAATCGTCCGGACAAAGCTGACTGTATAGTGCACCCGCCTCATCCAGGTTGTATCGGTCGATCCGGGTGGGGGCAAAAAGAATTCGAATGGTCTCTCCTGCTGATGGGTGCCGTTTGGCTGACTCAGAGAGAGATCTCTTGATCTCCTCTCCGGTGAGATCAGAAATATTCATAGGCAAGGGGTAGCGGGTCGGATGATCGTTTTAGTCAAAAGCTATGGAAATCCAGTGATTCTGATATTTAAAAGTACAAATATTTAAACACTTTCCATCAGAAATTTCGGTGTAAAAAAGCGGTTTTCCCTCCCCCAGAATCGAGATGTCTCTCATCGGAGTCCGCAAACCGCTGCCGGTCCATTTCAGAACCGCTTCTTTGATCGTCCAGATCTGGATCGGTGAACAACGACTTCTGATCTCCGACTCAGCCGGATTAAGGATGCGGTCCAGAAGTGTCGGTTTCACTCTTCTTTCTGCACATTCCAGATCGAGACCAAGCCGGTGCTTCTTCGATATCGCAACCCCGATCAGATCCGGGCAGTGAGCTATCGAAATTCCAACTTCAAGGCCGTTGAATTCCGCCTCCGGCTTTCCATTATCCAGGGCACGGATCTTAAGCTCTCCGCTGCCCAACTTCTCGGACGCCAGCGTGGCAGCGAGTCTCCTACCCCTGGACGATTCCAATTTACGTCTCCCTCTCCCCTTTGGAATCGTCCTGTTCTCAGCGGCTCCGGCAGGTGCAATTGCTACCCATATATCCGGAGGCAGCCCGGACGGAGTTACAAGCTTCATGTTCTCTTCAATTTCCATCTTCATCAGACAAAATAAAGAATTCCATAGTCAAGAGCGCGTTTACACAGGTATGCCATTTGGCAGGGATTTTCCATATTTTTATAGATTGTTCACTATTCAAAAACAGATCTCCGAATAGAGCCGGCACCTGATCCGAACTTGATCTGGAAACCCGGCTCATTCACCGGCAGTCTGATTTGCCGGAAATTTCAAATGAATGGAACATTCCGTCCATGAGCCAGAATAAAACCAACGACCAGCTAACAGTCAGCGAACAACAGGCGATTCGTATCGATAAACGCAAGCAGTTGTTTGAGAAAGGGATCAAACCTTATCCCTATTCTTTTGACGTGTCACACCACTCAATCGATATATTGACTGATGAAGAGAGCTTTCTCCGGGAGGAAGAGGAGAAAGAACGGGTTGTACTGGCAGGACGTATAATGACCCGCCGCATCATGGGTAAAGCCTCGTTTTTTAACCTTCAGGATTCGGCCGGGACGATTCAGGTCTATATACGTCGGGATGATGTTGGCACAGACACCTATAACGATCTATTCAAAAAAATGATCGACATCGGCGATATTGTGGGGGTAAAAGGGTTTGTATTTAAAACCCGAACCGGTGAGACCACCATCCATGCCGAAGAGTTCCATCTTCTTTGCAAGTCGGTCCGGCCGATCCCGATCCCAAAAGAGATTGAAAATGAAGAGGGGGAGAAAGTCACCTATGATGCATTTGCAGACAAGGAGCAGCGTTACCGTCAGAGATATGTAGATCTGATTGTCAACCCCGAGGTCAGGGAGGTGTTTCGAAAACGGGCACAAATGATCCAGTCGATGAGGAATTACCTGAACGATCAAGGCTATCTCGAAGTAGAAACACCGATCCTCCAGCCGATTTATGGCGGAGCCTCGGCACAGCCATTCGTCACCCATCATAACGCACTTGATATGCAGCTCTACCTGAGAATTGCCAATGAGCTCTATCTCAAGAGATTGCTCGTAGGAGGATTCGAAGGGGTATATGAATTTGCCAAGGATTTCAGGAACGAAGGGTTATCCAGATTTCACAACCCTGAATTCACCCAGGTTGAACTCTATGTCGCCTACAAAGATTACCTCTGGATGATGGAGTTTACCGAAAGCCTGATCGAGCAGGTGGCACTTGATCTCTATGGTACAACCGAGGTTCAGGTTGGGGACCACCAGATCGATTTCAAGACACCCTGGAAACGTATACCGATGCTCGAAGCGATCGAGGCGGAGACGGGATACGATCTGAGCGGTAAAACAGAGGAGGAGATTCGGCAGATTACCGGTGAGCTTCAGGTCGAAGTGGATGAAAAGATGGGGAAAGGCAAACTGATCGATGAAATCTTCGGAGAGACGGTGGAGCCGAAACTGGTTCAACCCACTTTTATTACCGACTACCCGATTGAAATGAGCCCTCTGGCCAAAAAACACAGGGATAAAGAAGGGCTGGTCGAACGGTTCGAAGCGATCTGCAACGGCAAAGAGATTGCCAATGCCTTCTCGGAATTGAACGATCCGGTTGATCAGCGCGAGCGATTTGAAGAGCAGGCCAGGCTCCGGGCACGCGGTGATGAAGATGCAATGACGATCGATGAAGATTTCCTGAGAGCCCTGGAGTATGGTATGCCGCCTGCTGCCGGACTTGGGATCGGTATCGACCGGCTTGCCATGATCATGACCAATTCGGACTCGATCCGGGACGTCCTCTTATTTCCGCAGATGAGACCCGAATAGAGTGGAATTCTTATGAAATTTGAATACTATCTTGCCGGGCGCTATTTCAGAGGGAAACGAAACGACTCCCGTTTTCTCTCGTTTATCAAATCGATGGCCATTATCGGCGTAGCAGTCGGCTCGGCAGGCCTGTTGATCGCCCTGTCGATCGTTCATGGATTTAAATCGGTGATCAACGACAAGGTGATGGGGTTTGCACCCCACATGACGGTACATTCAACAGTCGGTGATCCCCTTTTTCGGGCTGATACCCTCGAAACCTGGCTAACAGAATATCCCGAGGTGACGGCTGCACAGCCGGTCGTCCTGCACGACGTCATGCTTCAGTCGAGCAGAGATGTCAGCGGATCACTGATCAAGGGGGTCGCTCCGGAAGGGGATGTAACGGATCTATATACCTACATCATCAAGGGTGAGTATGATCTTGCTGTCGATGAAGAGGGTCGTCCCGGAATCATTCTCGGGGAGGCCCTGGCATCGGAGATCGGAGCTGAGCCCGGCCGCACGGTTACAGCTTATACCGTAGAGGGCATTCCAACACCATTCAATACCCCTGAGATAGTCCAGTTTCGGCTTGCCGGGGTTTACAGCACCGGAATAGAACGTTTCGACGACGGATTCGCCATTGCAGATATCCATCATGTACGAAGGCTCACCCGGCTTGGCCCTCTTCAAGCAACTGCAATCGATATTCGGCTCGGAGACCCGGGTCAGATCGAAACGGTACACAGAGATCTGGAGCGCTCCATTACATTTCCCTACCGGATTGAAAATATTTATCAAACGCACCGGAATATCTTTGAATGGATCAATCTCCAGGAGCAGACCATTCCATTTGTTATCAGTGTTATGGTCATCATCGCCGCATTCAATCTGATCGGTACCGTACTGATGATGGTACTTGAGCGAATCCGGGATATCGGGATTCTGAAAACCATGGGTGCCAAAAGCCGGGAGATCCGCCGGATTTTTCTTTACGAAGGACTGATTGTGGCAAGTACCGGGCTGTTGATCGGCATCGGTTTCGCCACCCTCTTTAACTGGGTCCAGGGAACATTCAAACTGATTCCGCTGGCCGAAGAGAACTACTATATGAGTTATGCCCCGGTTGAGCCGCACGGAATCGATTTTCTGATTGTCGCCGTTGTGACCCTCACACTCTGTGCAGCTGCTTCCTGGCTTCCTGCTCGTGTTGCAGCCGGTACCGATCCGATCAAAGTCCTCAATCTGAGTAAATGACCCTTAAAACCGGGTCAGTTGCATGACCGGATAAATAGGAGTGTTGTCCTGATTCAACCAGATCTTTCCCCGGACTCATGCCATCTGATGTCCCGGGATCAGAGCAGAAGTTTCCAGGGGTCAGAGCACTTCTTCTACCGGAGTGAAGTTCATATCGAACGCCTCGGCAACATCTTTATAAACAATCTTGCCGCCGGCTACATTCAACCCGGGAAGCAACTCTGAATTTTCTTTCATCGCTCTCTCCCACCCTTTATTTGCGAGCTGAACAGCATATGGAAGTGTTGCATTGGTCAGGCCGAGTGTGGAGGTATAGGGAACCGCTCCAGGCATATTGGCCACACAGTAGTGCAGTACTTCATCGACGGTATAGGTTGGATCTTGATGAGTTGTCGGCTTTGACGTCTCAAAGCATCCGCCCTGGTCAATCGAAACATCCACCAATACGGTACCCGGTTTCATCTCTCCAAGCATCTCACGGGTGATCAGATGCGGAGCTTTCGCACCCGGTTTCAGGACAGCGCCGATAATCAGGTCCACATCCGGCAGGAGATAACGAATATTGGCTTCGTTTGAAAAGAGTGTCTGCACATTTTTTGGCATCACATCATCGAGATACCTGAGCTTCTGAAGGTTGATATCCATGATAATCGTATCGGCTCCCATCCCGGCTGCAATTTTAGCTGCATTGACTCCAACAACTCCACCGCCGAGAACCATCACCCTGGCAGGCGGGACTCCGGGTACACCCCCCATCAATACACCTCTTCCGCCAAACGGCTTCTCCAGATACTTGGCACCCTCCTGCGACGCCATACGACCGGCCACCTCACTCATCGGGATCAGAAGAGGAAGCGATCCATCATCTCTCTCTACCGTCTCATAAGCAATGGCAACACAACCGGAATCGACAACTGCTTGCGTCAACTTCTCTTCGGCAGCAAAATGGAAATAGGTAAATATCACCTGGCCTTCTCTCATCAGAGGGTATTCCGGTTCTATAGGTTCTTTTACCTTCATGATCATGTCGGCTTTTGCCCAAACCGCTTCGGCCGAATCGACGACTGTTGCTCCAGCCTCTTCGTATGCCTTGTCACTGAATCCGCTTCCTGCTCCGGCACCGGCCTCTATCAATACGTCATGGCCATTGCGATTGAACTGAACAACTCCCCCGGGCAGAAGCGATACCCGATTTTCATGTGTTTTAATCTCTTTAGGAATTCCAATAATCATGTGGATCGATTTCTCTGGTTAGTAGTTCTTTGGTGAACAGGCCAAATTTTGTGCGATGAAAGGTAGAGATTTTTGAAGAAATTAACACCGGGCTCCACTTTCAATTTCTGAGGAAAAGCGTTTACTTCACAGTTGAATTTCAACCTAACCGTACTATCATGTTCCTTCAGTCCGACACCCAACCGGCCCGAATCCTTGCCCGATTCGACCTCATTCCGGCCCGAATCCTTGCATTTGCCGGACTTATCCTACTTATCTCCTGTGCCTCCCAAGAACCTCTTACTGATGAAACAGAAGAACACCCCTCCCCACCGTCAGCAGTGGAGGGTGTTCAGCCCTACCAGGATGTGATTACCGATCAGGCGATAACGAGCCGGGGTGTAGTCGATGTCCACCAGGTCGACGAATCGATCTATTACGAAATTCCGGACTCACTGCTGGGAAGAGACTTTCTTATGGTTAGCAGAGTGGCCAAAGTACCGACCGATTTCTTTGGATTTTTCAGCAGCGGCGCCTCCACCGCCGAACAGGTATTCATCTTTGAAAGAGTGCGAGATCAGATACATATCCGGAAAAAATCTTTTACCCGGGTAGCTCCCGACACATTGCCGATCGCGCTGTCGGTCAGGGCCAACAATTTTGAACCCATTATCGCTTCTTTTGACCTGGAAACCATCAATCCGGAAACCGGTGCGGTTGTCATTCAGATCAACGACTTTTTTGAAAACGATGTGCCGGCTATCAGCGGAATGATCGGTTTCCTGCGCTCCAGCTATCAGGTACGCCGCCTCGATCCGAATCGAAGCTATATTGACACGGTTCGCACCTATCCGAAAAATGTTGAAGTGCGCCACGTGATGACCTACGAAGCGGACAACCCTCCTTCCGGGCAGCATACCAATACACTCTCGGTTCTGATGAACCAGTCGATGGTGCTGCTCCCAAAAGAACCTATGAGGCCCCGACTATACGATCACCGAGTTGGATGGTTTACGATCAACCAGGTCGATTTCGGCCTCGACGAACAGAAAGCGGCTGAAAGGCAGCTGATCCGCCGATGGAGACTTGAACCGAGCGATCCGGAAGCCTATCACCGAGGCGAGCTGGTCGAACCGAAAGATCCGATCGTCTGGTATATCGATCCGGCCACACCCGAAGAGTACCGGGAGTTTGTGATCAAGGGTATCGAGGATTGGAATGAAGCATTTGAAACGGCGGGATTCAAAAATGCGGTAATCGGCAAACTCCCCCCATCACCCGAAGAAGATCCTGATTTTACCCCCGAAGATATCCGTTACAACATGGTGCGCTGGGTTGCCAACCTCACCAGAAATGCGATGGGACCGAGTACCAGCGACCCGAGAACCGGCGAGATCATCGCCAGCGATATCGTTTGGTATCATAACCATATCCGATCCTACCGGAACCGCCTGATGATTGAAACCGGTGCTGCCAATCCGAAAGCCCGCTCACTTCGGGTGGATGAAGAGTATCTGGGTGAGGCGATCCGGCAGGTGATTGCTCACGAAATAGGCCACGCTCTCGGTTTGCCGCACAATATGAAAGCCAACTCCTCCTATCCGGTCGATTCGCTTCGCTCTCCCACTTTTACCGAAGAGCACGGAGTCTCCGCTTCGGTGATGGATTACGCTCGTCAGAACTATATCGCACAGCCGGAAGATGGTGTTGAGCGATTTATTCGAAAAATCGGTCCCTACGATCGTTATTCGATTAATTGGGGATACCGCATAATCCCTGATGTTGAAACTCCCGAAGATGAGCTGGAGACTCTGAACTCCTGGATCATAGAGAAAGCCGACGATCCAATGTACCGTTTCGGGCAGTCAACCGGATATGACCCCTCTGCCCAGACCGAAGCGCTCGGAGATAATAATGCCCGCGCCAGCTATTACGGGATGAAAAATCTTCAGCGAGTGGTCCCGATGCTGACGGAGTGGGCAACCCGGCCCGGTGAATCCTACGACGACCTTGAAGAGATCTATTCCGAACTGGTCTCGATGTGGAACCGGTATGTACACCACGTTATCACCAACGTAGGGGGAGTCTACAGAGACCGGAAAAGTTCCGGTCAGGAGGGCTATGTCTATCAGGTAGTACCTGTAGAAAAACAGGTAGAAGCGATGGAGTTTCTGCTTAAATATGCCTTCACAACGCCTGAATGGATTCTTGAAGAACCCCTGCTTCGCCAGATCGAACATGCAGGGGCGGTCGACAGAGTACGGTCGCTTCAGGGAAGTCATCTCAGAACACTGCTTTCAAGTTCCAGGATGACACGGTTGATCGAAGCGGAAGTGTTTGGAAGCGAGACGGTTTATACCCTGCCACGGATGCTTGATGAAGTGCGGAACGGACTGTTTCGGGAGGTTGGAGAGGGAGAATCGATAGACTCCTATCGCCGAAACCTGCAACGTATCTATCTGAACCACATTGGCGGAATGGCGGACTACGATCATCATAATGAGGTGGGCAGCGACGTTACTGAATCAGACATCAGGCCGCTGCTTCGGGATGAATTGCGGGAACTTCGTTCCTACATCGAATCCAATCTGGCAGCCGC
>SLKI01000050.1 GCA_007134695.1 Balneolaceae bacterium
CGGTGACGCTGCCGTCCGGTCAGTGGACCGTAGACGTGACGATCAACCTGATTGAAGGAAGCGTGGACGGAGAGGTCCGGCTGGATCTGCAAATCGACAGTTCGAGTGCAGAGGTAGCCGATAACTTCCGAACGGCGAGAATCTACATTCAGGGCTGATCGAAACGTAGCGTCAGTTACCGATCAACTTGATCAAAAGGCCATGCTGCATTATGCGGCATGGCTTTTTTATTTAAACGCGTTCAAGAATTACAGCATACCCCTGGCCTACTCCAATACACATCGTCACCAGAGCGTACTTCAAGTCTCTCTTCTTTAGCTCAATGGCAGATGTCTGTAGAATTCTTGTCCCCGACATTCCCAGTGGATGGCCAAGTGCAATAGCACCGCCATTCGGATTGATACGTTCGTCATCATCGTCCAGGCCTAACTCCCTGGTACAAGCCAGCACTTGTGCGGCAAACGCCTCATTGAGTTCTATCAGATCGATCTGTTGAAGGGAGAGGCCGGCTCGTTCAAGAGCCATTTGAGATGCGTAAACAGGGCCGATTCCCATGATACGGGGCTCTACTCCGGCCACTGCCGATGAAACAATGCGGGCCATCGGTTCAAGTTCAAATTGATCACCGGCTTCATCCGTTCCGATCAGCATCGCTCCGGCCCCGTCATTCAAACCCGAGGCATTGCCCGCCGTTACAGTTCCATCTTTCCGGAATGCGGGTCTCAGTTTAGCCAGCACTTCCCGGGTTGTGTCGGGACGGATAAACTCATCCTCCCTGAAAATGACGGGATCGGCCTTTCGCCGCGGGATCTCAACCGGTACAATCTCTTCGGCAAGCCGTCCCGATTTTTGCGCTTCAGCAGCTTTCATTTGCGACCACCAGGCAAAACGGTCCTGATCTTTTCGGGAAATCTGATATTTGTCGACCAGGTTTTCTGCGGTTTGCCCCATTCCGTCGGTGCCGTACAGCTCCTCCATTTTCGGGTTGATAAAACGCCACCCGAAACTTGAATCATGCATTTTGGCATCATTGCCGAAAGGCCTGGAGGCTTTGGATACGACCCAGGGACCCCGGGTCATATGTTCGACACCCCCGGTGATAAAGAGTTCGCCCTCTCCGGCGGTAATCGCTCTTCGGGCGTGAATAGCGGCAGACATACTGGATGCGCAGAGTCGGTTTACCGTCTCGCCTGGTACTGAATGGGGCAATCCGGCCAGCAGAAGTGCCATACGTGCCACATTCCTGTTGTCTTCTCCGGCCTGATTGGCGCATCCCATCATCACATCGTCAATTGCATCCGGCTGAACTCCGGGATTACGTTTCATCAGCTCCCGTATGGTGAGAGCAGCCAGATCGTCGGTGCGGATCGGGGAGAGTGTGCCGCGGAAATTTCCGATTGGAGTTCGAATAGCATCAAAAATGAAAGCATCTTTCATGGGACAATACAATTATTAATTCAATACTCTATGTTTGGGATTACAAAATAACTGGACCCATAAAAAGTCCGTAAGTCCGAAAGTGAGCAGGTTATCACCATATGGTGATACATGCTTGATCATTGATTGACCGGTGATGAATGATTCACTCACTGCCTTCACTTCCGGGATAGGGTTCAAAAAACTTCTTTTTGGTCCGATAGGCAGTTCCCCGCATCACAGCAACCGTCTCATCCCTTTGGTTGGAGACATTGACGTTATAGACGGCAGTCTGGCTGCCCAGGTTTTCCTCTTCTGCCCTTGCCGTCAGGCAATCACCGGCTTTGACCGCATTAAAGAAAGAGATACTGCTGTCGATCGTCATGGCAATCCGGCCGTGAGAACCGGCGGCAAACGCCAGGGCACTGTCGGCAAGTGAGAAAGCGACCCCGCCGTGACTCACTTTAAACCCGTTGGTCATCTCTTTGCGAACGGTCATCTGAAGAACAGACCGTCCGGGAGCCGCTTCGAGAATTTCGATTCCCAACCACAGGCTGAATAGATCGTTTTCCAGCATATGACGAGCGATTTTCAAGGGCAGATCAGAATGGGCCATACCGGGTCAATTACGTTTCATAAAATTTTCGGCCTTCCCGAACCATACGCTTCAGTAGCGGGTTGGGCCTGTAACGATCCTCACGATACTCCACCTGAAGCGCTGTCATCTGATCGAGGACATTTTCAAGCCCCAACTCGTCAGCCCACTCGAGCAGGCCTTTCGGATAGTTTACACCATACTTCATGGCAGTATCGACATCTTCGATTGTCGCAATATTCATAAAGACTGCATCACACGCTTCGTTGATCAGCATAACGAGAATACGGTTGAATATTCGCTCACCCAGCTCCTTATCCCGGTCAGGTTCTGAATTGGCTGAATCCTCCTCGTAGTTGTAGAATCCACGTCCGGTTTTCCGGCCTAAAAAACCAGCTTCAACCATTCTTTTCTGAGCAAAGGAGGGGCGAAATCGAGGGTCATAGTAGAAGGCAGAAAACACGGTTTCGGAGACTTTGTAGTTGACATCGTTTCCGATAAGATCCATCAATTCGAACGGGCCCATTCGAAATCCGCCCAGCTCTTTCATTGCCCAGTCGATCGTTGGCGGGTCTGCAAGCCCTTCTTCGTAGATCCGAAGTGCTTCACCATAAAATGGGCGAGCTACCCGGTTGACGATAAATCCCGGGGTGTCTTTGGCAAGGGCCGGGGCTTTTTCCCAGCTCTCCATCAGTTTTCGTGCCGACTCCACTGCCTCGTCATCGGTAGAGATGCCCGGGACCAGTTCTACCAGCCGCATCAGGGGAGCAGGGTTGAAAAAGTGGATTCCCAAAAACCTGCCGGGCCATTTCAGTGCCGATGAGAGCGATGCGACAGAGAGGGAAGAGGTGTTGGTTCCCATGATGCAATCTTTGGGAACAATACCTTCGACCCTGGCAAGAAGGTCTTTCTTAATGTCGGTTTTTTCGATGATCGCTTCGATAAACAGGCTGCAATCCTTGAACCCGGTCATATGATCGACAAAATCGATGCGTCCGAGTATCCCGTCCACCTCTTCATTGCTCATTCGCTCCTTTTCCACCTGGCGATTCAAAATCTTTACAAGTCCCCTTTCCGACTCTTCAAGCTGTTCGGCTGAGGTGTCGTAAAGCAAGACGTGATGCCCATAGGTTGCTGCGACCTGGGCAATCCCTGTACCCATCGTGCCGGCTCCTGCGATCCCGATTGTCTGATCCATAATTCTCTGTACTTTCGGTTTGTTTGATGATCGATCTCCCTGCAGGGGAAAGCGCTATCAAAATACGGAATCCGAATCGAATAGCTAAATTTCCGATGTCGGCAGATTCGAGTTTACAGAACTATAAAAGGCCTGCCGGGAAGGAGTGCTGACTAAGATGAAGCTCGCTTGATAACGCCAAGTGAGTCGGGCCCGGATTGAGAATGACCAGCGGTCGGGCCCGGTTTGATACTGCCTGGTTGATCAGGTCCGGTTTGATACTACCCGGCGAATCAGACTCGGCTTGATAACGCCCAGCGGGTCAGGCTCAGCCTGAGAATACCCGGCGGATCAGCTCCCCTTGTAGTTCGGTTTGCGCTTGTTGAGAAAAGCGTCGACTCCTTCATGGTAATCTTCCGTATAACCGGCTTCGGATTGCAGGCGCGCTTCCAGGTCGAGCTGCTCGTCCAGGCTGTTCGACATCGATGCATTGACCGCCCGCTTGTAAAGCCCGAAACCGCGCGTAGGCATGGAGGCAAGCTTGCCAGCTATGGATTCAACAGCATCTGCAAGCTGATCTTTGGGTACCGCTTTGTGGATCAGGCCAAATTCGATCGCCTGTACTGCTGTAAGCTTTTCATCCAGCATATAAAGAGCGTTGGCCCTGGCCAGTCCGGCGAGGCGGGGGAGAAAAAAGGTGCCGCCGCTGTCCGGTATCAGGCCGATTTTACTGAACGACTGAATGAAAACTGCTTCCTCGGCTGCCAGAACTATATCACATGCAAAAGCGATATTTGCACCCGCACCGGCCGCTGTTCCCTGTACTGCACAAACAACCGGTTTTTCCAGATGCCGGATCGCACGGATGATCGGATTGTAGGTAGACCGTACCGTGTCGGCCAGCTGGTATCCATCCTCCTCCTTCTCGCGGCCGACCACCTCGGGCAGATCCTGTCCTGCACAAAACGCTTTGCCCTCGGCGCGGAGAAGCACAGCTCTTACCTCCTCATTCCCGCCGGCCTTTTGCAACTCCCCCTGGAGCAATTTGGCCATCGGTTCGATAAAACTGTTCAATTTATCGGGACGGTTCAGCGTCAGCCTGAGAACCGAACCGGTAAGCTCACTTTTAATCAGTGGTTCACTCATAAAAAGGTATCAGATTATCTGTTATCAAGAAGTTCGATCCGTCTCTTCGGATCATCTCTATGTAACTCCTCGGATCATCTCTATGTAACTCCTCGGATCATGTCTCTGCAAGGAGTCAAATGCATTTAAAATGCTCAAAAGGCTCTTCACAGCTATGGCAATAGTACTGGGATTTACAAGCGGTTGACCCGAATTCACTTTGCAATTCCGTTTCGAGTGAGTCACAGTAGGGGCAAGGTATAATCTTGGTTTTTCGCAGTCCTTTGAGAACATCATCTTCCTCCCCCTTCTTTCCCGGAGGTGCAATTCCGTACTCTTTCAATTTCCTTTTTGCTTCTTCGGTCATCCAGTCGGTTGTCCAGGTTTCGCTGTAGTCGGTTTTCACCTGAAACGGTTCAACCCCTTTTTCCCGAAGTTTGTTGTGAATCTCCATCTCAATGGCGTGCATGGCAGGGCATCCCGAATAGGTCGGGGTGATGCGGACGACGACCCCATCCTTTTCCAGATCGATGCGGCGTACGATCCCCATCTCCACAATATTGAGTACAGGGATCTCCGGGTCGGTCACCTCTTCCAGAAATGACCAGATCTGCTCGGGGGTATATGTAGTTTCCGTCGTGTTCATTGTTTATGAGCTGAAAGCTCAAAGCTGAAAGCTGAAAGTAGTTGAAAGTTCAAAGCTGAAAGTAGCTGAAAGCTCAAAGCTCAAAGCTGAAAGTAGTTCCTTGTTATATGTTTGGTTGTGGTGCGTATTTTTCTGGCAGTTGCTGGCGGCTGTTGGCGGTTGCTGGCGGTTGTTAGCCGCTACTTTACCCTGACCGCGCTTTTCGTTCATCAGGTCCACTCGGCATCCGGGTAGGAACGCCTCAAAAACTGCATCTGAGCCAGCATATGGCCAAGATGCTCGGTGTGAAAACCGGTTCGCCCGCCGCTTGCCATATATTGATTGTCATCCGGCACCGTTAAAGTCGCTTCGTCAAGCACCTCATCCACATGCTCTTTCCAGGGTTTGCGAAGTTTGGCCAAATCCGCACCGAAACCCTCTTCGGCAGCCTTTTTGTCCACTTCGTCCATCTCGAACAGTTCACCTGTATACATCCAGATATCATCGAATGCATCCTGAATTCGGCGGTGGCTCTCTTCGGTTCCGTCGCCCAGCCTCAGAACCCATTCCCGGCTGTGCCGCAGGTGATACCGGATCTCTTTGAGATGTTTGGAAGCCAGCCCTGCAAACTGTTCATCGTCCGCATCTTTCAGTTCCATATAGAGTAGGTAACTGTAGAGGCTGAACAGGAACTGCCTGGCAATAGTGTAGGCCAAATCCCCCTTTGGCTGCTCGAGCATCTGAAAATTCTTGAAGTCGATATCGTCCCGAAAGTAGGCAAGATCATCCTCATCGCGTCCTTCTCCTTCAATTTCCGCTGCATATGTATAGAGGCCTGATGCGTGCCCGATCATATCGAGTGCAATGTTTGCCAGTGCCAGATCCTCTTCAAGCTCCGGGCCGTGGCCGCTCCACTCCGAAAGGCGCTGGCCCAGGATCAGCCGGTCGTCTGCCAGCCGCACCAGATATTCAAATAGTATCTCGTCTCGTTTGACCGGTGTTTTATCGAGTGTGCTCATGTTGTTGTTACATTTTTTTGATGCTGCCGGTATGTTGATACTGATTGCGCCGCTGGCTTTCGGCCATTTAAACCTGAAGTAACAGGTGCACTATTTTCGTTTTTTTGCCGCTCTCGGTACACTGTAGAACTGCGGGTGCCTGTAAGCCTTGTCGTTAGCCGGATCAAAAAAGGGCCCCTGGTCTTCCGGGGTGGATGCCACAATCTGATCGGAGGGAACGACCCATAGGTTGATCCCCTCGTTTCGTCGTGAATAGGTGTCTCGTGCGTTTTGCAGCGCCATTTCGGCATCCGGCGCGTGCACGCTGCCGGCATGTTCGAAAGGTTTGCCGTTATTCGGCTGGTAGAAAACCTCCCAGAGAGGCCATTCATTCTGCTTGGTACCGTTGGCTGATTCCTTCATAATTGTTAGTCGATAAGGTTCAAGAGGCTTTCTCGTCGCGCAGTTTCTTTTTACGTGCATATTCCGAAGCGGCTTCCCGTACCCAGGCGCCCTCTTCGTACGCTTTTCTTCTTGCCCTGATGCGTTCACGATTCATCGGTCCGTTCCCGCGAATCACTTCCCAAAACTCATCCCACGGAATTTCGCCATAATCCCAGTGGCCGGTCTCCTTGTTATACTTCAGATCGGGGTCGGGCAGTTCGATACCGATCTTTTTGGCTTCCATAACCGTTCGGTCGACAAAGCTCTGGCGAAGCTCATCGTTGGTCTTCGATTTTACTCCCCACTTGATCAGTTCCGCACTATTTGGAGACTCATCATCCGGCGGCCCGAACATCATCAAGGTTGGCCACCACCAGCGGTTGACCGCATCTTGTGCCATTTTTTTCTGTTCGGGTGTACCGTTGGCCATCTTGGCCAGCATCTCGTAGCCCTGTTTCTTGTGGAAACTCTCCTCTTTGCAGATCCGGACCATCGAACGCGAATAGGGCCCGTAGGAAGATTTGGCAAGCATCGTCTGGTTGACGATTGCCGCTCCGTCGACAAGCCAACCGATGGCACAGATGTCGGCGTAGGTAAGAGTCGGGTAGTTGAAGATGCTGGAATATTTTGCTTTTCCGTAGATATATTCTTCGACCAGCTCGCGGCGGGTCACTCCCAGCGTTTCAACAGCACTGTAGATATAGAGTCCGTGGCCCGCCTCGTCCTGCACTTTGGCCAGCAGCACCTTTTTCCGTTTGAGAGATGGGGCCCGCTCGATCCAGTTTCCTTCGGGAAGCATACCCACAACCTCTGAATGGGCGTGCTGGCTCATCATCCGGATCAGCTGTTTGCGGTAGCGGTCCGGCATCCAGTCTTTCGGCTCGATCTTTTCGCCGTTATCGATCCTGCGTTGAAACTCGTCCAGTTTTTTCTGTTCATCCATAAAAAAGCGCTTTTCCTGTTCGGGATTGAATCAATTTAATCAAAAAGAGACAAACGTTCATTACACTCGCAGCCCGAAATTTGAAGATGCCGAGCCCGAAATTCCAGCACCATAGGTACCTGATTAACGAGACGTGTATCATTTTATGAGAACAGGAAACAAGGAAATCAAGAAACAGGCGTTGACATGAGTAAAGAATTCACAAAAACCTGTAAAAGTGTGAAAAATTCAATGAACGGGAGACGGTTGATACTGTTTTCATTAATGGCCGTTTTTGGTATTGCTATGGCATGTGAGACCCAGGTAACCGGCCCCCAGGGCCCGACGGGAGAGCTGCCCAGGGAGCTGACCGAAGCGGAAAGAAAACTGATCGATGCAGACCGGGTTTTCAGTTATGAACTGTTTCGCAATACGGTAGCTCATGACGATGAAGAGAACCTGATGATTTCGCCTTTAAGTGTATCCATGGCTCTTGCGATGACCCTGAACGGGGCACGCAAACAGACATTCGAGGAAATGAGAAACACCCTTCACCTTCAGGGCCTCGAACTTGAAGAGATCAACGAAGCGTTTGAATCGCTGACCGATCTTCTCGTAACGGCTGATCCGTTGGTGAGGATGAAAATAGCCAATTCGATCTGGCATGACGCTTTGTTGCCGGTCGAAGAGGATTTCCTTCAACGTGTTCAGCAACACTATCGGGCCGGGGTGAGCGGTCTGGATTTTAGTGACCCTGGTGCTGTCGATATCATCAATAACTGGGTTGCGGAGAACACCGAAGGGCTGATCGAGGAGATTATTGATGAGATTCCTGACGAAATTGTGATGTACCTGGTCAACGCCCTCTATTTCAAGGGAGATTGGCTCCGTCCTTTCGATCTGGAGGATACTCATTCAGCAGACTTTCACCTCGAAGATGGAGAGAGTGTCGAAGTAGAGATGATGCGGCAGGAGGGCCGTTTTGCACTCTATAGTTCGGCGGATGTTCACCTGATTGAGTTGCCTTATGGCGACAGCCTCTTTACCATGTCGGTGATGATGCCGGCTGATCCGGAGCTGCCTCTTGACCAATTTATTCAGGAACAGATCACATCCGAAAACCTTTCTAACTGGCGGTCGAATCTGAATGTCAGTGAGCGGGATGTAACATTGATGCTGCCCAAATTTGAGCTGGAGTATGAGATTGAGTACAAGGATCTGTTAAGTGCGATGGGTATGGAGATTGCGTTTGATCCATACGAAGCTGATCTGCTTGGAATCGCCGATGTCCGTCCCCAAAATCTCTATATCGATGATGTAGCCCACAAAACATTTATTCGGGTTGATGAGGAGGGTACCGAAGCTGCGGCCGTGACATCGGTCGGGGTTGGCATCACATCATTGCCTCCGCAGATGGTTGTCAATCGGCCGTTTGTCTTTATCATCCATGAGCGGGAGAGCGGAACCAATCTCTTTATGGGGAAGGTGAAAAATCCCGCGAACGCCAGAGCCAGCTCGTAAGGCCGGCAGCCAGATAGCACCCCGCCCCGATCAGAATCACATTGCTGAATCCGATCGACATCGAAAGGATGATCGCCAGCGGAGCAGCGGTAACCGATGCAAAACTGTCGATCGCCAAAGCCCAGGGGATCAGTTCATCGCTGTTCCGGTCCAGAATATCGATTCCCGAGGGCAGCATCCAGCCCAGAAAGAAAGAGATGGGAAACAGCGTAAGAATAGCGATCGCAAATCGGCTGATGGTTCCGGCTGCAATAAACAGATCTAACAGCCTATCTGAAAACAGCAGAAAGATCACTGCAAAAAACAGGATCGCACCAACGGCGTAACGAATTCTCAGGCGGGCCGGCAGGCCAATCCGTTTCTGAAAGAAGCTGCCGAGCCCCGAAAAAACCAGGATGGAACAGATCACTGCGGCCGCACTGAAGATCGGATCGCCAAGAAATTTGATGAAGGTCTGAATCAGCGTGATCTCGATAAACATGAATCCGGTCCCGATCATCATGAAATGAAACAGTGTGGGCAGTTTATTGATGCTAGCACGATATCGGTACCGTTTGAGGAACAACGGCAGCAGGATGAGCAGAAAGGCGGCCACGGCGAGCTGAAGAGTAGTTACAACCAGCACCACATACCCCAGTTCCAGATGCTGAAACCAGCGGTCTCCGTAGATTTCAATAAACCTGTCGAGGCTATCCCATTTGAAAAAATCGTGGAAATAGGGGGAGTTGTCGGTTGCCGGCCGCACATCATAGATCCATTCACGAAAAAAGGATTCAGAATCTCCGTAGAGTAGTTCTAAGGAGGCCTGATGGATCCAGGACCAGGGCTTTCCTTCAGGCCCGTCGATCCGGTTGATCTGATCGATCTCTTCGGAACGGATACCGGGATAATGTTCCAGGTCCACCTGCAACCTTCCGGCTTCCTGCAGGTAGGTGTCAAGCCGGGTGCCGGATAGCGGTGATGCCGAAAGCAGTGTATTGACAGCCAGGTAGTTGCGGCTTACCGCCAGATGTTGACCGGGATCCTCCATTCCAGACTTCGCTGCCGCATCGATAAAGATCGAGAGGATCTTGAGGTTGTCCCGGACCGGGGTCTGAACCCCCCGGGTGATGCTAACGATACCGTCGGGGCTCAGCAATCCAATGGCGGTCATAATCGCTTCACGCGTCAGCATGTAATCTTCGTGCAAACCCTGCAGCCCACTTGTTCCCGTTGCGACTGCCTCGCCGGTGACAAACTGGATCAAGTCATATTTCTGCTCCGACTGTTCCAGGTATAGCCTGGGATCGCGATTGACGATCTCGATATCATCCCCGCTGAAAACATCCCCTCCATAGTTGGCAAGCTCATCACGGATCAGCGCGACAAGCTGGGGATTCCCCTGGACAACTGTAATCGATTCGGCTCCCATACGGCGTGCGAGCCAGACGTTTGCTCCCCCGGTTTCACCGAGTAATAAGACCCTGGGGCGTTCGAAAAGCCGGTAGGGAAGAGATTGCGGGGTGTAATCCATGACCCGCGCCTGATCGGGCGAATCGATGGAGAATAGTGGAGCGGCAATCTGCCCATCCATCAGAATGGCCAGTTGAGAGGGGGGGCGCACCGTTGCTTGCGGCCCGGCAAACAGCGTATAGTGAAATGTCGGGGATTCAAATATGTCGATCTGTGCACGAGGCCCGAAACGGAGTGCGGTCTGACTCGCATCCGACTGTTCTTCGAGCTGCCGAAAGTGAGAGAGCGGTTTGTATGGATCGACCCGGTCGGGTGCCTCAACAAGTAATGAAAAGGCCGTACCAAGGATACCAGCCGTTATGATGATTACTATACTGCGGGACCGGAAAGAGCTCTTCCACCCGACCGAGGCGACAAACGCAAGCAGGGCCAGCAGAGCCAGGGGAGCCATCACCATAGGCAGCTGATAAGCCGGAATCAGAGACATCATGACCAGTGCGGTGATCCCGCCGACACCGCTTCCGATCAGGTTGGCTCCATAGAGCTGTGGCACCTCTTTTTTGAAATAGGCTAACATGAATGTGATCACCAGCCCGCCGAACAGAAAGGGGATCAGCAGTAAAAGGTTATAAAGCAGCAGCAACATCACCTGACGGCCGCTGTAGAGCAGGAACTGTGTATCCAGAGGTATCGCCTGCGCACCCAGGTAGGTGGCCGGGATGGAGATCAGAAAGAGAAGGAGAAAAAGCAGGTTCCAGAAAGGAAAGTTCTCTTTCAGCCGGTCGAACCAGAGAGCCAGAAATGTACCGCTGGCTCCAAACCCGAGCAGGGCGGTGCTTATGACCAGATAGGTAAAATGATAGTAGTGGGAAACCGAAATTGCCCGCATCAGAACAAGCTGCAGTGCAATCACCACGATGGAGATCAGAAAGATCGAAACTGCGCTCCAGCGGTTGTAACGGGAGTTCATCACGGCTCCTGAACCTGCCCGGTCATTGGAACAAAGCGAACCGGCATATCGCGCTCGGTGCGGATATTGCCCTCCTCATCCTTGCGGATACGCATAAGCGTCTGAACCTGATAGGGGCTTCCGATCGGTATTACGATCACCCCGCCCGGCTTGAGCTGTTCGATCAGGGGTTGAGGAACATGACCTGCGGCAGCGGTAACGATAATGGCATCAAAAGGTGCGTGCTCTTCCCAGCCGAAATATCCGTCGGCGATTTTCGTCTGAATGGTTTCATAGCCGAGTTCCCGGTAGACATCCGCAGCCCTTTCACCCAGCTCGCGGATAATTTCGATGGAGTAGACGTGCGGGGTAAGCTCCGAAAGTGTTGCCGCGTGATATCCACTTCCCGTCCCGATCTCCAGCACCTTGTCTCCAGGCGTGAGATTAAGCATCTGATTCATATAGGCGACGATATAAGGCTGCGATATAGTCTGGCCATAGCCGATCGGCAGCGGATTATTGTGATATGCTTGCCCTCTCAGCCGTGCAGGGACAAATTCATGCCTCGGGACATACCGAATCGCATCGAGGATGCGCTCGTCATGGATATCCTGTGGGGCAAGATGGGTATCGACGAGACGTTCGCGCTCCTCCTGGCGCTCCGCTATTCGAGGCCGATTCCACTCCAGGGTATCACCGGGGGTTAAAACGGCCTTGAGAGGCGTGTTTTCAAAATGATCCGGTGAGGTTGTGAGGATCGGGGATGCGACTGCCGGCTGGTCGTCCGGGATGAAGATAAGTAGTCCGGTGAACAGGAAACAGACCGCTAATAGCGAATAATGAGTAAGCTCTGTGGCCCTATTGGGTTGAAAGCCGGGTAATTTGATCAGGGATTTAAGTCTCCTTGTAACCGGTTCGATGATCATAGTGTATTTTGCTCTATTGGTTAATCATTATAAAAACCTGTGCAACACGCAATTATTTTATAGCTCTTGACAAATAAGTTTTCAATAAATATCGTTAAACCGTTGCAGATAACATCATCGCAGGAGGTCAAATATGAAACGATCCCCATTTCTTTCCCTTGACCTTTTTACGCAGGTCCAGTCCGATTTCGAAGCCCGGCAATACCGGATTTTGGCCGGACTTAAAAAGTATAAGGTCAATTTTCAAAACAACAGGATATATCCATATCTGAGTGAGCTGGTTCAGCTTCACCGTACGTTACAAGATATTCGTAAACGGCTGAATGATCTGAGAGAAGAGTTTCCGAAAAAGATCAGCAAGGTTGATTTGAGGAGAAAAGAGATAGAACACGAGATGATCCTGGTTGATGGGTCGGATGTGATCAACGTGGAAAATCTGATCAGCTGGGCGCTTCCCCGGATCGAAGAGGTGATTCGTGAGGGGACCTCTCTGCATGAATATGTAGAAGAGGAGCTCTCTGTTGAGCATGTGGGTATAGTCCCCAATTACAGGGAGGAGGGGTACCTTTTTATTCCGGACCGTGGTTCCTCAAAGCTGCGGCTTTTTCAGTTCGAGGTTTCCATTTTTAAAAGCGCGGATGACCGTTTCCGGTCACTGAAAACCCGGCACTTGAAATCGATGAAACTGGGCCTTGCATCGATGTCGCCAAACAGCATTAAACTGGAACTGATCCGGGACCAGAAGGAGCTGCCCAATCCGGCCACCTACCATTTCGATACGGATCTCGAGTTCTCTTTTAACGAAACGATCTTTCCGGTTGCCAAGAGAAAATTGATGCAAACGATCTACAATTAGAGACGGTTTATGGCGGGCGGCCGATATGTTTGAACATGACTCCCCGCCTGCATGAGCGTTTTACCTTCTTACACGGTTTCGAGCGGGACAATTGCAACCGTACATCGAGAAATGCAGACCAGTTTATCGTTCTGGTCGGTAATATGTGTCTGCCAAACCTGTGATCGTCTTCCCAGGTGAATCGGGGTAGCCACTGCCGTTACCGTCCCCCCTTCTTTAACCGGCCGGATATGGTTGGCATTGATCTCCATTCCAACGGTTGTCAGGTTCTCATCCTCCAGATTGAGCCAGCCGGCAATCGAGGTAACGGTTTCGGCCAGTGCTACCGAAGCTCCACCGTGCAGAATTCGAACCGGCTGTACGGTGTTATTTCCGATCGGCATGTCGGCCACGATCCGCTTTCTCGAAAGTTCTCTGAATTCCACACCCATCGCATCGGCCAGTGTATTTTTTATTCCCTTGAGAATGAATTCAGCTTTGGGTCGGATCGCATCTTCAATAGTCATAGTCAACAGGTGTTTTAAGTTTTTCAATGAAAGTAAAGCAGTTCTTGTAAATCTGCATACAAATCTTAAATTAACACTGTTAACCTGAATCGAACATCCGGAAGTGCTTGCGGATTTCAATTTCGGCAAGTAATTGAACTGCATCAGTATAGATTCGTCGATCCAGGTTGGCCAGGCAGTTTGGCCAAAACGTCAACCAATCCGGTCAAACCGATGAAAGAGAATAAAATAACGTTGCCCCGGTTACTCAAAAAGGGACTGGAACTCTATCCGGAAGGCTCTCTCTTCGCTGCAACCAAGCGGGAGGGTGAATGGATGGAGACGACAGTCGATCAATTCAGAGAGCATGTAAGGGAACTCTCGCATGGATTGCATCATCTTGGTGTACGCAAAGGAAGCCGGGTTTCGCTGCACTCGGAGAACAGTACTGAATGGCTGATGTGCGACCTGGCCATACAGTCTCTCGGCGCTGTAAGTGTACCGATCTATACCACTCAGCACGGTGATCAGATTAAATATATTCTGGAGAATTCGGGGGCAAGTATCCATATAGTCTCAAACGACAACCTTTTTGCCGAGACCAAGCCGTTGATCAAGTCGATTGAATCGGTAAAAGCAGTCATTACGATGCGGCCCTCACGGCACAAGAAGCTGAAGCCGCTGGAAGAGGTGCTGAAACTGGGCCGTGAACATATCGAACAAGATCCAGGGCTGTTGGGGAGGACCGAAGCGGAGATCGACCCTGATGATCTGCTGACGCTGATCTATACCTCCGGAACGACCGGAAAGCCCAAGGGTGTGATGCTGACCCACAACAACATTGCTTCGAATCTCGAAGCATCCCTCGAAAGACTTCCTTTCACCAGAGAGGAGATACTCGGTCAGCCGGTGCTCTCCTATCTGCCTTTGTCTCATGTGTTTGAACGGCTGATCAGTTATATCTACATCACTGTAGGCGCCAGGGTGCATTTTATCGAACAGATCGAAGAGATCCGGGATGATTTTCTCTACGTCAAGCCCTTTTTTCTGGCAACGGTACCGAGGCTTCTGGAAAAGATTCAAACCGGAATCAAAGTGCGAGGTCAGGATTTTTCCGGCATGAAAAAAAATCTCTACTACTGGGCCGTCTATCTGGCTGAACAGTATGACCCGGAGTCTCCTCCGAGTGGACTGGAAGCACTCAAGTACAAAGTAGCCGACAAAGTGGTCTATTCGAAAGTTCGAGAGATGTTCGGCGGTAACCTGAGAGGTATGATCAGCGGTGGCGCTGCTCTCTCTCCCGATATATTTCGCTTTATCAACGCAATGGGCATCTTTTGCGGGCAGGGATACGGGCTTACGGAGACTTCGCCAGTTATTACGACTCAGGATCCGGACCATATGAGGGTCGGCTCCTCCGGAGTTGCTCTAAGAAATGTTGAGGTCAAGATTGCCGATGACAATGAAATTCTGACGCGAGGGCCGCATGTGATGAGGGGCTACTATAAAGCGCCTGAGCTTACAAGTGAGGTGATGACCGAAGACCGGTGGTTTAAAACCGGAGATATCGGCAAGATGGACAAGGAGGGCTATCTCTATATCACCGACCGAAAGAAGTCGCTTTTCAAGCTTTCGACCGGGAAGTATGTCGCACCTCAGAATGTGGAAAACAGGCTTGTTAACAGCGGATTTATCGAACAGGCTGTGGTGATCGGATATATGCGCAAATTCTGTTCTGCTCTGATCGTTCCCAGTTATGATAACGTGAAAAAACGGCTCGAACGAGATGGTTACCAACCTGAAACGCCCTATAGCAAAGATGAAAAAGTCCGGGAACTGATTGAAGAGGAGATCGAGGAGGTGAACAGGGAACTGGACTCATGGGAGACGGTCAAAAAGTTTGAACTGCTCGATGAGCCGTTGACCATCGAAGCCGACGAATTGACCCCCACGATGAAGGTAAAGCGGCCCGTTGTACTGGAGAAGTACTCGGATCTGATTGAGTCGATCTACTCTGAAGAACAAGAGGTGTAACTCCTCTATTTACGGACGGATTAGAGGAGTATTTTTTTTAATTAAATGATCAGATAGATGAAGAGTCAACACCGTTTTCAACAGGTCGTGGTTCTGGGTTCCGGAGTGATGGGAAGCCAGATTGCCGCCCACTGCGTTAATGCCGGATTCAGGGTACGGCTGCTGGATCTCAAATCGGACGATCCGGAGGATCCTGACCGGTTGGCTCGTGAAGGGATTGAGAAACTTGGAAAGATGAAGCCGTCGCCATTCTCTCTGCCCGAGATGGCCGAATGGATAGAACCTGGTAATTTTGATGATCATCTGGAGTGGACAGCAGAAGCGGATTGGGTGTGTGAAGCGGTGGTCGAACGTATAGATATCAAGCAGGATCTGCTTTCCAGGGTGGAGAAACATTGGTCGGAAGGAACTATCGTAACGACCAATACCTCTGGATTGCCGATCGGTTCGATTGCCGAAAATTGCAGCAAAGAGTTTCGGCGGCACTTTCTGGGCACCCACTTTTTCAACCCGCCCCGATATATGAAGCTGCTGGAACTGATTCCGACGGACGATACCGATCCGGAGATAGTTTCCTCCATGCATGAACTTTGTGAAAAGTACCTGGGCAAGGGAGTGATCTATTGTAATGATACTCCCAACTTTATCGCCAACCGGATCGGTGTTTTTTCTATGGCGTCTATATTGCCCTGGTATTTCAACGGCGAGTTTACCCCCGAAGAGATTGATCTGCTGACCGGGACGCTGACCGGTTATTCGAAAGCGGCCACTTTTCGGACGGCCGACATGGTGGGACTCGACGTACTGGCCCATGTGGCGGATAATATCTACCCCGAAATTCCGGATGATGAACGACGGGAGGTGTTTCAGCTGCCGGATCAATTTTCGAAGATGGTGGAGAAGGGGTGGCTCGGAAAGAAGTCGGGCCAGGGTTTTTACAAGAAGGTGAAAACCGCAGATGGAAATCAGTATCTATCGCTCGATTCGGAAACGATGGAATATTCCCCGCAGAAGAGTGTGGATTTTGAGTCGGTAGGCGAAGTTAAAAAAAAGTACACATCTCCTGCCGAAAGGCTGCGCGATCTGGCCGGCCGGGAGGAGAAGCTGGGGCGGTTTCTTTGGTCCATTCATTGCGATCTGCTGCTCTACTCGGCTGCCCGGATACCGGAGATCACCCGATCGGTCGAGGCGGTCGACCGGGCGATGAAGTGGGGATTTAACTGGCAGCTTGGCCCGTTTGAACGATGGGACGCAATCGGAGTCGCCGATTCGGTCGAGCGGATGGAACGGGAAGGGCGCAATATTCCGGACTCAGTTAAGAGGATGCTGGATGCTGGACGAGAGCGGTTTTATGAGGAAGGGACGGTGTGGGATCTGGCCGGGGAGAAAGCGGTGAAAATTTCTCCACCGGCGAGGGGCGCTGTGACGGTGGGGATTTTGGCCTCAACTGATGAAAATCGGCAGATCACGGCAGATGATCACTCTGCTCTCTACGACATGGGAGATGATGTCGCTCTTTTCGAATTTCGAACTCCCCGGCAGACGCTTGGTATGAAGTTGATGGAAAATCTTGATCAAGCTTGCAGAAAAGTAGAACAAGAGTTCGGTGCAATGGTCATTGGCCACGACCAGGAGAACTTCAGCTATGGGGCCAACCTGACCGAAGCATTGCAAGCGATCGAGAGGGGAGACCGGGAAACACTCGACAGGGCGGTTCATCAGTTTCAGAGTGTGGTAACCGGACTGCGATACCAGCCCTACCCGGTTGTTGCAGCGGCCGCAGGAATGGCCTTCGGTGGTGCGGTGGAACTGATGCTCCATTGCGACCGGGTGGTGGCCCACCACGAACTCTATTGTGGGCTTGTTGAACTGGGAGTAGGGCTGATTCCGGGCGGCGGGGGAACTAAAGAGATGCTGCTGCGGGCGATGGGTAGTCTGTCCGACGATGACCAGGCCGATCCGATGCCCCATATCCGTGAAGTGTTTAAAACGATCGGAATGGCTGCCGTATCCGACGGTGCGCAGACTGCACGAAAACTGAATTTTTTGCGTGAGGCCGACCCAATCGTAATGCATCGTGATCTGCTTTTGGCCGCGGCAAGAGATGAAGCAAAGGGGATGGCCGAAAGAGGATACCGCCCCCCGGCAGAGCCGAAAATCCGGCTGACCGGACAGGAAGGGTATGCTCTACTGCGTTCGATGATCTATAATTTGAAGGAGGGGAGTTTTATCAGTCCGTATGATGCGGTTTTGGCCGATAAAGTGGCTCATATTCTGACTGGGGGAGTACTGAGTGAGCCACAGGAGGTGACCGAATCGTGGGTTCTCAAGCTCGAGCGAGAGGCGATTTTCGAACTGCTCGACGAAGAGAGAACACAAAAGCGTATGGCGCATATGCTAAAAACCGGTAAACCACTCCGGAATTGACAGGATCCAATTTTAAAAACAGACATGAAAGCCAGTTATGAAAGAATCGATCGTAATAGCCGATGCCGTCCGAACGCCTTGCGGGAAAGCGAACAAAGGGTCGCTGCGATTCACGCGTCCCGACACACTAGCCGGGCTGGTGATTCGGGATCTGCTCGACAGAATTCCGGCGCTGGACCCGAAAGAGGTGGATGATGTAATATTCGGATGTGCCTTTCCGGAAGCAACGCAGGGGATGAATGTGGCCCGCCAGGGTGCCATACTTGGAGGGTTGCCCGATTCGGTCCCGGCGATGACGATCAACCGATTCTGCTCATCCGGCCTTCAGGCGATTGCGATTGCTGCAGAGAGGATCGCATCCGGAGCTTCCGATCTGATTATTGCCGGCGGGGTGGAGAGTATGTCGCAGGTCCCGATGGGGGGGTATACCATGCGTCCCAACCCTGACCTGATGGAACAGCGCCCCGAAGTGTACATCAGCATGGGCCTGACGGCGGAAAAAGTGGCTGATAGCTATGAGGTCAGCCGTGAAGATCAAGATCGGTTTGCCCTTGAAAGCCATCAGAAAGCAGTGGAAGCCTGGAACAAAAACCTTTTTGACAGCCAGATCACCCCGGTAAAAGTAAAACGAACTTTTGTGTCCGGAGATGGAGAAATGGCAGAAGAAGAATCAGAATTTCGGGTCGACGAAGGGCCTCGGAAGGATACATCGATCGAGGCATTGAGTGGATTGAGGCCTGTTTTTCGGCAGGGCGGCAGCGTAACAGCCGGCAATTCCTCACAGATGAACGATGCCGCTTCGGCAGTTGTAGTTATGAGCGAAAAGACCGCCAGACAATTAAAACTTGAGCCAAAAGCACGATACTGTGGTTATGCTACTGCCGGTGTTGCCCCTGAGATTATGGGGATCGGCCCGATTGAGGCGGTCCCCAAAGTGCTGGAACTAACCGGCTTGAAGTTGTCGGATATCGACCTGATCGAGCTGAATGAGGCGTTTGCAGCACAAAGCCTGGCCGTCATCAGAGAACTGGAGTTTGATCCGGAGATCGTCAACGTAAACGGCGGAGCAATCGCAATGGGCCATCCGCTTGGCTGCACCGGTGCCAAACTGACCACACAAATCATCTATGAACTGGCCCGACGCAACGATCGTTATGGACTGGTCACCATGTGTGTTGGAGGCGGGATGGGTGCTGCCGGGATTTTTGAGCGGCTCTAAACAGCCCGATGAAATTGAAACAGGATCAAAACGAACGGATAATGTTTAAAGAAGATACACTGCAAGGTAAGACGATACTCATAACCGGAGGCGGTAGCGGTTTGGGACTTTCAATGGCAAAAATGTTTGCTTCGCTTGGAGCCAATATTGCCATTTGCGGCCGCACCGAGGAGAAACTGAAGAGTGCAGCTGAAGAGATCGGCAGGATGGGGGATGGAGGAGTGTATTATGATGTGACCGATGTCCGCTGCTATGATGCGGTTGAGTCGATGATCGGTTCAATAGTCGAAGAGTTCGGTGCGATGGATGGGCTGGTCAACAATGCAGCGGGAAATTTTCTGGCGGCTTCCGAAGATCTGACACCTGGAGGATTTAAAGTGGTCGTGGATATCGTACTGCATGGAAGCTTTAACTGTACTCACAGTTTCGGGAACTATCTGATCGAGAACAACCGTAAAGGTAACATATTGAGCATCGTAACGACCTATGCAGAGTATACCGGTTCGGCATTTGTACTGCCGTCGGCGTGCGGCAAGGCAGGGGTTTTGGCGATGACGCGCTCACTTGCCTATGAATGGGCAAGGTATGGTATACGACTAAATGCGATTGCTCCCGGTCCGTTTCCAACCGAAGGAGCGTGGTCACGGCTTGTGCCGGACAAGAATTTTGAAGAAAAATTCCTCTCCAAAATTCCGATGGGGCGTTATGGAGAAAAGGTAGAACTGGCGAATTTGGCAGCATTTCTGATGTCGGATATGGCTGAATATATAACTGGTGAGTCGATTACGATCGATGGAGGGGAGAAGCTGGGAGCGGGACAGTTCAATTTTATCGACGAATTGATGCCTCGTGAAGAGCTCAAGAAGATGCTGAAGAAGATGAAGAGATAGAGGGATTCTGAATCATTTTTTCAATTTTATCTATTGCCATAGCGGCCTGAAGAGCATCATAAGAGGTAAAGGCACTCTCCTTATTCAATTTGATCGCTTTGATGAAAAGTGCGGCGGAGAGTTCGGCCGCTTTTGTCGCATCAAATTTCTGGATTTCACTCATCAGTTCCCCCGGCCGTCCGGTGTAAGCCTTGAATACCGATTGTTGCAGAACATCGCAATTGAGAAGGATATCGCCGCCTGCTGCCACACGCTTGTGTAACTCTTCGGAACCTGCCGAAAGACAGTAGATCGAAGCGGATGAACCGTTTTCAAATTTTATGTAGATCTGGATGGCGGTACGGTCGCTGCCGGAAGGTGTTCTGTTTGCTTCGATCTTGTGAATTCCCATATCCATCCATTTGACAACCCAGGCTACTTCATCTCGCCAGAGATGTGTAAATCGGACTTTGTTTTCGCTGAAGGAGAGGTGAGAAAGTTCCTTGTAGATCTGGATCGATTCAGGCCGGGGTAGTTGCTGCTTCATCCATTGGGACGAAGGGGAGATTGTAGGCCAGTGAGAAAATTGAACCTGAACTTCCGATTCCTGGACCAATGCGTAGACCTTTTTCAGGCGGGAAAGTTCGGTAGGCAACTGGGCTACCAGGAAAGTGTGAAGTTTCAACCGAACGGTTTCTTCCAGCTTGTTCAGGTTCTGAGGTGTGTCGTCGAGAATTATACATGCATCCACACTCTCCAGGTCACTGATTTTTGATGTAATCACTACTTCAGATACTGCAGCCAGTAGCCTCAGATGCTTCTCCCATGCAGCTGCTCTCTGTTTTTGACCTAGTAAGCCTACTTTCATGGATGCGAGGGTTCATGATCAACTTTTTCAAGATCAGTAAGATCCGTATGGAATCCAAGAAGGTTTTTGACAGCCTGAGCAGTATTGAGGAAGTACTGTGAGAGCGGAATTAATTCGGTAAACTCACCGGTACGATGGGGCGATATAGGCCTGGTTTTAATCCTGTGCGAGGGGATGGTGTCAGTCCGGCATAATGAGAGCGAGAATGAAGTAGATTAACACCATGGTACCGAACGAAGAAAATACAAGAATGACATAAAGAATTCGTACCAGTGTGGGATCCCAGCCAAGATATTCTCCGATGCCGCCGCATACGCCGGCAATCATTTTATTGGTTCTTGATTTTTTTAGTCTAGCTGGCATAATGATTCATTTAGATATAAAGAACTAACTGTCATTCCGAGTTTCAGTTTGCCGTCGGCCGCTTTTTATCCTGATCTGCGGTTTCCGCTACAGTGCAAACTGTACAAAGAGCAACCTCACTTCTGTCGTACGTAGATCGACAATAGAAGTTTCAAAATCTTTTTAACTGACTGTTGTGCCGCCGAATGCATCTTTATTGTACTTCTGCTACCCGCATTGCAGTTTGTTGCGCAACATCAAGGCTTGACCCGATCTTTATGGATATATAGCAAGCCTGGCAGGAAAAACCGATATAAAATACGAAATGAAGGGACAAGTCAAACACGGATATCATTAATAAAAAAGGCGGTACCGGATTGTCCGGCCCGCCTTTTAGGTCTGGTCAGCTATGGCTCAGCTGTTTTACAAGCTCTGTTCGACTGTTTCATAGCCAACAAATGAGACTCTTAGTCGTATATTTTGAGCTTCTACGTTACTGATCGTAAATCTTCCGTTCGGATCTGTAACTGAGCCGCGATTTGTTTCTGATCCGTCTTCATAGATCATCACATTAGCACCGGCAAGCGGCTCACCTGATCTGGCATCAACAACGACTCCCTCGAGTGTTGATCCGGAGCGTTCCACCGATTGGATACGCATACTGTTTGCGCTCATATCCGGGGCTTCAACATTTACACTGCTCTGGGCATCTGGAAGCCGGAATACGATCGGCAGAGAGTATTGTACCCGGACCGGCCGTCCCCGCTGCATCCCCGGCCTGAATTCTGCCTGCATGACAGCTTCAACTGCAGCTTCATCGGCTCCGCCGCCAATCCCGCGGATCACTTGTGGATTTTCAACTTGCCCTTGTTCATTAACAACAAATTGAACATACACCCGGCCTTCGATACCAGCTCGCCTGGCTTGTTCGGGATACTCAACTAATTCCATCAGGGATTGAAGACCTCCGATCAGTTCCGGCATCTGTTCAACAACCACAAAGTGATCATCTCCGCTCGATGCTTCCGGCGCCGCCGGAGGAGGCATGGGCGATGGCGGTTCGAGTCCAAGGATATTGAATGCCCGTTCGGTCGATTCCGGGTCGCGCTTGATTTGAATAGCCACCACTCCGTTTGCTGCACGCGGGCCGTGACGTTCAACAGCTGCGTCACCGCGTAGTACTTCGATACTCTCAATATGCTCGGGCTGCAGGTTCGAAAGCTGGTCGATCGATTCACTGTGGCGGTCGATCTGGCCCTCTTCATCCAGATAGATCAGGACCTGGTGATATCCCCGTTCCCCGGTTTGATCCAGGTCGGTCATCAGGTTCAGGTCCTCATCATCATAGATGCTGTGAGGTTGCATGTCGGTACACGACATGATCAGCGCCGTAACCAGGAAGATGCCCGAGAAGAGCGTCAGGCCGGCCCTGAATGGGATGGAGTGTTTTGGATGTTGTTTCATCATATCGATCCTCTTTTTTAGGTTGGATGATTCCTGAGCCATGTTGACCGATACATTCTTGTTAAGATTGGGCATCGGAAGTAGTTCCAGCAAAACCGACGCATATTTTTTACTCGAGACAGAGTTGTCGGAAAGTACCCGATTATCGCATCTCATCTCGCGGTACTCGATAATCTGATGATAAAGCATGTGGACCAGCGGATGAAACCAGAAAAAAGCTCGTACTACGGTGGAAAACAGGTGGGTCTGGTAGTCTCTGTTTCTGATGTGTACCAGTTCGTGGCGAAGTACCATATTCAGTTTGTCCCGGTCTTTTTTCAGTTCCAACGGAAGTATGACAACGGGGCGCCGAATCCCGAATGTGACCGGGATCACAGGCTTGTCGAGAAAAGCGATGAAGATCGATTTTTGACAAGCATCAATTAATTCCTGGTTCCTTTGAGACACTTCCGGAATGGATTTGACCGGATACAGGTCCAGCCTGACTTGTAACAATTTTAACTGGATATACTGGCTTGCATGCCTGAGAGTCAGCCATAGGCTGCCTGCCGCTATCAGGATGAGGGTAGCGGCATAAAGGCCGTGTGTTGATAGCCAGCCTGCCGATTCATTCGCCGCTTCGGCGACCCCCACTTCAATCGGGGCCTCAATCACAATCCATTTCAATACTGCAGCTGTTTCTTCACCTGTAGAGATCGATGCGGAGATCCACTCGAACAATCCTGTTACAAGAAGGCCGGCCGGCAGAGCAAACAGAAGGGCAAGCCGAACCTGATAGTGATATTCCACATGAAGGTTTCTCGGGAAGACTCTGAGAAGCAGCAATACGACGGAAGCCAGCAGAGTCCAGATGAGAAGCGGGAGCCAGAGAAATTCTACCAGATCCGCGCCGCGAATCGACAGTCTGTATAAAAGCTCTGCCATGATCAATCCTCCAGATTATCGATCATTTTTTTGATCTCTTCGCGCTCTTTTTCACCGAGATTTTCACTTTTTACGAGAGTCTGAACCAGTTCTCCGGGTGAACCGTGAAAGACATTGTCGATCAGTCGGCTGACCAGATTAAACCGCACATCGTCCGGTTTCTTATTCGGGCTGTAGATATAGGTCATCCCTTCTTTTCTGAATTTGAGATACCCTTTTTTGTCGAGATTTCTCATAACCGTCATGATAGTGGTATAAGCTACTTCGCGGCTTTCCAGAATACGATTGCGAACATCGGCTACCGAAGCTTCGCCCAATTCCCATACATGATGCAAAACCTCCATTTCCGTTTCTCCGAGCGGTGTTAGTGACTTTTTCCTTTTCATCTATTCTCCTCCTTTTTTGAGTGATCACCTATTCCAGGTTGATTGAAAGATCAACCATACTAGTACTAAGGAACTAGTAAAAAAGGATAAAGTCAAGAGTTGATCAGATTTTTTTAGACTCGCCCGTATTCGAGTTTTATTTAGCCTTTATGACAATTTTCCTTATGCTTGTAGATCTCGTTGTTTGACGTAATCGGGATCATTAATACAACGGTAAAAACAAGGGTACGTATGAAAACTCGTTCAATTCTGATTTTTTCATTGGTCACCTGTATATCACTGGCTTTCCAATCGACTGCATCCGCCCAGGATGATTCGGACCCGGAAAGCAGCTTCCATCATTGGGATATCGGGGCGGATTTTATGGTTGGAGTGCCTCAAGGTGGTTTTCGTCAAAATGTAGACAATCCCGGATTTGGGGTGGATATGTTTGCCGTCTATCATATGGGAGATTTTCCTTTGGGCATCGGGCTCGATATCGGGTTTGTTACCTACGGGACAACCAGAAGAGATGAGCCGTTTAATCCCAATATTCCGGAAGTAACAGTTCGGGTTTCGACTAGCAACAACATTGTCTTTGGCCATCTCATGGCCCGTGTTCAGCCGCTTCATGGTACTGTGCAGCCCTATATCGACGGCCTGATCGGTCTTAACTATCTATTTACCGAGAGCCGTGTAAGCGACGATCGGGATACCGAAGATATCGCCTCAACGACCAATTTTGAGGATGTGGCGTTCAGCAGCGGTTTGGCGGCCGGTACAAAAATCCGTATTACCGAAACCCGGGATTCTTCATCGGGCAGAATGATGGGGGTCTATCTTGACTTGCGCGCCCGATACCTGATGGGAGGTGAGGCTGAATATCTTCAAGAGGGTTCGATTATTGTAGAGAACGGGCAGATGAGATTTGATATTGACCGCTCTCGAACGGACCTGATGACCTTTCACGTCGGTTTTTCGATCAGCATATAATCTCTATTTTTGGTCTGTCGGACGCGGGTGAAAACTTTTATCGTTGAGTTCAGCAGGCTTAACTATTGCAAATTGTCTGATTGGACCGGGTCGATGATGGTGAAATTTGTAGTTCGAGCAAATCGGAAACGGAATTAAAGCGTCTTCAGGTATGGAGCGCATAGCAGTATCGAATCTTGATTTCGACATTTCGCGAATAACACTGGGAACCTGGGCGATCGGCGGTTTCATGTGGGCGGGAACCGATGAGGAGCGGTCGATTGATACGATTCTCAAAGCGATCGAAACAGGCGTGACCACGATCGATACGGCCCCAGTTTATGGTTTTGGGCTTAGCGAACAGATTGTCGGCAAGGCGATCCGGCAATATGGGTCGAGAGAGAAGGTGGAGATTGCGACCAAAGCGGGGCTGCAGTGGGATGAAAATCAGAGAAACATTACCCGCAACTCTTCAGCCCGGCGCATTCTGCAAGAGGTCGAAGCTTCTCTTGATCGGCTGCAGACCGACTACATCGATATCTATCAGATTCATTGGCCGGATTACCAAGTGGATTTTGAGGAGTCCGCATCGGTGTTAAAACAGCTCTATGATGATGGCGTGATACGTGCAATAGGAGTTTCCAACTTTTCGGCTGCCGAGATGGATGAGTTTCGAAAAACGGCGCCGATTCACACTTGTCAACCACCCTATAATCTGTTTGAGAGAGAAGCGGAGGAGAATGATTCTGTGATCACCTACTGTAAGTCCAACCGCATCAGCCTGCTCACCTATGGGGCGATCTGCAGGGGGCTGCTTACGGGAAAAATGAGACCGGGCCAGAAGTTCCCCAAGGGGGATTTGAGAAGAATAGATCCGAAATTCAGCGATCCGGAACGGTTTGCAGCTTACCTTGAGACGGTTGAAGAGCTGAACCGGTATGCGAAAGAGCAGCTTGACAGTACAGTGATCTACCTGGCGGTTCGATGGCTGCTGGACCAGGGGATCGATTCTCCGATCTGGGGAGCACGGCGGCCGGAGCAAGTAACTTTTGACCGGGTGTCGGGCTGGAAGATCAGCCGGGATCAGATGGACGATATTGAGTGTATAGTCCGAAAGAGAATCGACCGATTCGAGAATCCGCACTATATGGCTCCGCCGAAATAGTTACTGCAGGAGGGTTACTCCTGATACGCCTCTACCGCTTCATCGAGAGTTTTGTAATGGTCAAAGACGGTAATCAGTTTGGTGACAACCAGCAGGCTTTCTATACGATCGGATGCTCCGCAAAGCTTGAAGTCGCCACCGGCATTTCGCAGGCTAGTCAGAGCGGTAATCATGATCCCGAGGCCGGATGAATTCATGAAGTTGACCCGGCTGAGGTCTCCGATAACGTTGGTTTTCTCTTGATCGATGAGGGATTTGATGTCGCTGTGAAAGGTTTCCGCGTCTGGTCCGCCCATCACTTTTCCTTTAAAGGTGAAGATGACACTGTTGTATTTTTCAGATTTCGTGTAGTTCATATCAACATCCCCAAGTTGGTTTGTAGTATTTCAAACGGTTATAGTCTGGTTAATAAACGGTCTGAACAGCCAGAATATAACAGATTACATCCAAATCTCTATTTCTGTCGGACAGATTTTGGTGTCGGGGTTGGTATAGAGTGTTCACAGGGGAGGGAGGACGCTCATGCAGGGTATTCACGGTGCTAGCCGGATTTGCAAATAGCAGGAGTGCAGGTATCCTTCACCATTTTTCGATTACACTGGATACAAGCCGGATGAAATCTTTTTTTCGGCGTTTGGCTGTGATTTCGACATCCTTGTGATCCAGCTTCTGCTCGGTAATTCCTGATGCCATGTTCGTAATCAGGGAGATCGCTGCAGTGTCGATGCCGAGTCTGCTTGCTTCGGCAATTTCCGGTACGGTGCTCATGCCCACGGCGTCGGCTCCGAGGGTGCGGAAGGCTCGTATTTCCGCCTTGGTTTCGTAATTGGGGCCCTGGACGAAGAGGTAGGTGCCGGTGCGAATCGTCAGGCCAGAATCGGCAGCCAGCTCGCGAACTTTCGCAGCGGATGCTTTCAATCGGCATCGGTAGGGCGGGAAACCTGTTGGGGTTGTGGTTCCGATCAGTCTCATGATATCGTCGATTATCATCAAGTCACCGACTTCCAGTGATCTGTTGATACCCCCAGCGGCATTGGAGATCACCAGAAGTCTGGCACCCAGTTTCTGTGCAATTCGAACGGGCAGTACGGTTTGATCCAGACTGAAGCCCTCATAGCGGTGGAATCGACCAGAAAAGGCTAGTACGGATTTACCGGCGACTTCACCCAGCATTAGCTCCCCTTTATGGCCGGTTACCGATGTGACCGGGAAGTTCGGAACTTGATGATAGGAGAGACTTATTGCCTGGCTGATCTGCTCGGTAAAACCTCCCAGACCTGAACCCAGGATAACAGCAGCATCAACCGGTCGGTCAAATCCAAAGGAGCGAATGGAATGAGAGATTTCATCGATATTGATTATACCCTGTGTGTACCGGTCAGTTTGTTTCATGGAATGTTCCGACAGATTCACATTGGTAGCCGCGATTTTTATCGTAGTTTCTAATTCGGAACAAAGGGGTATCGGTTTCATGATAAGCCATAAAAATATAACCCTTTTTGTACCCCTCCTTTTTGAGCCGTTCTCGAGTGCGGCTGCTCTTTTTCGGATCGAAGTCGAATTTTGCGATAAATTTCTTCTGAATAGCCAATTTACGGCCGATGATATCTCCTGCCATAACCCAGGTCTGATTTCCGGAACTGAAATAAAGGATTTGTGAGAATTCGGTATGGCCACCCGCCTCTTCAACCCGGATCTCAGGATAGGGCTGATCTTCAGATTTCAAGAAGTGGAGGTCCGCTTTTGCATCCAGAAAGTGTATAAATTCGATCGCTGTTTCCTGGTCTGTAGCTCCATTGAGATTCATCAATTTTTCCCACTCGTTACCGCTGACCCAGAGCCGGGCTTCGGGAAATGTCAGATCCCAATACCCTCCCGTCCGTCCGGCAAGCCCACCCAGATGGTCGTAGTGAAGGTGACTGGCAAAAATATCGGTGATATCGTATTCACTCAGATTATATTTAGCCAGATTCGATTTGATCTTTTCGACCGAAGTTCCCTCTCCGAAATCCCCGAGCCCTGCGTCGAACAGAATATTCCGTTCACCGGTGCGAATCAGAAACGGGTTGATGGAGAGTTTCAGAGCACCTTTGGCGGGTGATGCATTGCGTTCGATGGGGTTGAATTTTTTATCAAGGCCAACAGAAAAAGTGCCTTCGTAGAGAGGAACTACCGGTTGTTGACGGATCTCTGTCATTCTATGAATTACCTGCGCTTACCTTTACCTCTGTTTTTATTCGGTTGTTTTTCTTCATGCCGTTCATAGGCATCAATGATATCTCGAACCAGTTTATGGCGTACCACATCTTTTTGGTCCAGATAAACGAATGAGATACCCTGGATATCTTTCAAAATCTGCTGAATCGAGATCAGGCCTGAATGTTGTTTGCGAGGAAGGTCGGTCTGTGTGATGTCTCCGGTAATGATCGCACGACTGTTGAAGCCGATTCGGGTTAGAAACATTTTCATCTGAATGTTGGTTGCGTTTTGAGCTTCATCCAGAATTACAAAGGCATTGTTCAGTGTCCGGCCACGCATATAGGCCAGCGGGGCGATTTCAATGATGTTTTTGGCCAGGTAGTATTCAAGCTTTTCAAATTCAATCATCTCTTCAAGTGCATCGTAAAGAGGTCGTAAATAGGGGTCGATCTTCTCTTTGAGATCTCCAGGCAGAAAACCGAGCGTTTCACCCGCTTCAACTGCAGGTCGGGCCAGGATGATCTTTTTCACTTTTCTTTGCTTCATGGCCTGGACAGCCAGGGCGACCGAAGTAAAGGTTTTGCCCGTACCGGCCGGCCCGATCGCAAAGACGATGTCGTTGTGTTCCACCGTCTTGACAATGTTGCGCTGCCCCGGAGTCTTGGCCGTTATCGTCTCTCCGGTATGGGTGTGAAGGATGATGTCGCCGGATTCCCGTTTGAACGGTTTCTCTTCGGCAGGCGCTTCTTTCATGCGATCTGCCTGTTCTGATAGAGCCAGAAGTGTTTCTACGTCATTTTCGGTGATTTGGTTGTTCTTTTTCGCGATGGTAACCAGTTCCGAGAGGATGTCGGTAAGTATAACGACATCCTGTTCCGGCCCTAATATTTTAATCCGATGCCCCCGGACAGTGATTTTGGTGGCCGGGAAGGCCTGGTCGAGCCTTTTCAGGTGCTGATCCCTGAAACCGAGTATCAGGGTCGGCTCCACCTCCTCAATGAAAAAGTGCTCTTCGGTGATCTGTTTGGACTCGTCGATAATGGTCAATGTCGAATTTGAATTTGAAGGTTTCAGTTACATCATGCGAAATCTTTGTGGCCGAGCTGTGCCTCCTTGCGGAGCTCTCGAACTCTGGCCGAAATATCATCAGCCCGAAAGACACTGCTGCCCGCCACCAGTATATCGGCGCCGGCGCGAACAATGCTTCGAATATTTTTCAGCCCCACTCCTCCGTCAACCTCAATCAGGTAGTTGAAACCGTGTTCATCCTTCAATCGTTTCAGCTTCTCAATTTTTCCGATTGAGGATTCGATAAACGATTGGCCTCCAAATCCAGGATTAACACTCATCACCAGCACAAGGTCGACATCTCCCAGTATCGGTTCAATAACACCGACTGCAGTGGCAGGATTGATCGCTACACCGGTCATGCATCCGAAACCGCGGATATTTTGCAGGTTTCGATGCAGGTGCGGGCACGCTTCGTAGTGGACCGAAATCAAATCAGCACCGGCATCAGCAAAAGACTCAATATAGATATCGGGATTTTCAATCATCAGGTGTACATCCATAAATGCATCCGGAGCTGATTTTCGGGCAGCCGCCACCAGGTCGGGGCCGTAACTGATATTCGGCACAAAGTGTCCATCCATTATGTCACAATGAATCCATTCGGCATCTCCTTCGAGGCATGCTTTGATCTCTTCACCTAGTTTCGTGAAATCCGCTGCAAGAATAGAGGGTGCGATGGCCGGTATCGTATAGTTCATCATGCTTTTTTGCATTTGATGTCAGGATAAGTCGGATAAATTGTATTTGGGACTTTTCGGATCGCTATTGCTACCGCCGGCGTTGCCACTTCCGTTTGAATTGTCATCGCCGTCAGAGTTGTTGCTGTCATCATTATTATGGTCGTCAGAGTTGTCACTGTCATCATTATTCCCGTCGGACAGCGTGTCGGGAGGGGCTACGGGAATCAGCTCTTCCGGAAATCCCTCTTCATCATCAATTATCGCACCAGCCTCATCCACTTCCCGGGCATCGAAGCGTTCAGAAATAACCAGGTCGATCGATTGGCCTTCGCGCATTGTCTCTTCTACAGGAGAGTAGGAGAGTACAGTATTGGGAATCACATCCCGACTCGGTTCAAAGCGAATTTCACCAATTCGGAGACCCGCTTCACTGAGCCTGTTTTGGGCTTCGGGAAGTAGAAGCCCGGTGAGTTCCGGTACCCGCACAATATCTCCTCCCAGACCGTCACTGAGGACTAAATCCACAACCGTTCCCTGGTCCACCGAATCTCCCGGGGCAACCGACTGTCGGATCACCGTATTTCTGAACCTGGCCGATTCATAACTGATTGTGCCCACTTCAAGGCCATAGTTTTCGAGCTGAATCTGGGCATTGCGTATCGACATATTCTCGACATTCGGAACGACAACAGCAGGCCGTTCGGTCGTATTGACCGTCAAATAGATTTTTCGATTCGGCTTTACAATTTGACGAGGTTCCGGTGACTGATCGGTGATATAGTTGGCCGGAAAAGCACTGTGAGCCCGTCTGTCGAGAATTTCATATCTAAATCCGTAGAGTTCCAGTTTGGCTTGAGCATCTTCGAGCGAAAGACGTGTAACATCGGGAACAGTAACACCGGCATTGTAGTTGGTATAGGCCGGCATAATCCAGCGATCCAGTGCCAGGATCGACAACCCGCCAAACAGAATCAGTCCAGCGGCTGAAAGATAGAGATACCTGTTTTTCAAAAGACTCAAGAGTGAATTCATTTCCAAAAAATACGGTTTTCCAGCGTACAAGAAAAAGCCGCCGAAGGTTATATTTAAGTCCGGTACCGGGAACGAATTACACTGACTGCCCGGTTGGAAGTTCCCCCGAATAAATGAAAGATGATCATTTGACAGATCAGAGTTCTCTGCAAGATTTCATGTTCAATCGGATAACGTGCTGAACGACAGATTTGTATGAAGAGGGAGGGGAAAGCCGGGATTATGCGTTTTAGTCACAATAGTCGGATCCCGGAAGCTGTTATCTGAAATTTTCGGGTACACTTCCGAAACAGGGTGATTGTACCCTATAATCCAATTCGAACTGTTTTTGCGGCGGGTTTTTACCGAAATCGGTGCAGGCCCGAAATGAGATCCATCATCTAGAAATTCAACAACAGGCTGAATCGCATGGTGTTGGCCAGCGGGTGATCCTCTTCAAGCGTATAAAGGTAGCTGAAATCTACACCAAACATGCTGTATCGAATGCCGGCTCCGAATGTCAAAAACTCTCGATTTCCATTATTCGGGTTTTCATAGTAATAGCCGGTTCGGAGAGCGAACTGATTGTTATACCAATACTCAAGACCCAGCCCGATCATCAGCTGTTCGAGGAGATTGAGTTCGATCATTTCGGTTCCGTCAAATCTCTCAAGGGTATCCCAGGAACGAAACAGTGCTTTGCCGACACTCATAGCCTGGAAAGTGGTATCGCCGTCGGCGACTACCTCTTCAGTACGAGCCATCACTTTCGAAAAGTCGTTGGAAAAAGTAAGAGTATTAACTCCATCAGCATCCAGATCCATCTTGAAAGCCCATCCGGCACGAAATATAGTTGGCAACGGATCGTCATCTGCATCGTCGGTATAGCTGATGCCGGAACCGATATTGGAAAGGTTCATTCCGGCCCTTAATTGAGACTCTCCGGGGCCGAACGAAAATGGGTTGGACCGGTACATGAAACCGAAATCTGCAGCGATCGAGGAACCCGGATTAATACTTTCACCGGTTGAAAGCTGACCGTCGGCAAGGCTGCTGTATATGAAACGCAGGCCGGTTCCTACAGACCAGCGCTCGTTAAAAGCGTAACCGTAGGAAATTCCGCCGGCCAGTTCATAGCTTCGGAAGTTACCGAGTTCCAGGCCTGTTTCGTCGGTGCGGAGCTGTTCGCCGAGATTCAAAAATGTAATATGGCCTCCAAAAGTCCCGATTCCTTCGACATGGTAAGAGCCGACCAGATAATCGTAAAAAAGATCAGCATTAAATCCGGGCAGCCAGTTGGCATGTGTGATGCTGATCTGGCTGTCTGTCTGCCAGGCAAGACCGGCCGGGTTCCAGAATACTGCCGAGGCGTTATCGGCAATTGCTACTCCCGAATTGCCCATACCGGCAGCTCTTGAATCAGGTTCAATTTGTAAAAACGGTACGGAAGTGATTCCTACCTGAGCAAATGACGGGGCTGTCGTAAGGCCGACAGCGATTAAAAAAAGGATCAGAAATTGTGAAATTCTACGCATTGAATTCAATTTTTAAAAATATAATGAATCAAACCTAACTTTGTATGCTTGATTAGAAAAAATTAAAGTACAACTCTCACTCGGAATCCGGACCCTGCTTCCCGGCCGAAAACCGTTCCTGACTTTTCTTGAATCACTGTCTGAAAAGTCTGCAGCCCAGTTCACTATGTTGGGAGGGTAAACTCACTAAAGAATGTACATGCGGTGAATTTCAAAATCAAGGCACCTCCCCAATCGTGTAGGCAGCTCCCTCTCACTGCAATCCTGTCCGCTAACCGGTCAGATCATCTCCACAACAAGGGCTGATGCTCCTCCGCCTCCATTACAGATGCCGGCGCAGCCGATCGAGCCGCCACTCTGACTCAATGCGTTCAGAAGCGTAACTACAATTCTCGCTCCTGAGCAGCCGATCGGATGCCCGATACTTACGGCTCCCCCATAGATATTGACCTTTTCGGGGTCAAGCTCCAATAAACGGTTGTTGATGAGTGAAACGACAGAAAATGCTTCATTGATTTCAAAAAGATCGACATCATCTTTGGAAACGCCGGCTCTATTCAAGGCGATTGGTATTGCATCCGCAGGAGCAGTTGTGAACCATTCGGGCTGTTTGGCAGCACTTGCATGACTTCTGATGCGGGCTATCGGCGTGCAACCAAGCTCTTTTGCTCTTTCTTCACTCATCATCAACAGGGCGGCCGCACCGTCGTTGATACTGCTGGCGTTTGCCGCTGTAACCGTCCCTTTTTTATCAAAAACCGGCCGAAGAGAGGGGATCTTGTCAAAATTGACCCGTCCGAGCTCTTCGTCGGATTTGACTTCGGTTATATCACCCTTCCGTCCCTTGACCTTCATGGTGATTATCTCTTTGTCAAAGTGACCTTGATCTCTTGCTTCGATAGCCCGCTTGTAAGAAGTGATAGCGAATTGATCTTGATCTTCACGTGAAATACCGCATTCTTCGGCACAAATCTCGGCAGCATTGCCCATATGGAAATCTTTATAGACGTCCCAGAGACCATCCTTGATCAAGCCGTCCTGGACCTCACTGTGACCCAGTTTACTGCCGAACCGGTGTTTGGGCAGGTAATAGGGGACATTGCTCATACTCTCCATCCCTCCGGCAACCATCACACCGGCCTGCCCGAGCTCAATCTGATCTGCAGCGATCATAATTGCTTTCATACCGGAAGCGCACACCTTGTTCACTGTCGTGCAAGGTGTTTTATCTGATAATCCCGCTTTTATCGCGGCCTGACGGGCAGGAGCCTGACCGATACCGGCTGTCAGTACATTGCCAAAAACAACTTCCTGAATTTCATCCGGAGCAACACCCGACTGTTTACAGGTTTCAACGATCGTGGATGCTCCAAGTTCGGGGGCAGTGAAAGAGGAGAGGGAGCCTCCGAAGGAGCCCAGTGGTGTTCGCTTTGCTTCAACGATGACGGCTTTACTCATGATGATGGTATTTTAATGATCAATAGTTTGAACGATAAAAGATACAGAATTTGGCGAAATTGGGCGGTTAAAAGGCTTGTTCAAGATCCTCAATCAGGTCTTCTGCCTCTTCGATTCCGACCGAGAGCCGTATCAGGCTGTCTTTCAACCCCGATTTTTCCCGAACTTCTTTTGGTATGGAACCGTGGGTCATGGAAGCGGGTTGGCTGATCAGAGATTCCACCCCGCCCAGGCTCTCGGCGAGAGCAAAAATACGGGTCCGGCTCATAAAGGATGAAGCGGAATCGATCGAATCATCTTTCAGGGTAAAAGATACCATCGCGCCAAAATCGTCCATCTGCTTTTTGGCCAGTTCATGTTGAGGGTGGTCCGGCAGCCCCGGATAGTAAACCTGGCCTACCTCCGGGTGTTCGGCGAGCCATTGAGCAATCACTTTTGCATTCTCGGTGGCTCTTTGAACCCGGACGTGCAATGTTTTGATTCCTCGAAGGGTCAGGTAACAGTCCATCGGGCCGGGAACTCCTCCCGAGGTTTTCACCTGAAAACGAATTTTTTCCATGAAACTGGCGTCGGATGTGGCTACTGCACCCCCGATCACATCGGAATGACCTCCCAGGTACTTGGTTGTGGAGTGCATCACTACATCTGCCCCCAGCTCTAGTGGACGCTGAAGATAGGGGGAGGCGAATGTGTTGTCGACGACTGTAAAGATCTCTTCTCCCGCGATGGATGCGATTTCGGCAATATCGACCAGCCGCAGAAGAGGGTTGGTCGGTGTTTCAATCCAGATCAGGCGGGTTTTATCGGTAACAGCGTCTCGGACATTGTCCGGATCGGTCATATCCACAAATTCAAAGTCGATACCGAAAGGCTTGAATACCTGTGTGAAAAGCCGATAGGATCCTCCGTAGAGGTCGTTGGTAGCAATGACGTGGTCTCCTGGGGACAACCCTTTCATAATCGCATCCATCGCCGCACAGCCGCTTGCAAAGCAGGCACATTCGTCGGCGCTTTCAAGGCCGGCAATCAGCTTTTCCAGGGCAGTTCTGGTCGGGTTACCGACTCGTGCGTAATCATACCCCTTGTGTTTATTCGGAGCCTCCTGTACGTATGTGGATGTTTGAAAGACCGGGGGCATCACCGCACCGGAGACCGGTTCGGGTGATTGGCCGGCATGAATTGCTTTGGTATTGAATTTCATAACAGGTTGAGTTTATTAGCTTTCAAATTCCTGTATATCTAACTGAATCTCTTCAGCTTCTTCTTCCATTCCCAATGCCGAATAGATCTGGTAGAGACTATTTCGGACTTCGGGATTTTCCGGATTTCGTTCGAATACTTTTTCCCAGATCGGGACGGATTGCTCTAAAAGATCGATGGCAGTACGGTTGAGAGTTTCTGCAAGTTCTCCGCCAACATCCCTGGCAAACGATGCAAGCCGGCCGGCTGTATTTTTATAGAAGGCGGCAGCAATAAAGGTGACCTCTTCGGGGTTCGGATGATTGTCCAGTACATAGCGGAAGTGGGATTCCGCTTCTTCAAGATCCTCAAGCAGTTCCTCCAGAGCATGATCGATTTCGCCTTCATCCAGTGTCGAGTCCCGAATAGAATCCAATGATTGCCCAATATGGTAATAGAGTTCAGTTGCCAGGGATTGGTGATAGTCAAGATTCTCCGGTGCCATCTCCACAAGATCTCGTAATAGCCCGACCGACTCCATATGCTGTTCACTTAAAATATAGACGTTAACAAGGGCATGTTTGAACTCTGTGTTATCCGGATCGGAATGATACAGCTGCCGATAGAGTTCAACCGCATCGTCCATTTTCCCCTCTTCAAGAAAGAGATAGGCCAGTTTTTCTTTCAGGTCCTGTGGAAATGGTCTGAGGTTTTCTTCCGCCCGATGCAACGTGGATACAGAGGCGCCGTGGTTTCCCTGCCGAATATGAACGGCTGCCTTTTCTCGATATGCATCAGCATGATTCGGCCTGATGATGATTGCATTGTCGAAATGGGCGATAACCGGCTCATAATTTTGAACAGATTCATCTTCTTCCAGGCTTTCGAGAAATCTTTCGGCTGCCTCTACCTCCCGCGACCAGGCCCTGTGTATCAGTTGCCGAATTCGATTGAGATCATCGGAGTCGCCGACGTCCCGGATCTGATCAGCTACATGGGCAAATTCCCGGTAGTAGTCGTTCCGGGCGAAAGGATCCCTGACGGTTACTGCCAGCTCATCAATACTGGATGCCTTGATCAGGAGAAGATCTATGTTTTGAGGATTTTCGGCCAGCAGATGATTGGTAATCTCCAGAGCCTGATGATAATTACCGTCCTGGTAGGCGTCGCCGGCATCTTCTATTGTATATAGCTGTGTTGCACAAGCTGCAAAAAAAATCCCGAAGAGTAGCACAAGGGCTGCTCTCCGGGTCATTTGATGGGTCATAAATGTTTTACTTCTGATCGATTATTCAGTTTCGTCGTCAAAGCCGGCTCTTTCGGCTGCCATGTCGGCCTCTTCATCCATGCCGAGTGTTGTGTAGACCTGGAAGAGAGCTTCCCAATACTCTGTTTCTTCCGGGTTCAATTCGGTTGCACGCTCATAATGCTCTCGGGAGATCTGTAAATTCTCGCGTGCCTGTTCATCATACTCCATGGCAAGTTCATTGTCGAGAGTCTGATTACGCTTGTCAAACAGCGCGGCTGCCCGGTTTTGATAGATAATACCCAAAATATTGTAGGCACTGTCATCATCAGGCACTAGATCCAGGTATCCCTCCAGGCGTTCTACGGCTTCGTCGGCCAGTTCGTTCCCTCGGGCTTCAAGTTCTTCAGCTTCTTCCATCATACTTTCCACCTCTGCCAACAGGTCGGCCCTCTCCTCTTCGGTGAGGTGCTCGGCCTGCTCTTCCATCGACCAGGCTCGCTGATAAATGGAGCCGGCTTCATCCAGATAGTTTTGAGCGCTTCTGAAAAGTTGTGTGCCCAGGGCAAAAAAGTAGGCTTCATTGTTGGGGTTCCTCTCGATCATCTCCTGAAGCAGAGCGATGGCCTGGTCACCTTCGTCCCTTTCCATATAGATGTCGGCAAGAAATTGTACAAACGATTCCTCTTCAGGATAAGCTTCCATCGCCTCGGTTGCCCACTGTTCAGCATCTTCGTACCGTTGTTCGACAAAGTAGAGACTGATCAGAAACTCATAGTCTTCCACGAGAGGCTGATCCGTGAGAGACATGGCGTGTTCGTAATTCTCAATCGCATCAGGAATATTGCCAAGCTGATACTGGATGGAGGAGAGCACGATGTAAGATATTGAACTGTCGGGCTGAACCGTGGTTGCATTAATAAAATGGTCACGTGCAGTCTCTTCCGGATTCGGTGTCGCCTGACGGGTACTGTCGTCGGTCAGGATCATTGCACCGGCATTGTGTTCGTTCGCCCAGACCGAATTGATAATATCATTAATATTGCCGAGTTCATCCGGCCGGCTTTCCATCTGTTCACCCCAGTACCTGGCCTCGCTCAATGAGTTGCGCATCTCCTCATAATAGGCGAGGCGGTCCGAAGGCGGCTGAATATCCTCGGCGAGTGAACCGAGAGCAGCGCCCTTGTAGTAGTAGGCCAGCGCATTTGAAGAATCTTCTTCAATGGCCTGTTCAGCTGCCATAATGGCACGTTCGTAATCAAATGTCTGTAAGGCATCCTGGGCATCCCGGATCAGTGGGTCTGTAGTTTCGCAACCCCAGATGAGGGCCGCCATCAGGAGTAAAACAGCTATTGGTCTGATATTCATGTCGTTTATTCTGTGTCCAGATTTATTATTTTACCTTGATTGTAAAGTAAAGATAACTCGTTCTATCTGCAATAACGTGATCTCTGCAATTCTATTCTCATCATGTACGGCAGGTGATCCGACAATGATAATTCTATTTAACTGAATTAATCCAAATAAACAGGTTTCTGGATATGAAAAAAACGATTGTGACAACCGATAAAGCACCCTCGGCGATCGGCCCCTACAGTCAGGCTGTGATTCACAATGGAATGGTGTATGTTTCCGGCCAGATTGCTCTTGATCCCGAATCGATGGAGGTGGTTGGAGATAGCGTAGAGGAGCAGGCTCTGCAAGTGATGAAGAATCTTTCAGCTGTACTGAAAGCGGCCGGATGTAGTCTGGAGGATGTGCTGAAGTGTACTCTCTATCTTGCCGATATGGGAGATTTTCAGAAAGTCAATTCGATCTACGGCCGATACTTTCAGGAAGATCCGCCGGCGCGCGAGGCGGTGGCAGTCAAAACACTTCCGAAAAATGTACAGGTCGAGATCAGCTGTTTTGCGGCATTGTCGGAGTGAGGTGAGCTGCTGACGAGAGGGGGCTGCCGTGATGAGGTGAGCTGCGGGAGCAAGATGAGCTTCTGAAGAGTGGAAATCGTGGATGCAGGTCGTTACGGGAGACCCCGAAATACGGAGTTCGTTTACTGTTTTTGAATTGTAAAGGATCGTACAATCCTGTTTCCGGCCCGGTTGTATGCGGTTACTTCCACACGGTTTTCTTCCTGCGGTTCGAAACCGGGTTTGTAGAAGGTCAGCCGATGTTTTTCCGGGTCATATTCGGTAATCCCGGACTCTCCATTAACAATTACAGATGATCGGCTGTAGTCGATACCGGAACGCTGATCAACCGCCGGTACCTGTACTACATACATCTCCCCAAGATTTCTTTCCAGTACCGGCCGTCCGACCCATGGCGGTGCCGGGTCGTTCATAACGGCAATCGGGCCCAATTCATGAAGTTCCAGGCGGTTGACAGTACCGGCTTCGGCATTCTCCAGGAACAGGTATCGATCCCGGGATGTGTCGTAACCGTAGAATCCGATATAGTCGTGGTTAGCCGACAGGGAGTCCGGCAGTATGAGGTTAAGGCGTACAGGTCGTTTAAGAGGTATTCGTTCCGGCTGAAATCGAATTTTGGGCAAAGGACCCTGATCATCGAGGATAACTTCTACATTCAAAGTATCGAACAGAGCGTCTTTCGGAATATCGAGCCAGAGAGTCTGATCAGGCGTAGGAAGGATTTGCCGCTTACCGGGGTAGAGAGTACGGCCGGCCTGATTACTTCCTGCTCCCTCTTTGCGATGAACCAGAACCGGTGCAGGTTCTTCGGCGGGACCAGGCTGGGGCGGAAGGATTGTTCCGTCGGTTCGCACCAGAAAAGCGGATCGGGGGCCGGGTCTGATGGCGACCTGCCGAGGATTCGCATCAAATTTCAATCGAGGATAGGCCGGTATACTGAGAATCTTTTCAGCAGGATCCTTTGAGCGATTTTGCACTTCAACGGCAAGAGTTCCCGAGGAGCGGTTGCCGTAATAATCTTCGGCGACGATCGTCAAGCGGTGCCCCCCCTCCGGAAGGTCGATCACACCCCGGGTCGGCCCGGTTTCGTAAAAGGGTAGGGTGTTACCGTTCACCAGGTAAAGGCGCTGGTAGCCGTCCCGTCGCTCCCGGAGAATGTCGAACACCCGGTCGACGAACATCTGTGAAGCGTCGGTATAGCTGAATGCATCTTTGGTAGAGGTGAAGAGTGTATCCTGTTCATGGATAAGCAGCAGCCGATACACGGCGTAGTGGTTGGGCGTACGGTTCGCCCGGTCATGCACGTTGACGGCCAGTCCAAAAGGGCCTTCGGTATGGATGCTGCCAAAATCGAGCTCTTCTCCCGACCCGGAGACTGATCGGGTTTCCAGCCGCTTTCGATGAAAGTTTTCCGGGTCGAGATGCTCGACTGCCAGGCCTGAGAAATAGGGGGGGATGTCGTCAGTGATTTCCAGGCTGGTCCGAAGTGGGTTGAACGGGATGTTTTCGGGAGTGCGCAGTTCAAAATGAAGATGGGGCGGACCGATGCCGGTCGACCCGGTGAACCCGATCAGATCTCCCTGTTTCACCCGGATCTTTTTCTCTCCGAGCAGACGGTCGAAACGAAAACTGTAATCTTTCATCCGGATAGAGTCGGCATACGCCATCAGGGACTCCTCAAACCGGTTCAAATGTGCGTAGATCGAGTAGGATCCGTCGTCGTGCTGCAAATAGACGGCAATACCGTAGCCGTCCGGTGCGATCGTCAGCCGGTGAACAACGCCGTCCCTGGTGGCGTAGACCGGGTAGCCTTCGCGGCCCCAGGTGCGGATATCCAGCCCTGCGTGAAAATGTCGAGTACGTGTTTCTCCGAAGGTGGAGGAGATATAGGGGCTGGCACTGGTGGGCCAGAGATAGGTCGTTGTGTCAGACAAGAAGGAGAGGTCGGGGCGGGCAGGCTCGTCGATATGAGCCCGGTCGATATCGGCATCAAGGCCAACATTCTGCTCATCCTCTGCCTGTTGGGCTGATGCGTCCGTTATACCGGCCCACATCAGGCAGAAAATAACGATGCAGAAAACTATGGAGCGTCGTTCAGGTAACATCGACGTTCAGTATCGAGAGGTTGTCGTTTAATCGCGCCGACAGCTTGTCGCCGGGTTGTACCGGCCCCACACCTTCGGGGGTGCCGGTGTAGATCAGGTCGCCCGGCTGCAGGGTAAAAATTTCAGACAGCCGGGAGATCAGATCATAAACCGGAAATATCATTTCGCTTGTTTCACCTTGCTGAACGATCTCGCCGTTGCGCTTCAGCTCGATCGTCAAACTGCCGAGGCTGCCCGCTTTCTCTGGCGGGACCATCCGGCCGAGAGGTGCAAAAGTGTCGAATCCTTTGGAAACAGTCCAGGGATGCCCGGCTGATTTGGCGTTCTGCTGCAGGTCTCGAGCTGTCATGTCGATCCCGATTCCCACCCCTGCGATATACTCATCCGCTTTCTCAAGGGATATATTGCTCCCTTTCTTGCCGATGGCAATCACCAGTTCAACCTCGTGGTGTACATTACCGGACTGCATCGGGATGCGGACGGTACCGCCGTTATAGATAAGCGCACTGTTGGGTTTGAGGAAAACCATCGGCTCTTCGGGCAGATCGCTGCCCATCTCCCTGGCATGAAGAGCGTAGTTTCGGCCGATACAGAAGATATTGTTAGCCTGAAGAGTCTCGAGTCCGGGAATTGACATTTTCATTCCCTGAAGATACGAGGGCTGGCCGAATGGAAAAAGGCCTGCTTATAACGATTCGACGTAAACGTACTTCTTGCCGTTTCGGTTGCGGAAAACAACCTGTCCGTCGGCAGTGGCAAAGAGTGTATCGTCACCGCCGCGGCTTACACCCTCGCCGGGGTGAAATTTGGTGCCACGCTGGCGAATTATGATGTTGCCGGCACGGACCTGCTGGCCGCCATACTTCTTCACACCCAGACGTTTCGATATGGAATCGCGTCCGTTCTTTGTAGAGCCTTGTCCTTTCTTATGTGCCATTGTTCAATACCTGTTGACTTAACGTTACGAAATTTTTTCGACCTGGAGTCGGGTCAGCGGTTGCCTGTGGCCGCGTTTGACCCGATAACCTTTTCTTCGCTTTTTTTTGAAAACGATCACTTTGTCGTCTTTGAGATGGTCGACCACCTTGGCCTCCACTTTTGCTCCTTTTACAACGGGCTTGCCTACCTTCACCTTGCCCTTGTCATCTTTAAGCAGGAGAACACGATCGATCGAGATCTTTTCATCCTCTTCGGCCTTGAGACGGTTGACAAACAGGGTATCGTTTTCCGAAACCTTGTACTGATGACCGCCGATTTCTATGACTGCGTACATTGAATGTCCGTAAGTTTTATTAATTTCTTCTCCCGGGTGTTTCGGTAAAGTCGTAGCGGCTTCTTCCGATACACCGTTTTCGCTGATTATACTGTCATGCCGGATATTTCGGTCAGCAGACAGACCCAAAATATACGAGTTTGTTGTTCTAAATAAAAGTAACTTTCATTGAGTAATCACTGATTATGAGCGAACTACCCGACCTTCACAGACAGGCTTTGGCATTTAAAAATCGCAAGCGGCTGCAACGCGATGGAGGGCGTGCCTGGATTATGGATTCACAACTTCAGGAAGCCCGAAAAGGGGCGAACTGGCGCCTGGAAACCATTCGGAAGAATCTGGACAAGATCAGGGCAGCCGGAGAGCGATCGGATGAGTCGAAGGAATCGGCCGAATAGTGAACAGGCAGCCGGCAGTGATCCGGATATAAAAGCTGTTTATGATGCGTCCCGGCATTTGTGATGCGGGCAGGCCTCCAAGATACGGGCCGGTAAAATGATGCGGGCGGTTCTCAAGCCTGGGCGGAGCGGAAGATACCCTGCCGGTTCACATGGCCAACATATTTACCGAGGATTTGTACCTCTTCAAATTGATCCGGCGTAATGTGAATATCCTCATACTGCTCATTGGCTGCTTCAAGCCGCAAGCCGTTTGAATTTTTATAAATTCGTTTCAGGCTGGTTTCGCCGTTGTAAAGTACCGCACCGATATTACCGTCGCGAACTTCACTTTCGGTCAGTAAAACAAAATCTCCATCGTTGATTCCCGCATCGATCATGCTTTCACCGGAAACCCTGAGTGCAAAAACCTTTTCAAGATCCGGGAATAGAGTTTCCAGGGTGATCTTGCCCAGATCGGCTTCGACAGCCTCCTGCAGGTAACCGGCAGCGATCAGGCCTCGTACAGGTATGCCGTTTTGTTGCTGTTTGTCGTATTGTCCGGCAAGGCTGGGATGAAGATCATACTCCTCCTCATCCGATTTGATCAGGTACTCTTTCTTTAACAATGCCTGGATATTCTGGGTAACACTGTTGGGGGATCTGTATCCGAAATGATCGGCGATCTCCCGGTAGGTGGGCCAGACATCGTGTTCATTCTTGTAGTCAACGATGAAGTCGAAGAACTGCTTCTGCTTGCGGGTCAGTTGTGCGTGGTCCATGGCGAAGGGGTCACCTGGTTAACCGTTTATATGTGGATTCCGAATTTGAACCGGAGTTTGTATAACACTCCGGCTGTCAGCTCCGGATGGTGCCCGATAGATATAAGGCACACATGAATGTACAATATATGTGCAATTAACAAAAGTTTTCGGGCAAAGACAAGAGGGAGTGGATATTTTTCGGTTCCTGCCTGCAGATACTCCGGTGTGACCCGTCTCATACAGTTTCAACAATACACTGCAAAACCTCTTCAGATCGCAATACCACTATTTTTCCGGCAGGTCGTTCCCTCGGGGAGTAAACGCCTGGATACCGGTAATCTCCCGGCCCAGGATCAATCCGTGGATGTCGTAGGTTCCTTCGTAGGTGTTGACCGATTCGAGGTTGACCATGTGGTGGATCACCCGGTACTCACCGGTGATTCCGTTTCCGCCGTGCATGTCGCGGGCCACCCGGGCGATCTCCAGAGCTTTGCCAACGTTGTGCCGTTTGGCCAGAGAGGTCATGGCATGATGATCCCGTCCCTCATCTTTCAGTTTGCCAAGCCGCCATGCGAGCATCTGCATCGAGGTGATGTCGGTGAGCATATCGGCCAATTTGGTCTGTGGGAGCTGGTTGGCTGCGATCGGGTAGCCGAACTGCTTGCGTTCGGAAACGTATTGCCGGGCGCGTTGGTAACAAAATTCGGCGGCACCTACTGCTCCCCAGGCGATCCCGTAGCGGGCGCTGTTGAGACACATAAAGGGACCTTTCAGGCCGCGGATCTCCGGAAAGACATTCTCATCCGGCACAAAAACATCCTCAAAAACCAGCTCACCGGTTGATGAGGCCCTCAGGCTCATCTTGTGTTTGGTCACCGGGGCAGAAAACCCATCCATATCTTTCTCCAGGATAAACCCGCGGATCACCGGGTCGTCATCCTTCGATTCTTTCGCTTTGGCCCATACCACCGCCACATCGGCGATGGGGGAGTTGGTGATCCACGCCTTTGCACCGTTCATGATCCATCCTCCGTCGGTTTTTACGGCGGTCGTAACCATCGACCCTGGATCGGAGCCGTGGTCCGGCTCGGTCAGGCCGAAACAGCCGATCCACTCGCCCGAAGCGAGTTTCGGCAAATATTTCTGTTTCTGCTGTTCGGTTCCGAAGGTCGAAATAGGGTACATCACAAGTGAGGATTGAACCGACATGAAGGATCGGTACCCCGAGTCGACCCGCTCAACTTCCCGTGCTATCAGCCCGTAGGCAGTCTGGCTGGCCCCGCCTCCGCCATATTTTGGATCGATCGCCGCCCCAAGCAGTCCCAGGTCAGCCATCTCTTTGGCGATCGACAGGTCGAACACCTCCTCCTGGTTGCCCTCCAGGGCGCGCGGCTCGAGTTTCGACTGGGCGTACTCGCGGGCACTCTCCATAATCATTTTGTCATCTTCATTCAGTTCGGATTCAAATAGGTAGGCGTCGTCGATGTTGAAAGAGTTGGATGGCATGGGATTACAAGGTTCGTTTTGCTGGGGTTCGCGTAGATCACTGAGACCCTCGAAGATCTCGGTTGCCGCACTGTTCCGGCGCCTGAAAGATAAAGAATTCAGAGGCCTGAAAACACAAATTACAGATAGGGATAATACTTCGGCATTCGCAGACCTTCAGTTCTGTTTAAAGGCTCGATCAGAAAACGAATCGTGGACTCGACTCAATACCCGAACTCCTTCCTCAGCTCTCTTGCAATAATCACATTCTGGATCTCCGAGGTGCCTTCTCCGATCGTATTCAGTTTGGCGTCGCGCAGAAAGCGTTCGACGTGATACTCTTTGGTATACCCGTAGCCGCCGTGGATCTGGATCGCTTCGTTGGCAGCTTCGACCGACAGCTCGGAAGCCATCAGTTTGGCCATGGAAGCCTCCTTGGTAAACGGTTTGCCCTGATCCCGCAGCCAGGCGGCGCGGTGCACCATCATCCGGGACGCATCGATCCGGACGGCCATATCCACAAGTTTGTGCTCGATCGCCTGGAAACTGCCGATCGGTTTGCCGAACTGTTTGCGCTCCTGGGAGTATTTCATCGACTCCTCCAGCGCCCCGCGGGCGATGCCGACCGAAAGCGCACCGATGCCGATTCTTCCACCGTCGAGCACCTTCATCGTGTCGATAAATCCCTTGTTTTCTTCACCCAGCAGGTTTTCGGCCGGTACCTTCACATTTTCAAACACCAGCTCGGTCGTATCCGATGAGTTCATACCCAGCTTATGCATCGGCTCGCCGGGCTGGACCCCGTCCCACTCCCGCTCGACGATAAAAGCACTGATTCCCTTCGCACCTTTATCCGGGTCGGTTTTGGCCAGCACCACAAAGGTATCGCCGACCGATCCCTGGGTGATAAATGTCTTGGTTCCGTTCAAAATCCAGTGGTCTCCATCACGCACCGCATTCGAGGTCATCCCGGACGCGTCGCTTCCCGATCCCGGCTCGGTCAGGCACCAACCGGCCAGCTTCTCGCCCTGAGCCAGCGGCGTCAGGTATTTCATTTTCTGCTGATGCGTTCCTGCCAGGGCGATGTGGCCCGATCCCAGGGAGGTATGCGAAGCGATGGTGAGTGCCAGGGAAGCGTCCCAGCGCGCAATCTCTTCGATCACCAGGCAGAAGCTGACCGTATCGAATCCGCCCCCGCCATACTCCTCACTGTGGTAGATCCCCATCAACCCCTGCTCGGCCAGCAGTTTGACCAGATCATGCGGAAATTTTTTGCTCATGTCGCGCTCTATCACATCGGGTGCCACATGGCGCTCGGCAAATTCGCGGGCGGCGTCGCGGATCATCTGCTGATCCTGGGAGTAATCAAAACTGAGTTGACGTGCAGACTCTTTTTGGTCGGTATTCATTCAATCTATCCAGTTATCCAAAATTCCAGTTGACGCCCCGGCCGATCTCCGGATCGGGGAACTCCCAGCTTACAGCACCCTGGTCGCAGGCGTACATGCAGGTACCGCACTCGATGCAATCCTCCACCTGGAAGTGAACCATACCCTCATCATCCATGGTGTAGCAGTTGGCCGGGCAGACGTAGGTGGTGCATTTGTGAGGGCAAACCGAATTACAGATCTCGGTATCGACCCGGATGTGCGGTTTGATCTCCGATTTGGCCTGATTCCGGTAACTGACCAGGCCGAGCTGTTCATTGAGGGTGAGATTTTTCATAGGGATCGTGCTCCTTTGATTCCAAGTTTGACGAGCTCCCACCAGGAAGCGTGCTCTTTGACCGACTCGCGCATCATCTCCCGCGCTTTTCGGGTCGGCCGGTTGCTGATGGAGAAAAACTGACGTCCAAAGTGGTTGATCAGGTTGGGTACTTTCTGATACATGAGCGGATCGTGCAACATATGTACTGCATCCTGGAAGTTGTTGATATCCTTCATGATGTAGCTCTTTTCCAGTTCATCCTGGTAGGCTTTCATCCGGGCTTCGGAGAAGTCGTTCTTCTCTTTGGCCTGAACAATGTTTTCGGCAGCCAGAATTCCCGACCGGATAGCGTAATCCATCCCCTGGATCGCCTTACCGGCATTCATCAGCAGATTGGCCGCTTCGCCGCACACCAGTAGGCCGGCCTTGTAGAGTTTTTCGGGGATCACCCGTTTGTCGCCCGAGGAGACAATGTGGGCCGAGTATTCGACCACTTCGCCGCCCCGGATGGTATCGGCGATGGCGGGATGGTTTTTAAAATCATTGAGAATATCGTAGGGCGTGAGCTTTTTATCGGGGGAGCCTTTTTCGCGCAGATCCTTGAGGCCGAGTACCAGGCCGATGGAGAGGGTATCCCGGTTGGTGTAGAGAAAACCGCCGCCCTCGATTCCCCGAGTAGCGTAACCGACAAATTCGTTCGACATCCCGCTGAGCCCGTTGAGCTGGAAACGATCTTCGAGCACTTTCTGGTCGAAACGGATCACCTCTTTGACACCGGTTAGCATATGGTCGGCCGGAACATAACTGTCCTGAAGCCCGACCTGACGTGTCAGCAGGTTGTTGACCCCTTCGGCCAGGATAACGCTGTCGGCATAAAACTTCTCCTCGCCGGCGCGGATTCCCACCGCCTTGTCGCCCTCCATCAGAATTTCTTCGACCAGGATGTTGGGGGCGACGAAGGAGTCCATCGCGTAATCGCTCTCCGCGATCGCCTCTTCCACTTTGCCGGCGAGCCACCGGTCGAATTTCGACCGCAGCACCACCACACCGGTGTAGGGGGTTTCGTTAAAATGTTGAGACTTGAAGTCGACGGAAAAGGAGGAGCCTTCGTCCAAGAAGGTGAGCCGCCGATGATTGATAAATCGTTCCCAGCCGCCATCTTCCTCCTCCCAGTAATCGGGAACCAGCTTGGCCAGATCCTCGCCCCAGAGCACACCGCCCGAAACGTTTTTGGCTCCGGCAAACTCTCCTTTCTCAATCAGAAGGAACTTGAGGTTCTTGCGCGCCAGGGTCATGGCCGCAGCCAGCCCGGCCACTCCGCCGCCCACGATGATACAGTCGAATTTTTCATCCATAATTATAGTGTATAGATGGAATACTGTTGTTAAGAGACACTTTCAGCTTTGAGCTTTCAGCTATCAGCTTACTTTCAGCTTTCAGCTTTGAGCTATCAGCTTACTTTTAATTTTTTAATCTCTTCAATGAACGGCGGAAGTACCTTGTAGAGGTCGCCCACGATGCCGTAGTCGGCGATGTCAAAAATCGGGGCGTCAGGGTCTTTGTTGATCGCTACAATCACTTTGCTGTTCATAATGCCGGCTACATGCTGAATCGCGCCGGAGATGCCGATACCGATGTAAAGCTGCGGAGAGACCACTTTTCCGGTCTGTCCGATCTGAAGGCTCGGATCGTAAGCGCCCGATTCGGTCAACGCCCTCGAAGCGCCGATTCCGGCATTGAGCACCGAGGCAAGTTCCGAAATCATTTCTCGGCCCTCCTCGTCACGTACTCCACGTCCGGCGGCAACCACCACTTCGGCCTCCGAGAGGTCAACCCGGTCTCCGGATGCCGACAGAATTTCCTTGAGTACAACCTTGATCTCTTCCTCGCTTACAGAAAAGTCGATCGTTTCCACCTCTGGCTCCGAAGAGGATTCGGTCAGATCGTAGGAGCCCGAACGTACCGACACCAGTACGGTATCACCTTTGGCCTCTACGCTGGAGAGGATTTTTGCAGCCATCACCGGCCGTTTGCCGCTCACACCGCTGTCGGTTACCTCGAATGAGGAGACGTCGGGCAGTGCCGGTACATTTCGGGAAGCCGACAGTGCCCCCAGAATATCCTTGGACCCCTCGGTAGAAGCAAAAGCGACTACTCTCGGTGCAGCCTTTTCGATGACCGCATCAAGAGCTTTGAGGAGCGGGGTGTTCAATGGATTTTTAAAAATGGGGTCTTCTACAACGTAGACCTTCGAAACTCCGTAACCGGAGAGTTGTTCGCTGTAATTGGAGGCGTCGGGCGCTACCACCACCGCCTCGTTGTCCAGGCCGAGACGTTCCGCTTCTTCGCGGCATCGGCTGAGCACTTCCAGCGAGGATCGTTTGATTTTACCGTCGTTGACCGAAATAAAGGTGAGTAGGCTGCTCATGGGATCAGATTTACTTTCAAATTTCTGTTACGATTTTTGAATACCTGTTTAAAAGTTTTAACTGCCTGCTGCAAAAAGAGGAATTGCATGAAGACCTGCCGGCCCGGCTGGATCGTGAGTAGTTCGCTTAAGAACTCCTCACCTAAAGAACGCCGGCCTCCTCATCCAGAAGTTTGGCAACCTCACGTGCAACTTCGTCCGGTTCGCCTTCAAATTTTCTCCCCGCTTCTCTTTCCGGTTTCTCTTCGAAGCTGAGAATCTGCGTCCGAACGGCCAGGTCGTCCTCACTCAAACCGAGATCGCCGGTCGAGATCGTATCTACCGGTTTACGTTTCGACTGCATGATTCCCTTCAGGCTGGGGATCCGGGGCTCATTCATATCGTTCGAGCAGGTGACGAGTCCGGGGGAAGGTACCGAAATCATCTCCTGGCCTGCATCTCCCTGCCGTTTGACAAGAATGCTGCCGTTTTCGAATTCCATGCCGACCGCATTGGTGGTGTAGGGCAGATCGAGCTGCATCGCCAGCATGCCGCCGGTCAGTCCGGAGTCGGTGTCCTGAGCCTGCTTGCCGCAGAATATGTAGTCGTACTCCTTGTCATTAAAAAAAGCTGTCAAAATTTTCGAGTAGACAGCAGAGTCGTAACTCTCATCTTCTGTAACGATATGGGTTCCTTTGTCGGCACCCATCGCCAGAGCTTTTCGGAGAGTCTCTTTAGCCTTGTCGGGCCCGATCAGAACCACTTCAACCTCTCCGTCATGCTTTTCCGAAAGGACGAGTGCTTCTTCAACAGCCGAAGCGTCATAGGCGTTGAGAATCATCCGGTCTGTATCCTGGAGGAGCTGACCCTCTTTAATTTGTAATGGGGCGTTTACGTCGGGAACCTGCTTGATACAGATATAGAATTTCATAAGCGATCGATGAATCTTTTTCAGGTTGTTATTTAAGAGTACTTATCCGGCAAATATGTAGAATGGAACCGCTTTTCTGGCCCATGAATATACAAAACCTCTGTCAAAAAAACTTGCACCGGCCGAACGGTTTGCACCATTTCGGGCAGAGTATGTATTGAGTGGGCAAGCTGTTATATTTGCCGCCAAAGAACTCTTTGCCGGTGATGAATACCCAAAATCGAAAACCTGAGTCAGCTACTCTCCGCCCGAAAGGCCGTATTCGCCCCAGGCGGAAGCGACCGTCCGACCGGCTGATCTCCCTGCTGCCCGCATTGCTGCTCGCCGGTTTTCTGCTGTCGGTAGTTTACCCGTATGATCTGGGTGAACGTACGGTGCTGATGCGCTATCTGCTTTTTGCGCTTTCGGCTCTGGTTGCATTTGTGGTGCCCTACATCGCTTTTCCCGATCCGAACGCCCGGCTCTGGCAACTGGCAAATCTGCCGCCAGGCAGGCTGATGCGGGAGTATTTGAGTCGTCAGCAGATGGTATGGGGTACCGGACTTATCCTGATTCTGGTCACATCCCTGGCCGATCTGAGCGGCACGGATGCCAATTGGGGTGCACAATCGCTGTTGGCACTGCAGGGAATTCTGTTTTTCAGCGGGATCTGGCTCTACTCGGCCAGCCGCTATTTACAGGTCGGCCGGGACTCTCAGCAATGGTTGGAAGGGGAGAAAGGGCGCCGGGTGAGACACAAATTTGCCGAAATTGCCAAATATCCGATCGATCCGGGATCAGTTCCGAGCCTGGTCACCACCATCCTGGTTGCATTGACGGGGATGATGGCTGTGGTGGTCGGCGCGATCGGCTATACGCTATTTGGAGCTGCCGGAGAGCTTGCAATCGCCATACTGCTGCTTCTTTTTGGAAGCTTCAGGCTGTTGATCGCCTCGCAGAAAGCCGATCAGAACTACTATCAGACCCATGCGTTTTATAGTGAGTTTTTTGGCGAGGCGTCCGGCCCCGACGGCGACCGTCAACCTCTTCACCCCGATCAGCTCTGGTGGATTCCCGTCCGTTGGAGATCACTTGGCTGGGGCCTGTCGCTTCAGATGGACCGCAAGCTTCCGGCCGGCCGGATCGTGCTGATCGGCCATCTCTTTTTGTGGCTTCTGGTCTACCAGGATGCGGCACACTCTGTGATGTGGGCCGCCTGGATCTTTTTTGCCCTGCTTCACCAGGGATTGCTGATGCTGACGGTTCATATCGAGATTGCTCCGAAATGGTGGATGCGTTTAATGGCACCACCGTTCTCCTGGGCCGCTGCACGTTTTTTAGTGCAACTGCGATGGCTGCTTCCACTCATGGTGAGTCTGTTGGCGATGAATGCACTTTTTGTACTGTTCAGCTGGAGCGAAATCGGCTGGATTGCCGCCGCATACCTGTTATCATCCGCGGCAGTGGCCTCGGCTTTAAGTCTCAGGCATGAAAGGGCGATTACCCATTGAATAAATCTCAGACAAGATGAACCGAGACTTTTTGACAAGATGAAAAGAGAATCGTTAATACTTGAGAATGTAACCAAACAGTACCGTGCGGGAAATGTAGTGTTCAAGGATATATCCACCCGATTTGAGCCCGGTGAATCGGTGCTTCTGACCGGCCCGAACGGCTCGGGAAAGACTACGTTTTTGAAGCTGCTCTCGGTCAACACATTTCCGACCGCCGGAAAACTGTTTTATGGAGATCTCGAGATTCATCGCAAACCGTGGCGCTATCTGAAACATGTCGGCCTGGTTCACGATGAGGAGTCGCTGCCTCAACATCTGTCGGCTGCAGAACTGCTCGAATGGATTCTCCGGTCTCGCTCAATGTGGGATGATCAATCCGCCGACCGCATCAGCCGCCTGTACGATCACCTGGAACTGGATGAGGCGCGTTACGATCTGATCGGAACCTATTCGACAGGAATGAGAAAGAAAACCCAGATTGCGGCCGCTTTGATCTGCCGCCCGCCGGTTCTGATTCTGGATGAACCATTACGGGGGCTTGACACGTCAGCTACTGCACGTACACTTGAACTGCTTCGGGAGGAAACCGGCCGCGGAGCGTTGATTCTGATGGCAAGTCATGAACACAGAGAGGCCACCGATTGGTTTGACAAAGTCCTCAATTTTCCGCTCTCCTGAAATAGAATGATTGATCTAAATGAAGAGATGCCCACCATTGAGCAAATTTACAGGCACCGCATCAGTAACCAGTAATTTAGAGGAGGTCTTACTGTTCGGGGATTCAGGCCCGGAATAGCCTTGCCTGTATATCCCCCTTTAAATCTTGTATATTGATTCATCTATCCAGATCTTTGGCAGGCAAAAATTTTAACCCCTCATAACCCATCGAGTTCAAAGTAAGAGAATGCCAGAAATCATATTGCCGGAAGTAGAGCTGAATATTTACACACCTAAAAAACCGGTTGAAGTTAAAGTATTAGAAAACAGAGTTGTAACCCGCGAATCAAGTCCCAATTTTGTTCGGCACATCACGTTCGATGTTTCAGGTACCGAATTAGTAAACAAGGTTCGCGTGGGGCAGTCGGTCGGAGTGCTGCCTCCGGGTGAAGATGAACGGGGACGGCCGCACAAGTTGAGGCTCTATTCGGTCGCTTCTCCGAGCGCAGGAGAGGAAGGGAAACCGCACCTTATATCCACCACCGTAAAGCGAACCATTGAGGAGATCGACAACAAGCTATACCTGGGTGTCGCTTCCAACTATCTGGCCGATCTGCAGCCTGGCGACAAGGTTAAACTGACCGGGCCGAGCGGCCGCCGCTTTCTGCTTCCGGAGAACAAACACGATTTCAACTACATCTTTTTTGCCACGGGTACCGGAATTGCACCCTTTCGCGGCATGATCATGGAACTGTTCGAAGAGGATTTTAAAAATGATTGTCTGCTTGTTTTCGGATGCCCCTACCGTACCGACCTGCTCTATTCCGACTATTTTGAAGAGCTCGACCGGGATCACTCCAATTTCAGTTATCTGACGGCCATCTCAAGGGAGGCGAGAAGGAAGGATGGCGGAAAAATCTATGTGCAGACCAAACTGATTGATGAAAAAGAGAGGTTCGATGCGCTCCTGGACAAGCCCAATACACTAATCTATATTTGCGGGCTGAAGGGGATGGAAGAGGGAATCTACCGTGAGCTCTATACCCAGGGGTATCACGATTATCTGGAGTTTCGAAAGGATCTGCCGGAGGACCTGTCGGAGGTCGACAGCAAGACGTTTCGTCGAGCCGTCAAGCCTTCCGAAAGGCTCTTTGAAGAGGTTTATTAGCCGAACCCTGACATCTCTTTGAGTTCCACAAACTTGTAGGGAAGGATCCGTCCTCCGAACCTCTCGGTATAGACCTGTGTGAAGACCGCCCCGAGCAAGATTGTCTGAATGTTGTAGTAGACCCAGATGACCAGTACAACGAGGGTACCGGCTGCCCGGTAGGTAGTTGCAATCGCCGGCGATGAAAGATAGAGGCCGATCAGATATTTGCCGAGCATAAAAAGGAGTGTAGTTACGACAGCTCCGATCAACACATCTTTCCAGGGTGCATGTACATCCGGCAAGATCTGAAAGATGAGGGTGAAAAAGATAACGGCGAATCCGATCGTGGTCATACGGCTGAGCATCTGGTAGAAGTCGATAGGGATGCCGGGAAGCAGCTCCATAAAATAGGCCGAGATAATTCCGACGACCGCTTCGGCCATAAGAGATATGATCAGCAGCAAGCTGAAGAGTATTATCATTCCGAATGAGAGGAGCCGGTTGATCAGAAACTGCCAGGCGGAGTGGATTTTGACTTCGCGTACTTTCCAGATACGATTAAGTGTCAGCTTGAGCTGATTGATCACGGTAGTAGCTCCAAACAATATCAGGCCGGTGGCCATCAGTGAAGTCCAGAAGCTGCCGGGAAGTTCACCCCGTTCGGCGATAAACTGATTCAGGTTTTCGGCAGCTTCCTCATCAAGGAAGTCGATCAGGTAGGCATCGATCTGTGCAGCGATCATCTCTTCGGAGAGAAAGAAACCGGAGACCGATACGATCAGGATCAGAAGCGGTGCGATCGAAAAGATGGTATAGAAGGCGATCGCTGCACCCTGGGTCATCGTATCATCGGCTGCCGCCTTTCGAAACGTATCCCGAATGAGCTCATAGATATCTTTGGAAATTTGTCGAATCGCCATGGTGGTTAAGCTGAAAGCTGAAAGCTGAAAGCTGAAAGTGGGTTAAAGTTCAAAGCTCAAAGCTGAAAGCTGAAAGTGGGTTAAAGCTCAAAGCTGATAGCTGATAGCTGAAAGTGGGTTTTTTTAAGTTAGTGTTCTATGTTGAAATTGTGGTCTCGGTTGATCGAATCTCTTCATGAAACATATGTCTGTAGTAAAGTGTTCATTTGTGGGTAGAGATCAATACAGCAGAGTTTGCCTGCACTAATAATTTGGTGCTGAAGCCTTTGTGGCGCAGGGTTCACTCACCGCAGAGTTTTATTATTAAGCCAACAGATCAGTCCGATTTATCTTCGCTCTTCAGGTCGTCTATCGGCAGATGAGTGACACCGGCCGAAACAGCATACTTCATCGCATCGGACGGATTGATCTCCAGTGGCCGTACATATTGGGCATCCACCAGAAACAGGTTTCCGGAAAAATTATAGGAGTGCGGGCAGTAGACGGCAACGCGTTCTTCAAGGTTGAGTGTGGAGAGATCTTCGGAAGTGACAAACCCGATTCGGTCGACACGTTCACTCAGGGAAACCACAACCGGTTTGTTGAATCGTTTTTTATCTCCCACAAACGCTTCGGTCAAATCTTTAAGCGCGGTGTAGATGATCTTGATAAAGGGCGTTTGCTCCATCAGTTGTTCAAAAAACCTGAACAGAGGCCTGGTAAAGGCGCGGGTGACCAGAAACCCCAGCAAGATCAGAAAGAGAATCGCCGTTACGAGACCGAGCCCCGGGATGTTCCATTCGAGCCAGTCAAACAGCATCCTGTTAAACAGATCATTGGCCCAGTTCACCAGAAATGCAATGATCCAGAGGGTGGCAAAGACCGGAAAAATGAACAATAGACCGCGAAAGAGGTAGTTTAGCAGAGTTTTCATGTCTTGGTTGCGTATTTCGATGGTTTATGGTGGTTGTTCAGGGCTTTTTTTTGCTATTTTGAAAAATTCCGGAAAAATGGAGAATTGAACACATACAGACGTATGAAAGATAAAGGATCGGATCAGATACGGAAGGAATTTTTTGAATTCTTTGAGGAGAAGGAGCACCTGATCGTCGACAGCGCCCCAGTGGTGCCGCGTCGCGACCCCACATTGCTATTTATCAATGCCGGAATGAATCCATTCAAGCCGATTTTCCTGGGTCAGGAGGATGGATACTCCGAAGATGGCAAAACCTGGCAGCGGGTAGCCAATACACAGCGCTGCATCCGTGTAAGCGGCAAGCATAATGACCTGGAGGAGGTAGGGCACGATACCTATCACCACACGCTCTTCGAGATGCTCGGCAACTGGTCGTTCGGTGATTACTTTAAAAAAGAAGCGATTGCATGGGCATGGGAGCTGCTGGTCGACCGCTGGGGCCTGGAGCCGGATCGTCTTTACGCAACAATTTTTGAGGGAGACGACGATGACGGTCTGCCAGCCGATGAGGAAGCGGGGGATCTCTGGAAGAGCCAGACCGGTATCAATCCCGATCACATCCTGAAATTTGACAAGACCGACAACTTCTGGGAGATGGGGGAGACCGGGCCTTGCGGACCCTGCTCGGAAGTTCATATCGACCTTCGGCCCGATGCGGAACGGAAAAAACGTGACGGTGCAGAGCTGGTAAACCGGGACGACCCTCGGGTGATGGAGATCTGGAACCTTGTATTTATTCAGTTTAACCGCAAGGAGGATGGCTCGCTTGATAAGCTGCCGGCGCAGCACGTCGACACCGGGATGGGGTTTGAACGAATCTGTGCCGTCCTTCAGGGCAAACGCTCCAACTACGATACCGACCTGTTTGAACCGCTGCTTTCGACAATCGGTGAGATGGCCGGAGTCAAGTACGGGGATGACGAGGAGATCGACATCGCCATGCGTGTGATTGCCGATCACATCCGGGCGGTCAGCTTTGCGATCGCCGATGGTGCCTCTCCGTCGAACGAAGGCCGCGGCTATGTAATCCGCCGTATCTTGCGCCGTGCTATTCGATATGGGTGGGACCGGCTCGGTTTCAAGGAGCCCTTTTTCTATAAACTGGTAACGGTAGTTGCCGATCAATTCTCCCATATCTTTCCGGAGCTCGATGAACAGATCGATTATGTGACCAATGTGGTTCGGGCCGAGGAGCAGAGTTTTCTGAAAACGCTCGGCGAAGGGATCAAGCTCTTTAACCGGATGATCGACGGGAAAAGGCAGCTGGCCGGAGAGGATGCCTTCAAATTGCACGATACCTACGGCTTTCCGATCGATTTGACCGAGCTGATGGCGCGCGAGAAGGGAATCGAGGTGGACACGGAGACCTTCAACCGCCTGATGGAGGAGCAAAAAGAGCGGGGCAGGGCTTCCGGGCGATTTTCAGCCGCAGGCGACGGGGAGCGAGAGTGGCAGGTTGTGGCCGGTAGAGATGACCTGTCTGATAACGAAGAGGCCGCCAAAACCGCCGACATTCTCACGGGCAGGGATGAGTTTGAATTTGTCGGATACGACCAGACCGAAGCCGACGTTCGGATTCGTGCAGTTGCCGAAGAGGAGGATCGCAGCATTGTGCTTCTGAACCGGTCTCCCTTCTATGCCGAAAGCGGCGGGCAGGTTGCCGATACCGGAGTGCTCGAAAAAAATGGTGACCGGTTGAAGGTACTCGACGTTCAGAAAACCGGCGAGGGGTATCTCCACTTTACCGATAAATTGCCCGAAGATCCGGAGGGTAAATGGGTTGCACGGGTTGACTCAGGTCGCCGAAGCGAGATAGAGAAGCATCATACGGCAACCCATCTGATGCATGCTGCATTAAGGCGTGTACTGGGAGATCATGTGGTGCAGAAGGGGTCGCTGGTAGCCGATGACCGGCTGAGATTCGACTTTTCTCACTATGAACAAGTTACCCCGGAACAGCTCGACGAGATTGAGGAGATCGTGAATGAGAAAATTCGCCAGAACATCGAGCGTCAGATAGACCCGGAAGTGCCGATCGATGAAGCTCGCAAGCGGGGAGCGATGATGCTGTTCGGAGAAAAGTATGGCGACAAAGTACGGGTGGTGACGTTCGACGATAACTACTCTATAGAGCTGTGCGGTGGTACTCACGTGCGGGCAACCGGTGAAGTCGGTTATTTTCGGTTCATCGGTGAGTCGTCGGCGGCAGCAGGTATCCGACGTGTCGAAGCATTGACCGGCCGATCGGCAGACCGGTATCTGAGAAATGAGAAACAGCTGTTGGAGAAAGTGCGCGGCACCCTGGAGGTCCAGGAGGACCCGGTTGAGCAGATTGAAAAGCTGATGCGGGAGAAAAAAGAACTTGAGAAAGAACTGGAATCGCTGCAAAACCATCAGGCGGCAGGCCTGCTCGACGACCTGATTGGTGAAGGAGAATCATTGAATGGGCTGACTCTGGTTGTCGGTACAGTACCCGGAGCCGATATGGACCGGCTCAAACAGATGGGCTATGAAGCGTTAAAAAAGACCGGGAGCGAGACGGTAACGGTTTTGGGTGCGAAAGATGAGCCGAACGGTAAAGTTTATTTGATGGCGGCTGTTACCGAAGATCTGATCGGAAAAGGGCTCAAGGCGGGTGATCTGGTCGGCAAGCTTGGCCGAATTGTCGGCGGCGGCGGCGGCGGACAGCCCGATCTGGCAACAGCCGGTGGTAGAGATCCCGGAAAGCTGGATGAGGCGCTGAAATCAGTTAAAACGCTGGTCAAGGAACAGTTATAGGTGGAAAGTCCAAAGGCCTGATTTCGAATTCGGTTGGGTGCGGTAGATCTATTCGCGCGCCGCTGCATCCCTGGTTGGAGAGAGGGCGGACTTCAATTTTGGGGTAGATCTATTCGTGCGCCGCTGCATCCCACCCCCGCTGCGTTGCGATTAAATTTGTCTCTCCCTGTGCAGGACAGAGTGGGCAATGATCAAAGTAGGGGTTGGCACTTGATTCCGGGTCTTTTCATTAAGCCCAAAACCATAATAATGGATAGCGGAACTGTTCGTGAAGGATGACAGCGGCGATTTACTGAATTTATACGCCGGTTATCGTATGCTATCTTATAAATTTTTGGGTATCTTTCAACAATTCAGACGAAACAGAAGTATGGATCCATGTCCAAACAAGATGCGATTTTTACTCCGATAGGTACCAATGAAAATAATCAGAAGGGCAAAGTCGACAAGGCGGTAGACCTCCCTGAACCGACAGAAACTTCCTGGAAGGATCTCGGACTCTCCAAAGAGGACCTGAAGGAGATGTACGAATCGATGTATTTACAGCGCCGTTTTGAAGAAAGGGCGATGCAGATGTATCAAAAGGGAAAGTTTGGCGGATTTTTGCACCTATATATTGGCCAGGAAGCGGTTTCGACCGGTACGGCCTGGGCTCTGAACAGCGATGACGACATTATTACCGCTTATCGTGATCATGGTTTCGGCCTGGTTCGCGGGGTAACCCCGGAGTCGGGCATGGCCGAGCTCTATGGAAAAGCGGCTGGTTGCTCGAAAGGGAAAGGTGGCTCGATGCACTTTGCCAACGTCGAAGAACACTTTTGGGGAGGCCACGGAATAGTCGGCGGCCACATCCCTCTCGGGGCAGGTATCGCCTTTGCCAACAAATATCGTGAAACCGGCCGGATAACCGCCTGTTTCTTTGGCGACGGAGCGGTCCACCAGGGAGTGTTGCACGAAACGATGAATATGAGCCAACTTTGGCAGCTGCCTTGCATTTTTGCCGTGGAAAACAACGGATATGCGATGGGAACATCGGTTCGGCGTCACAGCGTAGGTGAGATAGTCGATCGTGCCGATGCCTATGGTATGAAAAAGAAGGTGATCAACGGAATGGATCTCTTTACCGTTTATGAGGCGATGAAAGAGATGGCTGAAGAGGTTCGTAAGGATAACCAGCCCTGGTTTGCAGAGATTCGCACCTACCGTTATCGCGGGCACTCGATGTCGGATCCGCAGAAATACCGTACCAAGGAGGAGTTGCAGGAGTATCAGAAGGTGGATCCGATCGAGAGGCTCAAGAGGCTGATGACGGAGGAGAAAATTGCCGGCAAGAAGAAGATCGAGGAGATTGAGGAGAAGGTGGAGAAAGTAGTCCTCGATGCAGTTGAATTTGCCGAAAATGCCGATTTCCCCGAGCCGGAAGAGCTTTATGACGACATGTTTGTTGAAGAGGATGCCAAATTTCACGAATAGTCAGGCAAGCCCGTGAATCTGGCCGGGCAAGCAAACGAATTAGGCCAGACCAGTACTCGAACTTGGCCAGACCAGTACTCGAACTTGGCCAG
>SLKI01000129.1 GCA_007134695.1 Balneolaceae bacterium
GCTCGAACCGAGCTGCCTGACGGTATTGACCCGCCCCGAATCATGAAGATGGATCCGTCTCAAGATCCCGTTTTTGAACTGGCCATCTCCTCGGGTGTTCGATCGCCGATCGAAGTGCGTGAATGGGTAGATCAGCGGCTGTTGCCTCAACTCTCTTCCATACCCGGTGTGGGAACGATCGACCTGGGTGGAGGCAAGGAGCGTGAAATCCAGGTTGTTGCCGATCCGGAACGATTGCGGCTATACGGCCTTACTATCGATCATATCGGCAATCATCTGGCAGGGCGAAATATTGATGCCTCGATTGGGAACATCACATCCTACGAGTATGATATCCTCGCCCGCACCGAAACGCGATACCATTCATTTCGGGATGTAGCCGATACCCGGATTCCGATAGGTCAGACAGACCGAACCATTCGCCTGGGAGAACTTGCAGAAGTGACCGATAGTCATCGTGAACAGCGGTTGTTTGCCTATTTGGACCGGGATGAATCGGTCCAGGTCTCAATTATGAAGCAGCCTCAGGCCAACACCACCTCGGTTATAGAAAATATCCAGAACAGGCTGAATGAACTGTATGCCAGCGGATATATAACACCGGATTATGATATCGAGGTGATACGCGATGATTCATTCTTCATCAACTCCTCGATCCGGTCGGTGACAACAGCCGCTGTGTTGGGCGGATTGCTGGCCATGTTAATCATACTTCTATTTCTTGGCAATATCCGCCGCTCACTTATTGTGGCACTCATCATCCCGGTGGCAATTATTTCGACATTTGTGTTGATGAATATCGCCGGGCTCACACTCAATATTATGAGTTTGGGAGGCCTTGCACTCGGGGTCGGGCTTCTGATCGATAATGCGATCGTGGTGATTGAGAATATATACAGGCATCAATCAGAGCTGGGAGAGGATTCAAAATCAGCTGCCCACAAAGGTTCCAAAGAAGTACTCTCTGCAGTGGTAGCCGGAACCATGACCAGCTTGGCAGCGGTGCTTCCATTTCTGCTGATTACCGGACTGGCGGCCCTCCTCTTCCGTGAACTGATTTTTACGATTGCATTTGCAATTGTAGCATCTCTGCTTGCGGCCTTAACGCTGGTTCCGACTCTCTCTGCAATGATTAAAGATTCCGGCCGGCATCGGGGGTTTTCCGGCACACGTTTTATCCGGGGCTTCAATCGCTGGTTCGATCGGTTGCGAGACGGTTATCACTTTCTTCTGAAAAAAACCCTGAAGCGGAAATGGCTCCTGATTTTCGCTTCAATTCTGCTTTTGATGGGCAGTATCTGGATCATTCGCGGACTTGGTACAGAGTTCCTTCCCGCGGTCGATGACGGACGTATCACCTTCCGGTTTACCCTTCCCTCGGGTACGTCGATTGAACCCACCAACGAAGTTGCTGCCATGCTTCGTGACGCTATTGAAGAGATGCCATATGTTGAAACTCAGTATATGACAGTGGGAGGATATTTTCGTGGCGGCCAGATATCTGTTAGAGGCGGGATGATAGACGGGGTGGTGCAGCTTGTTTCTCACACAGAACGAGAAGGGTACTCTGCCGAAGAATGGGTCACGGAGTTCCAGCGTAAAGTTCGAAGTCTCGGCCTTCCTTTTATTCAGGAACGTGTTCGAGGCCCAAGAATTGAAGGACTTCAAACCAGCCTGGTTGATGCCGACATCGCCGTCGGAATTGTAGGACAGGACCTTGACGAACTGGATAACCTCGCTCGCTCGGCATACAATCGGATGCAGGGCCTTGCAGGAATCGGAAGTATTCAGATCGGGCGTGATGAACGCATCCCGCAGATGATGATTCGGGTGGATGAAGACCGTTCTTCGTTAGTAAATCTTACATCCGACGGAATAGCCAACATCCTGCATGGAGCAATTGAAGGTATAGTACCCACCCGGTATGTAGAGGGTGGGTTCGAATACCCGATACGAGTTCGCTATTCGCGGGATATCACAGGTACTGTTGAAGGAATCAGACAGATCCCAATTCTTAACGCAGCGGGACAAACGGTTCCACTGGGGAGCCTGGTCCGGTTTGAGGAGAGTTCTGGCCCGGCACACATCGAACGGTATAATCAAATTCGCGTCGTCTGGATCAATACTACCGTAAACCTGAATGAAGCTACTGTAGGGGAGGTGGGGAGCCGTGTACGTGAAGTGATGGCAGACTTTAATCTCCCGACCGGTTACAGCCTGGTTTATGCCGGGGAGCAGGAAGCTATCGAAGAATCTTCGAGGTCCCTTCAGCTGGCAATACTTCTGGCGATCTTTTTTGTCTTTGTGGTTATGGCGGTTCAGTATGAAAAATTGTTCAGCCCTCTCGTGATTTTAACTTCACTGCCGTTTGCTCTGATCGGAGTAGCCGCAGCGCTCTGGATTACCGGCTTGCCTCTCAGCGCATCCGTATTATTAGGTATCGTATTTCTGACGGGAATTGTAGTAAACAACGCCATCCTGCTGGTGGAGTTTGCAGAAAATTACCGAAGTCAAAAAGAACACACTCTCATTGATGCTGTTACTGAGGCCGGAAAAGTTCGATTCAGGCCTATTCTGATGACAACTCTGACTACGATATTCGGCATGTTACCGCTTGCTATCGGAATTGGTGAAGGCTATGAAATTTTGCAGCCGCTTGCCGTCACTGTTATCGGGGGGCTTATCGTTGGAACATTTCTCACATTAATGATATTGCCGGGAATGTACCTGGTATTGGATCAGCTTTTTCGAGCTCTTCGCTGAACAAACGAATAGCTGTCCGGCCGCAAAATTTTAAGTGGTCACATCATGAGAAATACCGACCATCATAAAGCACTATTGCAAAATGAAAATGCTCTTGTGGTATTTACCGGCCGTCACGTTTATGTAAGTGCCCGATGGTATAGCAATCCGCATCTGGCCTCGACCTGGAACTATATGAGTGTGCATGCAAGTGGGCCGATCAGGTTTCTGGATGATGCGGGACTGGAAGAGGTACTTCGAAAAACGACACTTCATTTCGAAGATTATAACCATCAGTCTCCGACGGTATTTGACAATCTTGATCCCGAGTTTAAACAGAAAGTGATAAAGGCGATTGTGGCTTTTGAAATTGAAGTGACTCATCTGGATACAGCTTTTAAACTGAGTCAGGACAGAGATGAAGAGAGCTATCTGAGTATCATGCAGGAGCTCAGAAAACAGGGGGAGGATGGCCGTGAAATTGCCGATGAGATGGAAAAAAGAAGAGAGCTGGTATTTAATTCATAATTAGATCCAATATTTGAAACAATTAGGCTTGCTTTTCCGGCAGTGAGGCTTTGATTGAGAGTCCGTTCACTTCATGAAACCCGAATATCTGCTTTTCGTATGAACGGCTCTTGTCGCTTAGAGTGTGACCTGCTCAAACATTGATCACAATCAGCGAAGAATCATCCTCCATCTCGGCGGAATGGTCAGAATCTCTCACCCGGGCAAGAAGTCCGGTTGCCAGCTCAGCTGGTGATAGTTTCTCCGACTTTATTGTTTCAACGAGTAGCTCTTCAAAAAAATCGGTATCCCGGACCTGCATCTTTTCATCACGCGTTTCTATGAGGCCATCGGAATAGAGTATGAGCAGATCACCTTTCTTCACCTCGAACTCAAGGTTGTCATAGGCTGCTGCTTCGGTTATTCCAAGACCGACTCCTTTCTTATGCCGGTAAATAACCTTATGGGTGCCGAAAGGTATATGGATCACCGGCAGGTGGCCCGCATTGCATAACGAAACCTGATAATTGGCCAGATCAAGTTTCAATAACGTCATGGTCGCATACATGGATCGGTCGGTCTGCCGGTTGAGTAAAGTGTTCAGATGAGACATCACTTGAGCTGGCTCCCGGTTATACTCGAGATGAGTCTGCAGAGCACTTCTTGTCATGGTCATTAGCAGTCCGGCGCCAAAACTGTGGCCCGAAATATCACCGATTGATGCAAATAGGTTATTCTCCTTGACGGAGAGTTCAAAATAATCCCCGCCCAGCTCATTGGCAGGATAGGAACACGCATAGGCCGTCGTACCATTTTGATTAACAGTAACTTCCTGAAGTATCCGTTCCTGTATCTCAGTTGCAAACTGAAGATCAGCTTCAACTTTGGCTTTTCTTGTATATAGTGACTTTGAGGCCAACAAAATCTGCGACAAGCCGATTTGCGAAACAAAAAAAAGTGCAAATATTGCAACACCGCCAAGCAGAAACTGTAGGATTCCTGAGTCCCTGGCAAGATCATAATCTTGTGCAAATGCGATAAGATCCCTACCCGCAAAGTAACCCCCCAGGCCGATTAGAACCCCAATCGGTATAATAAACCAAAGAAAATAGTTCTTGTATAACTTCCTTGATTTGGGGAACAGATAAGCAACGGTTTCTACAATAACGATGGCATAAAGAATCAGGCTGAAGATAATCAGCCAGTGTTCAAGGCCGTTTAAAAGATAGATTTGTGCTATTAGCACAGCGAATAAAACCGGAAAAAGATAGATGATGATATGCGCAAAAATCAGTTTTTTGCGGTTTTTCAGGTCAACATCGTAAAATGCTTCCAACTCCGTATCTCTGTAAATGGTAAATTTCAAGTTGTTAAACAGGCTCATAAACTCAGGTTTTTTATCGAGCATCAAGGTGGGGATTCTCGCTCAGAACAACAAGACGAATAAAATCTACTCAACTTCCATCTTATTTATGGATTTCTAACATTGATTGAAAAGGAAATGAAAACATTATTTGTATTTGCCAGCTTGCTCCTGGCTGCTGACTTTGCAATCGCTGCCGGAACAGAGAGGATTAACATATCGGCTGTAAGCGAGGGTTATCTTTTAAATGGAGAGGTGGTACGAAATACAGATCGTTTAGAACAACTGCCTGCTATAATCTTTTTGGTGGGGTCGGGTGGAATCAGTTCACACACTACCGACTATAAAGACTTTGTACACTACTTCTTTGAGGAACGGCTTCTTGATCTGGGATTTGCTATTGTTTATTTCGATAAGCGTGGAGTAGGGGACTCTGAAGGGGTTTGGTTTAACACCACGTTTGAACAGCGGGCTCTGGATGCAAAAAAGATTGCAATTGAAGTGGGAGAGCTCGATTTCATCGACAGAGAACAGATCTACCTCGTAGGCCATAGTCAGGGTGGATGGATAGCACAAATTGCATTGGCTACTTGGCCGGAACTTTTTTCAGGAGCCATCAGTATGGCCGGGCCAACTTATGGTGTTCGAAAGCAGATTGTCGATGAATATCACAGCAGGTTTATTTGTGATAATGGGATGAGTGAGGAGGCCGCATTAAAAAAAGCCACGCGCAACGTAAATCGCGATCTTTTTTTCATCTCTTTTCTCGGCTGGACGGGCAACTGGAAGCAATTGAGAATCATCCGGGACTTTGAAGCAGACGGATACATTAGCTCCATTACCAAACCATTCCTGTTTATGTTTGCAGAAAATGACGAACTAGTTAACCCTGAATGGGCAATGGAGGAACTCGAGAAAATATTCCCGGATGGCTCTCCGTCCTATATCGAAACATATATCGCCGATGGGCAAAATCACGGTTTCCGGATCGCACCGGCCTGTTATCGAGGAGCCCGGGATGAATTGAAATACTCCGGTTCAACCCGGGATAAACTAATTGAATGGCTTTTGATGCAAACCGACAGAGAAAGTTATGTAAGCTTATAATTTTTTGAACGGTTACCACTAAATAATGCCGCATTTAAGTGTTATCCCGCATTTCTTCCATTCCTCCAATTCCCTATTTTCCGCCTGTCCGATCACCACTATTTTAACCGGATCGCAAAACTCTCACAGTAAGGATCGCAAAACTCCCACACTTTAAACATAAAAAACAGTGATACAGAGACTTCAAACGGTATTTCTGATTCTAGCCGGACTGATCAATTTTTTCATCTTTTTCACTCCAATCTATTCCCGGGCTCAGCAGGACCCCGCCGCCTGGATCGGTATTCTCTTTTCTGTACTGCTTACCGGTGCGATGCTGCTCAGCATATACGCGATATTTCTCTATAAAGACCGCATCAAACAGTTAAAGTGGGTTGGGTACGGCCTCTATTTTCAGGTAGCTGCTCTTGCCGCAGGTGCCGGCATCCTCTTTACGCTGGGCGGGTTTGGCAGGTTTTTGATGCAAGAGGCGTTAAGTGTGTTGCTGCTTTTGATCGCCCTCGTTGCACTTTTGCTGGCAAGGAGGTATATCCGAAAAGATCAGGAGCTGGTGGAGTCGATGGATCGAATTCGATAGTTTGTCTTCCAGGCCAAATACCCAAGACTACCCGAAAGCCAAGGTTTTTCTCCTGCTTTTTTTCGGGCTGATGACGTTCGGAGCGGCGCCGATTCTTGTCCGCTATGCGACCGATGTGGAACCGATGGTGCTTGCCGCCATGCGGACTCTATTTGCTGTCATGATGCTGGCCCCTTTCTGGTTTGTCAAGCGAAAAAGTTTGCCGGAGCTTAAGACATCCGGTGTGAGCCTGCCGATGATGATGCTTGCAGGAATCGGCCTCGGCATCCATTTCACATTCTGGGTTGCTTCGCTTCACTACACCAGTGTGGCTTCGGCGTCGGTGCTGGTGACGATCCATCCGGTGATGCTGATTATTGCCGAAAGCCTGATCTTCCGAAAACGGTATCGCCCGATCGTCTGGGCAGGAGTTATTATGGCCTGTTTCGGATCGGTACTTCTGGGGATCGCAGACAGCGGAAGTGACGGAGGGCAGCCCAATCCGATGCTCGGCAATTCCCTGGCGTTTGCCGCAGCAGTAGTCTTCGTTTTCTATTTTATGATCGGACGTCAGCTCCGTCAGAATGCCGAGTGGATCGACTATGTCTTTCATGTCTATCTCTACGCTACAATCACCTGCATTATTCTTACACTGGTTTGGGTGGGCGGCTGGCCCTATCTTTCTGTTAGCGCGGTATTGATCGGGATCGCCCTGGCGCTCGGCCCCACTATTCTGGGTCACGGATCGATGAATTATGCCGTAAAGTATATCTCACCGACCATCCTTTCCACCCTGATTCTCTCTGAAGCAGTTATAGCCGCAATTGCGGCCTACTTTCTTTTTGATGAGCTCCCGACAGCCCTTGCGATTGTTGCCATGGCAGTGATTATCACCGGAGTGGGGGTCGGCTGGGCCAAACGCAGAGAAGAGGTGCGTGCTGAAGTATAGCGGCTGTCTGTCGGATTATGGACATACAGGTAAAAAGAAAAAAACCATATAATTAAAGTATTCTAATTTGGAGATGTGAAACCGGCAGGGTTATCTTGTCGTATAACATGCATCAGCGTTCAGAAACTACAGTAGATCCAAACTGATAACTGCACGACGGGATCCATAGACGAAATTGGCCATTTGCTTCGTTTCAGGCCTTTGAAAATCATGATTATCAGTAATAATCCGAGAGATCGTCAAATTCAATAACGGCAACGAATCCATTGCCATATGAATGAACATGCTTCATTCCGAACCGGATTCAGACTCATTCTTCCGGTTCTTGCTGCCCTCATTATGATCAACTCCTGTCAAAAGGAGGAGGAGCGTACAACAGAATCGGCTGAATTCACAGTTTCAGTTACGGAACCGGTAGATCTGGATCTGGCTGAGATTGAGCGCAGCGGTGTGCTGCGGATGATTACTTACTACAGCTCCAACACCTATTTTCTGCACCAGGGAATGGAGGTAGGGTTTGAATATGAACTTCTGCATGCATTCGCACGAGAAAATGACCTTGCACTGGAAGTGGTTATCATTGGCAGTGACGACAACCCGTTCGATATGCTCAATTCGGGAGAGGGGGATGTGATTGCCGCCAATTATGCGATAACACCTGAACGGGAAGATCATGTGACCTTTACCCGCCCTTACAATGTTGTTGACCAGAAAATTGTCTATTCCGAAAGCCTGGCAGATAATCCTCAGACTCTCGAGGAGCTCGCCGAATCGAATCTGCCAATAACCGTTGCTCGAAACAGCTCCTATTTTCACAGTTTGATGGAGCTCAGAGAGGAGGGTTATGATCTGAATATCGATATCGTATCCAGAGATATGGATACCGAATCGATTATGATGCAGATCTCTAATGGGGATATTGTAGCGACAGTATCCGATGACAACATGTTTCAGGCGGCCGGGCAATATATATCTGGCCTCAAAGAAGGGCCAGTAATCTCCGAAGGGGATCTGATCGCCTGGGCTGTCCGGAAGAATGCTCCCGACCTCGAAGCGGCTCTGAACCGTTTTCTCTATAAACATTTCCGTTTTACTGCAGACCGGGACCGGCCGAGAAGAAGCGAATTTCTGAACATTCTCCGACAGAGATATTTCGAAACCGGTCCGCAGATTGCCGACTATTTCGATCCGGATTGGCAGTTTCATGCCGGCGGAGTTATTTCACCTTACGACCCGATTGTCAGAGACGTTGCCGATTCTCTCGATCTGGACTGGCTGATGCTCAAATCGATGATCGCTCAGGAGTCCCGCTTTAACCCGAATGCAAAAAGTTGGGCGGGAGCGGTCGGCCTGATGCAGATTCTTCCCCGGTTCTCGGAGATCGAGTACGAAGATCTGTACGATCCGGAGATCAATATCTGGGAGGGGGCCCGCATCATCCGGGAGCATCTGGACCACTACTCCTATCTGGACAGCCTGAACCAGTGGGCATTTGCGCTGGCGACCTACAACGTAGGACAGGGCCATATGGCCGACGCACGACGACTCGTGATCGATCAGAACCGGAATCCGAATGAGTGGGATAACGTGGCAGACGCCCTTTTGAAGCTGATGCAGCGTCGATATTATCAGAATGCGCGATACGGTTTTGCCCGCGGAATCGAAACGGTTCAGTATGTACAGGAGATCAAAAACCGCTACCGGATGTACCACCGGGTGATGGCAATTGCCGAGGAAAGAGGCGGTACAAGGATGCCTGGCCTGATGGAGGCCGGCGCATTTCGCTGGCCATAATTACGCCCGGGCAGCACTCTCACTTCATCTTGATGACGATCAGCGTCAAGTCGTCCGAAAAACGGTTCCTGGAAAAGGCTCGGACATCTTCGATGATAGCATCGAGAATCTGTTCGGCTGAATCTCCGCGTCGATTCAGGATCAGTTCTTTCAGCCGCTTTTCTCCATACTCTTCTCCGCTTCTGCTCATCGATTCATTTACTCCGTCGGTGTAGAGAACCATCAGATCGCCGGAATGCAGCTCCACGTCGGTCACTTCGTATGGCATCTGTGTAGGCATCGCACCCAGAATCAATCCTCCCTCCGACAACTCTTCGAAACTGTCACTCTCTTTTCGAAGAAGCAGCGGCGGATTGTGGCCCGCATTGATATAGCTGAGTCGCTTCTCCTGATGAAAATATTTGCCCCAGAAAAAGGTGATAAACTTATCACTCGGCGTATTCTGATAGATCAGATTATTGATCTGATCGGTCGCCCTGCCGAGCGAGATATCAACAGGCAGCAACACATGCAGCATCGACTGCAGGTTGGCCATCAGGAGGGAGGCCGGGATTCCTTTGCCAGTCACATCACCGATGGCAACGATAAAATTTTTGTCTGGAGTTTCGGCGATGTCGTAATAATCCCCTCCCACCTGCTGCGAGGGGATGTTTTTGGCTGAAAGTTCCCAAGTAGGGATTTCAGGGACTGGGTCGGGGAAGAGGCCCTGCTGAATCGATTTGGCAATATTGATCTCCTCTTCGAGCCGCTCCCTTTCGATTCGTTCCTCCAGGAACTGTGTTTTCTGAATCGAGAGGACAGCCAGGTTGCCGAGTGATTGCAGAAAGTTAAAGTCCGATTGGCTTAGCTGATCCCGGTTGGCCTTGGAGCTGACACCGACAACCGCAATTTTCTCTCCCTGCATCTGAAGTGCAATCAAAGCTGCGATATCGTTCTCTTTGAGCCAATCCGTTGTGTTGGAATCGTCCGGGTCGACAATTTTGATGTCGTCCGGAATGTCAAATATCTGCTTTCTCTCACCTTTATTTGGAGCCCGGGAGAGTCCGCTGGAGGCCATCAGGTCGATTTTGCCGTCGATATGGTAGAGCAGAAAAAATTTTCTGATCAGAAGTTGTCCCAGCAGCGCAAATTTAAATGTGCTGGCAATCTTTTCGCGATCCACCATCATGCTGAAATCGCGCGAGAGGCTGAGCAGAGTATTGAGTTCGTAAACCTTTCGGTCGAGTTTGCGGTTGACCTCCCGCATCTCGGCAAACATTCTGGAATTTGCAATCGCCACCGATGAGATGATCGAGAGGCTTTCGACAAACTCGATTTCATGTTCATTGAGTACTTCACCGCCTCCTTTCCGGCTCATATAGAGATAGCCGAGGTGGTGGTTGCTGGTTCTCAAATTAAAAAAGAGTCCCCGGTTTTTTCCTTCGAAAAGCTCCGGCGGGTCGATTTTTTCCCTGGCCGGATCAAGAACAACACTTTCAAATTGGTCTGGCTCCCATGGCAGCTCAATTCGGTCTCCCTCATTTACCAGGCCTCGCCCTTTGATTTTCCGGACAATGTATCCGGAATCCTGTTCGTCGTGAATCAGAATCGCACCTCTCGGGACAAGCATTTTCCCCATTGTGATAAGGAGAAGATTGTTGAGCACAAAGTCTGTCTCACGCGATTCGATGAGCAGACGGCTGGTTTCAAGCAGGGTTTTGAGCTCGAAACGACTTTTTTTATCCGTGTAGTCTGGCAGCGTCTCCATAGTCCGGCTTTATCCCCATATTTATTCGGTCCGGTATTTCACCATTTTGATGGTGTTCGATTCATTGTCTCTGCTGTATTCCACTTCATCCATCAGTTCACGGATCAAAAACACACCAACCCCGCCTCGTTTTCGGTTTTTCATCTGTTTGTAGAGATCCGGCTTGCTGTAGGAGTTCGGATCAAACGTATCTCCTGTGTCGGTCAGGCAAACCCACAGCGCATTATCCTTCAGTCCTACCTGTATTTCAACGCGTTTCTCCTCATCATATTGGTAAGCGTGTTTGATAATATTGGTGCAGGCTTCATCCACGGCCAGCCGGATATCGGAGATCGTTTCTTCGTCAAAGCCGTACTCCCGGGAACGTTCCGCTACAAAATCTCTGACATCTGCCAGATGAGATGTAGACGCATTTACTACCAGGGTATGTTTATTTTTACTCGTCAAGATGGAGAATCCTGCTTGTCGGGGTGTTGAAACTGTTTGATCGCTTCTATTTCGTCGTCCAGAATATCATAAAGAGTCGGGAATCCGAGCAGGTCAAAGACATTGTAGACTTTCTCATTCATGTTGGTCAGCTTGATATCTCCACCCAGCCCCCGCACATCTTCAATATATGCCATAAAGACTCCGAGGCCCGCACTGGCTATATATTCGAGATCGTTACAATTGACGATGATATTCCGCTTCTTTTTGTCGATCAGAGTTTTCAGCGAGTCTTCAAGTTTGGACGCTGTATGCGCGTCAAGTTCGCCCCGGATCTCCAAAATGTCGATCTGGTCTTTCTCACGATGGTTGATATGGAAGTTTTTCATCTCAATATAGCGTTGAATTCAGGTCATTGGACTCTATGAATATAGAATTCTCCTGTCGATCGAAAAACAGGATCTTTACAACCTGTATGGTTCAGCTTCTCTTCAGCTGTTTATAATTTCGCTTTCTGTCGTTTATGATATCGGTGTGATCATTTATTCTGGGTTGCTGTAGAAGATATTACGGATTGTAGCAAGTTTTACGGAACAGGTGAGCAGAAGTTATACCAAAAAATAAGGCAACACACGTTTCAGGTGTGTTGCCTTGACTATTCATCAAGAGAGACGCTACTTGAGCGCTATTAAAAGTAGTAAAATATTATCAACACTTACAAATCTGAGTCCGAAGAGACCTTTTTTAGTGTAATATGGCAGAACTGCATGGAACGAAATGGTTTTCACAACTCCGAAAATATCGTATCTTATGTAGACTAAGTTTAAATAAACTAAATCGAGTTTTGATTTTCGATTTTGTACGACAAATATGCTACTGAATGTCAGACATCTTACCAAGGCTTTTGTCAAAGGAAATCCGGTCGTACATCAGGTAGGTTTCGAAGTCGGAGAGAATGAAATATTTGCCCTGTTGGGGCCGAGTGGTTGCGGTAAAACAACAACATTACGGCTTATTGCAGGGTTTGAATCACCGGATGAAGGTGAAATTTCGCTCAACGGAGATAGCCTTTCCGGCCCGGGCATCAATATTGCCCCTCAGAAACGCGGTATCGGATTTGTATTTCAGGACTATGCGCTGTTTCCTCATATGACAGCCCTTGATAATGTGGCGTTCGGTTTAAGAGACTTGCCCCGCCACAAACGGGATGTGTTTGCCGAAGAGGTGCTCTGCCGTACGGGTATGGGTGATTATAAAGAGCGAAGCCCTTCGGAGCTTTCAGGCGGCCAGCAGCAGCGAGTGGCTCTTGCCAGGGCCATTGCCCCCAAGCCGAAGCTGGTACTACTCGACGAACCATTTTCAAACCTGGATGCGATGCTGAGAGATTCCACGCGGAAAGAGGTGCGTGCGATACTCAAAAAGGCCGGGATGAGTGCCATTCTTGTGACACATGATCAGGAGGAGGCGTTATCGTTTGCCGACCGTATTGCTGTTATGAATGAGGGAAGAATTGAACAGGTGGGTTCTCCCGAGGAGGTCTATTACAAACCGAAGACACGATTTGTTGCACGTTTCCTGGGCCGCACCAATCTGTTTGAAGCCGAAGCAGCCGGCGGAGACCATATCGAGACAAATATCGGCCCCATCAAGCTGGACTGCAACGCTTGTGGCCGGGTGGTCTGCTCAATCCGCCCGGAACATTTGACCATAGAAAAGCCGAACGGAACCTCAGCCGACAAAATCGGCCTGATTGTAGGGCGGGAGTTCAAAGGCCACGATATTACTTATCATGTGCTATTCCGGGGTGAACGCTACATTGTACACACCGATAACCGCGTCCTTTTTGACCCCGACGATGAGGTGGTGTTGCGGCCGCTCGAACCTGCAGTGGTTCTGGATGAAACCTTCAATTGAAAGATACTTTCAGTAGCGGGCTTACTAATACACCCGGCGGTTGCGGGCTCACTAATACAACCGGCGGTTAAAAGCAAACTGAAGGGTGTCTTGAGGGTACAAATCCTGCTGTAACATTTCTGCAAAAAATCAGTAAAACGGTTCTGTTGAAATTGTTATTCCGGCAAGAGTGATTCATGCAACCGATCCGATCTATTCTAATCAAACAATTATTGACAGGGTTTCCGCCCTTGCTGTTTCTTTTGTTATCGGCCTTGATGCTGTATTTTCCTTCCCTGCTGCAGGCACAACAGGGTTCGTTTACGATTGAAGGGACGGTAACAGATGCGGGAACCGGAACAACTCTGCCGGCTGCAAACATTGTCATTGAGGGAAGTTACAGCGGAACGATTACCAACCCGGACGGTTATTACGAGTTGACTTTGGCCGATCTGCCCACCACAATTACTGTCAGATATATTGGCTATCACTCTGAATCAAGAGTCATTACCGAAGAGAGCGACAGAAAACAGAATTTTTCTCTCGAACCCGCTACAGTCGAGATGGATGAAATTGTTGTTACAGACCGGGATCCCGCTCTATCTATTATGGAAAGAGTGATTGAAAGGAAAAAAATCTGGCGCGCCGATCTGAAAAACTACCGTGTTGAAGCCTATTCCCGCCAGGTGATGGAGAACGATACAGCGATCGTTTCGATCACCGAAAGTATATCGGAGGCATTCTGGGACAAAGATCATGGACATCGCGAAGTGATAAAATCTCAGGATCAAACAGCCAACCTCGAAAGCTCGGTCAACTTTACCGGGGTTCGTTATATGCCCAACTTCTATGACGACGATATCGAAATTTCCGGTTTCGAGATGGTCGGCCCCACACACCCCGATGCGCTGGATTACTACTACTTCCGATTGGCCGACCGATTACAGATCGACGACCAGCTCGTCTATAAAATCGAGATGGAGCCAAAAAGAAAACGTCAACCCACATTTCACGGGACGCTCTATGTACTCGACAGGGAATATGCACTCTTGGAAGTGCAGCTAACACCCAACCGGGTTGTACGATTTCCGCCGCCGGTCAGAGACTTCGACCTGAGGTATGAGCAGCAGTTCAGCAACTATGGCGGTGATTTCTGGCTGCCGGTCGATATGAGAATCAACGGGTTGATTCGGATCGAGATGATCGGGTTGAGATTTCCGCCGATCAAATTTACACAGCTATCGCGGCTTTCGGATTACCAGGTAAATACCGAACTGCCCGATACACTTTTCGAGGATCGGCAGATTTTGCGCAGAGATACAACGACGATAGCGGACCACAGCCTCCTGGAGCAGAGCCCCAACCGGGTTCCGTTGACCCTGGAAGAACAGGTTGCTTATGATACGATCGACAGTACGGCGACTCTGGAGAAGGCGTTTCAGCCGTCAGGGTTTATTGCACGACGGTTGATCGATGATGATGAGAATTCGGGCCGCAGCGGCAATCGGCTGGAGGCGATCTCCGGGATCATTCCGGATGGTTTGGGTGTCGGAGCACGCTTTAACAGGATGGACGGTTATCATTTAGGTCTCAGATATTCAAAAAATATCGGCCGTCTGAGTGGTCGAATAGAGTCGGGATATAGTACTCATTCGGAAAAGTGGGATGCGGGAGGACGGCTGGAACTGCAATGGCTAAACAGAACCCGGCTGCGTTCCGCAGTGCATGCCCGTTATCAACTCAAAACAGACAACCGGTTTGACTCCAGGTACTCAATCGGCATGAATTCCATATCAACTCTTTCGGGTGCTGAGGATTATTTTGATTATTTCCGAAACGAAACGATTCACACCGGCCTGCAGTTTACTCAGCCGAATTACTCGTTGAGGGGCGGCGTCCAGTACCGGCTGGAGGAGCATAGTAATTTCCGCATCGAACCCTACCAGTACAGCCTTTTTGGCTGGCACAAGGAGCGAAGGCTCAATCCGGATATTGAAGAAGGAAAGCTCCGGTCACTTGCTTTCCACCTGGGATGGAATGAACAGTCTGATGATTTCGGTATCACCGGCCATCGTTCGGTTCGGCTGGATCTTGAGGCGAGCCGGCCGGGACTTGGCAGCGATTTTGATTTTACCCGGGCCAGGATCCAGGCTCACTGGAATAAGGAGACGTTTTATCAACGCCGGCTATTTCCCAATACGCTCGACCTGTTTCTATCCGCCGGGTACAGTTCCGGGGTATTGCCGATTCAGCGTCGATTTGCAGTTGACGGTTCCATTGCGGGGTTTACACCTTTTGGGGTGTTGAAAACCCGGCGCAATTTGCCATATGAAGGAGATCGATACTGGCTAATCTATGCCGAACACAACTTCAGGACCATCCCTTTTGAAGCCCTGGGTCTTGAGTCCCTTGCAGACCGGGGATGGAGCTTGATCCTGTTTGGCGGGGCAGCCCGGAGCAGGTTTGTTACTGCTGATGCGGGCCAGGTGGCGGGTGCTCCGGATCACCTGGATGGGGTGCCTGGCCGGAACGGTCTGGATTTACTGCCCATGACGACCGGGGGAATTCATACCGAAGCGGGAGCCAGCCTGAATTCGATATTTGGTATCCTGCGCCTGGACGCAGCATTACGCCTCGACACGAGCGGTTTTTACATCGGCTTCAGTGTGCCGAGATATTTTTAATTCTGAAGTACATAAAAAAAGCGAAACGGGTTAACGTTTCGCTTTTTTCAATTCTCTAAGCTGTCCGATCGTCAGCTGCCGGGAGCGTATGGATCCGGATTGATCGGAATGGAATCGGCTACCCGGTTGGCTTCACAGCGAACGGTATATCCTGCGTCTGCCTGATCTGGAGAGCAGGGTACCGGGTGCTTGCCGAGGCCACGGGTTTCAATACGGTCGGCACTGACACCATTCGTTCTGTAAAAATTGGCGACCGATTCTGCACGCCGGACACTTAGTCGAACGTTGTACTGGTCACCACCGACATGGTCGGTAAAGGCATCGACGCGTACATTGACATCCGGGTTGTCACGCAGTTTCTCAACATTCTGAGCAAGCTGTCGTGCAGCACGGTCAGTAATATCCGATTTATCGAATTCAAAGTGGACGGAGAGCAATTCTTCGATATGGTCGACTTCTTCAACCTCTTCTTCGGGCTCTTCAAAATCCATTTCATCGTCAAGCTCCTCTTCGGGCTCTTCGAAGGTCTCCTCTGGTTCTACGACTTCTTCGGTTGTACGGCAGCCCGTGCTAAGGAAAACAAATCCGACAAGCAGGCTGAAAATCAGGAAATAGTTAATCGAACGGCTCATATAAGTATGATCGGTTTGTATTTTTGAATGAAAGCGACTTTAAAAATATGACAAAAATCAAACAGGGAAAACAGTTAAAGAGAAAACTTTTCTCCCTGTTTGTTTTGCATGCGCAACCATCAGAAAAACTTAAATTCTGATTCAAAAAGAAAGTTTTTTTTGATTTTTTCAGTATTGAACATGCTTTTTTTTGAAAGTTTCGGTTTGATGCGATGATATTAATACAGATCGGTATTGGTTTTTCTGAGCAGGTAAGGGTGGTGTTCATCCCTGAAAACTCCTATATTTAAAGTCTGTTTCGGGGCTATAGCTCAGCTGGCTAGAGCGTCGCGCTGGCAGCGCGAAGGTCCGGGGTTCGAATCCCCGTAGCTCCACTCTCATCCACTCCCATCCAACAGTCTGCATCCACTCTCATCCAACATCTGTATTTCTTAGCCTGCCTGTGTATCGTGTAAATGTTTCAGTATGAGTTGCCGGTGAGTTGCAGAATCGGGAGAAAAGGTTTTTATTTATAACAATAAGCAGCCGATAAGGGGTGTGGCTTCCAGTTTGAGCAGCAAATATGAACTTGCAATCATTTATATATGGCCTGCCTGAAATTTATTCGCTAACAAAACAATATGGGGAACAGGAAGAACAGGAGAAATAAAACGGCAGATAATATGGGTTTCGGAAAAACAGGTTTCAGCTTGAAAAACTTTTTAAAGAGTTTAACGGTCTTGATGGCCTTTACGTTGTTTTCCGGGCTTTATACTCAGTCAGTTCAAGCCCAACAGCCTGACATCCGGATGGAACTTGAAGCTGAGACCGTATTAAACCAGGCTCAGGTGGTTGATATTCGCAGTCTTTCATTCGATCCCGACGGACGGGGAACCCGAATTGTCAATCTCTATCTTGAAAACAATTCGACATCACCCCAGGGCAACCTGTTTCTGGATATCAGGCTGGAGAGTCAGCGGCACGGCACTCTGCTGACCCATAATCAGGTACGTATCAGGTCATTTACCCTGCAAGCCGGACAGAGTACCTATGCCAGCAACAACGATATTGCGCAAGGTCGCCTTCCCGGAGTCGACAACAATCTGATCTTTTCCAGCCGCTGGACATCTTCTGGCCGTGCCCTGCTAAACAGGCTGGAAGGGAGGACTTCGATGCCTGGTGATGTTTATATACTCAATGTAGAACTCTATCAGGGAACAACACTGCTTGCCTCGGCATCCGAGAGTATCGGAGATGATCTGCTCGAAGATGATCTCGAACTGATGCTTCTGATGCCCGGCGATATTGCCGGAACGGATGAGGTGATTACCAATTCGCTGCCCTATTTTCGCTGGGACGGGCCGCAGGAGGTGACTTACCGGGTAATAGTCGTTGAAGACCAGCCGGGTGATGATCCGGAATATTTGCTCTCTAATGCAAGAAATACGGCGCCTGCCCGAATGGGAGAAACCCCGAATCTGCTCGACTATGAAATGATGGACTTTGTAACGGATAATACGTCTCTGCAATATCCATCAACCGGTGTACAACCACTGCAGCCGGGGAACAGATATTATTGGCAGGTCATTTCAACTGTCAGAACGGCTGAGGGCAGCGAGGAAAGAGAGTCGGAAATCTGGAGTTTCCGTCTTGCCGATCAGGCAGAAGAGGAAGATGAAGTTCCGGTTGCAGAAGTAGATGAAGAGCTTTGGAGATATCTCGAAGCCATACTTGGCCCTGAAATCGCTGCCGATTTGAGTGAAGGAGAATTTGAAATGGAGAGTCTCGAACTGGGTGACCAGCAATTTACCGGGGAGATGGCCCGGGAGGAATTGATGCGGATTATTGAAAAAATTCAGGAAGGCAACGCAAGGATCTTAAGAGAATGATGAAAATCGGCGGATACCAACTGTTTTTTATTAAAAGCCTGCTTTTTCTGGTGTGTGCAGGAATGGTGTGGGCGGAACTGGATGAGATTATCAACGACAGAGAGCTGGGGATTGTACGCCGTCAGGTTCCTTCTCTGCTTGTTGCCAATGTTTCGGTAGATACGGCTGCTGTCGGCACCTCTCTATTCAGCGGTGATACGCTGAGAACGGATGTAGACGGATTTGCGATGATTCTTTTTGTGGATGAAAGCGTCACCCGCATGAGACCGGAATCTCAGCTGATTATTCGCGGGCAGGTGAATCGGGATGGAAGCACGTCATCGAGAATTGATGTAGAAACCGGTGAGATCTTCATGAATGTCAACCGCGATGCGGGCAGCAATGTCGAGGTGGGTACCGCCAATTCGGTAGCTGCAGTACGTGGAACGACTTTCGGAGCCCAATCCAACGGTTTTTTCTGGGTACAGGATGGAGAACTTGAAGTGACTGCCCTTGAGTCTGGCCTCACGGTAAACATCACCGACGGAATGTTTGCCCGGGTGGATGACGAAGGTGAAGAGATCGAAACCGGAGAAATCAGCGAAGAGGAACAGCAGGAGTACTCTTCGGAATATTCGATACTCGACTCCGATTTAATCGAGCGGACGATGAGGCTGAGGTTCAGAGACGCAAATGGGCAGTTGCGAGAATATGAATTGAATTACGTTGAACAGGAAAATGTACAGTAGCACAACAGGACAGATAACGTGAGCCGGCCTAAAACGCTGTTTTCAGAAAAAACCGATGCAAATCCGGGATTCGGAATTCTGGAGAAAGGCACTCTGCTGACAAGCTGGGTGCTCCTGTTGCTGATGTTCACCGATATACTGGCTGCTCAGCACAATATCCGGCACCATCAGCCCACTCTGATCGAACGTTATGAGCCGAGCGTACTGGAATTTGAAATGAGACAGCTCGGTGGTAATGAGGTTAGTGAAACGCTGCTCTTTACCCGGACGGACGGGGCTTCCTCATGGTCACAGCAGGAGGGGCAAATTCGCGGCAGTCGTGCACTATTTTCGGTTCGGGTTGATGACCCGGACGCATCAAGGCTGGAGTACTTTTTTGAAGTTCACATGAGAGATGGCTCCTCTATTCGCTATCCCGAAGCTCAAAGCTCTGCCGGCTACCTGCAGGTGGATGTTGTGGATTCAAAACGTGAACAGTATCCTGTTGCAGATTTTATCGATTACACCATACTCTCACCTCTTCCGGGCCAGCCTCTGAGAGATGACGATCTGCTGATCGCCGTTGCGCTATTTTACGATGATGAAGATGCGGAGGGGGGAGAGTTTTTACTGGAGATGAATGGGGAAGATGTCACCGGCCAGGCAGAGGTTTCGCCCTTTGTCGTCAAATATGTACCTGAAGAGCTGGATGAGGGAGCGCATAATCTCATGATTCGGATTCGGCAGGATGGCGAGGAGTATGAAGTGGCGTCCTGGAGTTTTCGGGTCGTAAGCGGTGAGCCGATCACCTTTGGTGAGTTTATGCCGCAGCGAAGAGAGTTGCCGAGTGGCGATCTGGAATTGACAGCAAGAAATCAGGAAATTGCCGGTGGCTCCGAAGACGCACTCACCGGCCGTATTCAGGTAGGAGGCCGTGAAGGGGATCTGATCTACTCGGCCTCCGGGTATCTGACCTCTCGCGAAACGGTTCGATTGCAACCTCAGAACAGGTTTCAGATTGATCTGGAATATCGGGATCTTCTCTATCTGCGGGGAGGAGATGTCAATCCGAGCTTTAGCGGACTTTCGATCCAGGGACGGCGGGTTCGCGGCATTGACGCCGGACTTAATCTATTTGGCGGATATTGGGAAACCCGGTTTCTGATGGGGAGAATGAATCGGGGGATCGATAATCTTTACGGTTCCATTAACCGGGATGAACGGTTTGTAGGTGATGACCTGGTTGAGACGCTCTACCTGCTGGATTTTGAAGAGCAGGGAAGGGGCACTTTTCAGACCAATATAATTGGCGGACAGATGGCCTTCGGGAAAAGAGATCGATTCCAGTTCTCCCTGCACGGTTTGAAAATCGAGGATGATACTACTTCGGTTAATGTGGTAAACAATTACAACGATCTGTTGCAGCACTCCCCGGATCTGACTCAAATGCTTACACCGCAGGATATCAATCGGCTGGAACAGGATCCGGGCTTGTTGCAGCTGAATGGCGAAAACCCGAAACCGCGGGGTAATCTTGTAGTCGGATCGACACTGAACTTTGCATTCGACCAGAATCGTATTCGCTTCCAGGGAGAATCGGGCATGAGTCTGCTGAACAACGATATTACAGGGGGCCCCCTGACTCGGGAACGGGCCGAAGATCTCGGGCTGGATATCGACAGCGACCTGGAAAACCTGCTGGACCGGCTTTCCTGGTTGATTATCATTAATAATCAGATGTCGACATTGCCGTTCCGCTATTCCGAAAGCCCGATGGGAGAGACAGAAGTTGACCTCTTTTTTCCGACCGCAACACTTGCGGGGGATTCCAGGCTGAATCTGAACTATCTGGGCCATCAATTTCAGGTGCGTTACCGCTGGATCGGCCCGGACTATCACTCTCTTGGCAATCGCTCAATACGAAGAGATGTGACGGGAATCACTCTTTCCGACAGGTTCAGGCTTTTTGAAAATCAACTTTATGTAAATATGGGCTTCGAACATTTGCAGGATAACGTACTCGAAACCCGTGATGCAACACTTAGAACGACAACATGGAGAGGCGGCATCAGCTGGTTTCCGGTGAGTCCGGATCTGCCGAGGATTTCATTTTCCACCCGGTACCGGGAGCGGGATAATCGTGTGGATCGATTTAATCCTTCGCTGGATGCGGAGCTGGTTAACAGATCTGTACGAAATTTTATGATGGCTAACGGAGAGGTGCTGACGGCGCCGAATCCGCGGCAAAGCGAAACGATCGGATTGGATCTGTCGGTTACTCAGAATTTGAACTTTCTGGATATCGATCATGAGCTTGTGGTCAATGCAGGCTATACCAAAACCACAGACCAGGTATTTGATTTTGGAGATTCCGATAACCGTAGCCTCTCTGCCAGGATATCGAGTCGATTTGACCGCTTTGCTCGTCCAATGAGGTCAAGAATCGGTTTTCAGGTCAATAAAACGGAAGCAGCGAGCGGACTCGCAGAAATCAGGGTGCAGGGTGTGGACCTGGGACTGGAAACCTTTTTACTGGATGAACGATTGAGCCTGAATGTTGAACTCGCCCTGACCCGCAACCGGTCCACCAGCCTCCCGCTTGCCGTGAACGACAATCAGAATCCCGATACCGTGGAGGATAACTTTTATGAACCGGGGGATGAAGCCGACCGAACCCGGCGTCATTCCAACGCTTATTCATTCCGATCGGGGCTGGAGTACAGATTCGATGCGAATCATGCCCTCCTGGCCAATCTCTACCTGACCAACATCAGCGATCGGCTTGGCAACATTGACGCCTTGCCGAACGATCGTATTTTGCAGCTGAGATACCGATTCAGTTTCTGAGTCATATCAAGATGAATATTCGCAGTCTCTTTGGCAGCCGGACTCTGATTACCGCACTTCTGGTCTCCGTCACCTTTCTGTTTGCACTTGTTGTAGGTTATCTCAACCCCGTGCAGATTATGGAGCTGAAAACCCGGGATATGCTGATGAATTTGCGCGGCGCCGACAGCCTCGACCACTCTGATATTATCATTGTGGAGATCAGCCAGGAAGCGGATGAAGAGATTCCATACCTGTGGCCCTGGCCCAGATATGTGTACGCCAAATTGATCGAAAATTTGAATCGAGCCGGCGTTCGGGCAATCGGCATAGATGTGGTGTTCAACGACCCGGATTGGAGTGAACCATCCAACGACTCCCTTCTGGCAGAAGCGCTCTCCACCCATGGGAATGTGGTGAATGTCGGCCATATTCGCGAAAGGGTCGAGAGGGTCGCAAACGGATCCGAAACTGTTCAAACAAGCACGGTATTTCCTCACAGGCTTTTGCGTCAGGCAAACCGGAACCCGGTCGGCCTGGTCGAAATGGTTCATGATCGGGACGATTTTATACGCTCCTATCTTCTGCATAGGGAAGTGCTGAATCAGAAACACTACTCTCTGGCTATTGAGATGATCCGGCTTCTGGATGGAATCGGAGAGGAAGAGTTCGGCCGTGGAGACGGGGTGCTTCGGCTCGGCGATCATTCGATACCACTTTTTGCCGGTAACTCCATGCTGATCAACTATTACGGCGGGGCGGGCAGTTTCGAAACGATCGGTTTTGAACGAATTATTGATGACGAGGAGTTTGAGACGGTGACGGAAATGGAGGCATTTCCCACCAACTATTTTGACGATCCGGAGTATGGGCTTCTCCATCAGGGAGTCCTGGAGGATAAAATCGTGCTGGTCGGGGCAACCATGCCGGAACTCCAGGATTTCCATCCGGTGCCTGTACACAGTGGCGGCCGGTCGACGATGGCTGGTGTCGAAATTCACGCACACGCTCTTCAGGCAATTCTGGACGGACGCCACCTGTCCGTCGTTGAAGGATCGATTCATCTGATGATCCTGCTGCTGATCTCCATCATCGTTGTATGGGCAACCCGTTCACTCACTTTCTGGCCAGCTCTCGGTGTGACAATTGCTCTGCTGGCCGGCTGGATTACGCTCTCGGCATGGCTCTTTTTTGAATACCAGCTGATACTGTTCTATATCAGCCCTGCACTGGCGATCATTGCCGGATATGGGGGTGTGACAGCACGACAATATGTCCGCGAAATGAGAGAGAAGCAGAGAGTAAAATCGATGTTCTCATCCTACGTATCCCCGAAACTTGTCGAAAAGATGGTCGAATCACAGGATGAGATCGGGTTGGGTGGCGAAGAGATGGAACTGACAGCACTTTTCAGCGATATCGCCAACTTTTCGACCCTTTCCGAACAGCTGTCTCCTTCGAAACTGATCGAGTTGATGAACGAGTATCTCGAGGAGATGACTGCGATTGTCATGAACCGGGGCGGGACTCTGGACAAATATATCGGTGATGCCGTAATGGCATTTTACGGTGCGCCGATTCCCCAGGCAGATCACGCGCAAAAGGCTTGCATCTCGGCGATCGAGATGCAGAAAGCGCTCACTACACTCAGAAATCGGTGGGAAGAGCGCGACCCCGATCTGCCGGATGATATTTTGAATCTCCGCATCCGAATCGGGATCAATACCGGCGAAATGGTGGTCGGGAATATGGGTTCGAGCCTCCGGTTTAACTATACGATTCTTGGAGATCACGTAAATGTTGCTGCACGCTGCGAATCGGCGAGTAAGAAGTATGGCGTGGAAACAATGATTACCGAGGACACACTCCAACAGGCAGACCCTTCCGGAGATCTGTTTCTTGTTCGCTTCCTCGATAACATTCGGGTAAAGGGCCGGAGAAAGCCGGTTCGCATCTTCGAGCTGATCGGCTACAGGGAAGGGGCGGATGAAGACCAGCTTCGTGGTATCCGGATCTTTGATGAAGCCACGGAACTGTTTTACCGGCAAAGGTGGAGTGAAGCTGAAGACCTGTTTCGCCAGGCCGATGAGATGGAAGAGCAGATCACCGGCCGGCCGCGTGCTCACATCACCCCCTCCGAACTTTATCTTCAGCGATGCGAATATCTACACGCCCATCCGCCCGGTGAAGAGTGGGACGGTGTTTTTGAACAGACGGCCAAAATCTGACCGGCCGAGGGAAATAATTGGGGTCGAGACCCTTTCTATCGAATCAAAGAAACCGTATCTTTAAAATTCAGGGGCAAGTCCTATACAGCCAGCTCCCTGTGAACTCCGTCAGGGCCGGAAGGCAGCAGCGGTAGCAGGTCGTAGCGGCGTGATATGGGGTGCTTGCCCTTTTTTTATTGGGCAATCTTTTTATTGGGCAATCTCGCATTTCAACGGGATTTTTCGATATCGAATAAGATCAATTCCCTCTCCTGTCCGGGAAACCCGAATTGTTCGGCTCAGTAACTCCGCTCACTGCTAATAGACTCAATGTGCCATCTGGTGCAGTTTCGTTACAAGCTTTTTTCAATATGGTCCGCAATTTGATCGGCATGGATTCTCGAATTCTCGATAAACAGCCGGCTGGTATCCATCCCTCCGCAAACCACCCCGGCAACATAGATACCTTTTCGATTGGTTTCCAGGGATTTTTCGTCATAGACCGGCATTCGGACTTCATCCTCGGTCAGCTCGATACCGAGTTGCCTCATCAATTCGAAATGGGGTACGTAACCCGTCATCGCTAGCACAAAGTCGTTATCGATCGTTAATGGGCCTTCGGGTGTTTGCAGATCCACTTCTTTTTCCCGGATTTCGGTGACCGTTGTATTAAAGTAGCCTGTAATTTCTCCATTTTTAATCCGGTTTTCGATGTCGGGTTTGACCCAATATTTCACACTATCCTTGAGTCCGCTGTCTCGCACTGCCATAGTGACATCGGCATTACACCGCCAGGTTTCGAGTGCAGCATCGACAGCCGAATTGCCTCCTCCGATCACCAGGACCTTCTGCCAGGCATATGGGTGGGCTTCATCATAATAATGTTTCACTTTGGGCAAACTCTCTCCAGGAATATCCATCAGCCGCGGCTTGCCGTAAAAACCGGTCGCCACGACCACTTTCGATGCATTGTAAGTTCCTTTGGAGGTTACCACCTCAAAACGACCGTTCTCTCCCTTTACATCTCGAACCTCCTCATAGAGGTTGACAGGCAGATCGTA
>SLKI01000012.1 GCA_007134695.1 Balneolaceae bacterium
TATGCGCTTTCCATCATCAGAGATATGACATTTGACAACCCGGTTGAGTTGCAGGAAAAAATTTTCGACCAGGTTTACAATTATGCCAGACAAACTACAAATTGCCCCGCCCTTAAAAAGTCATTTGTGCTGAATGCTCTCTCTCCGATCGATGCGGCGGCGTGGGTTCTCTATTCCCGGAGAAACGGATTTCAAAACTTCGACCAAATGATAATGCCGGTATATCGCCCGGCTTTTGCCAACCGTCAATGCCGCTTGGCTTCTATGCCGGTCGCAGGCCTCTTCCTATCTCCACAAGAAATTGAGCAGATCGCAACTGAAACATCCTGCCATCTGATGAAAATCAGGCTTGGAAGCCCGGGTTCGAATCATGAAATGCTCAGGCAGGATATAAGCCGCCTCTCGGAAATCCACAGACTGATCGGAAACAATCCGTCCGAACACACCAGCCATGGGAAAATCGCCTATTGCATTGACCTGAATGGCCGTTACAGCTCTCTCAACGAATTAAATCAGCTAATAGAACATGCTCGAAAAATCGGAGCGCTGGAACAGATTGAGTTTTTCGAGGATCCCTTTGCCAGTGAAAATATGCATAAAATCGGACGTCTTGATGTTCGGGTATCCGCTAACGACTCTCTGTATACAGCCGAAGATATAGTCGCCCATATGGAAAAGGGATACAGCGTCATCGCCCTGAACCCATCAACCAAAACTTTGAGCATGACGCTAAAAATGGCACTTGAGGCTCAACAACAGGGGCTTGCCGTCTATTGCGCCGATTCAACATCCAATCCTCTTCAACTCGGTTTTAGTATGCAAGTTGCAGGCCGCCTGAACCCGTTACCGGAACTGGACCTGCAGGTGCTGGAATTCAGCGGACGCCAGTACTATAGAAACTGGGATGTGATGTGCAGTTATCATCCGGACGGGAAGGCTGGCTGGAACGATCCAAAAGAGGGGTTTTTTACACTGAATGAAGAGTTCTTTCGGTCTGGCGGCGGTATTTTAAAGGATTCACTGCACTATTCAAATCTGCTTCTGGCAGATTAGTGTAGTAGAGATCCCTACACAAAATGTAGAATCACTTCTATACCGACAGTCCGGTTTAATGGTTAATCATAGAAACCATTTTGATTGTTCATATAAAGGTTTGATGCAAAACTTACTCATAGTAACTAACCCCCGTAACCTATGAAAACAGCAGAAAAACATGTCTACACATTTGGAAAAGGAACTGCAGAAGGTGATCGAACCAAAAGAGAACTGTTGGGTGGCAAAGGGGCAAATCTGGCCGAAATGAGCTTGATCGGGCTTCCGGTCCCTCCCGGTTTCACCATCTCGACCAAAGCCTGTAACTATTATAGCGACAACGACTCCACCTGGCCGGAAGGGCTTGATGAACAGACAGAGGAGGGAGTATCGTTTCTCGAGTCGGCGATGGATAGTAAATTTGGCGACACAAAAAATCCGCTGCTCGTATCTGTCCGTTCAGGAGCAGCGATCTCCATGCCCGGTATGATGGATACTATTCTCAACCTGGGTTTAAATGACAGTACGGTGGATGGACTGGCAGAAAAGACCGGTAACACGCGGTTTGCATACGATTGCTACAGGCGATTTATCGATATGTTTGGAACGGTTGTGATGGGAATTCCCTACGAAGAGTTTGGCCATTCGCTCGATAAATTGAAAGAGAACAAGGGTGTTGAGAAAGATACCGAACTAACCGCGGATGACTTGATGGAGCTGGTAGACCAGTACAAGGCAGTCTATAGGCGTGAAACCGGATACATGTTCCCGGACAATCCCTACGAGCAGCTCAAACTTGCTGTCAATGCGGTTTTTGAATCCTGGGACAGCCCAAGAGCTATCACTTATCGACGTATAAACAATATTACCGGGGTGATGGGAACGGCGGTCAATATTCAGGCTATGGTATTCGGCAATATGGGAGACGACTGTGCAACCGGCGTCTGTTTTACCAGAAACCCCTCAACCGGTGAAAATAAACTGTACGGTGAGTTTTTAATCAATGCACAGGGAGAGGATGTGGTAGCCGGCATCCGGACACCGGAGGAGATCAGCAAACTTCGTGACGAGATGCCGAAAGCGTATGATGAACTTCTGGCGATGAGCCGCAAGCTGGAAGAGCATTACGGCAACATGCAGGATATCGAGTTTACTATTCAGAATAATGTACTCTATATCTTGCAAACACGTAACGGCAAGCGGACCGGAAAAGCGGCAATTAAAATCGCCACCGATATGGTAAAGGATGAGCTGATCTCCAGGCGGGATGCAGTGCTCAGGCTGGTCGAGCCGAATCATCTCAACCAGCTTCTTCACCCGCAGATCGACAAGTCCGAGATCTCCGAAGAGGATATCCTGGGGAAAGGGTTGCCCGCTTCTCCGGGTGCTGCTGTCGGGAAGGTAGTTTTCAGCTCCGAAAAGGCAGAAGAAGCTGCTGAAAACGGAGAGGATGTAATATTGGTTCGGGTAGAAACCAGCCCCGAAGATATCGGCGGAATGTCGGCTGCCCAGGGAATTCTCACCTCTCGCGGCGGAATGACTTCACATGCCGCTGTTGTAGCCCGTGGCTGGGGCAAGCCTTGTGTTGCCGGATGTGGAGATATCGTAATTAATTACGAACACAAATCTTTTACCAACGGAGAGGTCACCATCAAAGAGGGAGAGTGGATCTCCATCGACGGAACACTCGGAACTGTAATCCAGGGACAGAAACCGGTAGTCAAACCGGAACTGGATAACGACTATCGAGAATTTATGACCTGGGTTGATGAATATCGGGACATGAAGGTTCGAACCAATTCCGATACGCCTGAAGATTCGGCAAAAGCTCTGGAGTTTGGTGCCGAGGGTATCGGACTGTGCCGAACAGAACATATGTTCTTTGGTGAAGAACGCATTTTGGCAATGCGTAAGATGATCTTCTCCGACAGCCAGGAAGAGCGTAAGAAAGCACTTGGTAATTTACTTCCGTTCCAGCGGAAGGACTTCATTGAGATTTTTGAAGTGATGAAAGGGAAGCCGGTAACCATTCGGCTGCTCGATCCCCCGCTTCACGAATTTCTTCCGCATGAGGAGAAAGAGGTTGAAAAAGCGGCTGACGACCTGGGTATTCGGCTGAGTGAACTTAAAGAGAAAATCCGGTCGCTCAGCGAATTCAACCCCATGCTGGGACATCGCGGCTGCCGGCTCGGAATCACCTATCCCGAAATTACCGAAATGCAGGCCCAGGCGATCCTCGAAGCCGCTGTTGAGATCAATAAAAACGGGGATGAAGTCCTTCCGGAGATCATGGTACCTCTGATAGGCACTCCTCAGGAGTTTCGCAGCCAGAAACTTGTGATCGATAAAACGGCAGAAAAAGTGTTCGAAGAGCAGGGTGAACGAGTGGAATATAAAGTCGGCACTATGATCGAAATTCCGAGAGCTGCGCTGGTTGCAGATCAGATCGCAAAAGATGCGGAGTTCTTCTCGTTCGGCACCAACGATCTTACGCAGATGACCTTTGGGTATAGCCGGGACGACTCTGGAAAATTCCTTGGAGAGTACCTCAAACAGGGCATACTTCAGGAGGACCCGTTCCAGGTGCTGGATATCGAAGGTGTAGGACAGCTTGTCCAAGCTGCAACCAGGAACGGCCGTAAAGAGCGTAACGACCTGAAAGTCGGTATCTGCGGAGAGCATGGCGGAGAGCCGAAAAGCGTCTCCTTCTGCTACCGTCAGAACTTAGACTATGTTAGCTGCTCACCGTTCCGGGTTCCGGTGGCAAGACTCTCGGCTGCCCAGGCGCGGCTCAAGGAAGAGGATGGGCAATAGCAGTTTACTCCGTTCCCCGTACTGCACTGGAAATTGGATTGCCGGCAGGAGATGGTTTTCCTCACAGCGATATAATCCGATACTTCCAGTGCAGTGAAGCGGGGGCTAAACATTTAAGAGGTCAGTTGCTTTCAAAGGCTTAAGATCCACTGAAGTGCTCATGCCACGACTCCTTTATGATTTCAGAGTGTTGTTCCACCACTTTCAACGTGAATGTGGATAGGTTCACAGTCCGTACCAGCGGATTCCATGCTCTCCATCGACTTTGACCACGAGCCGGTCACCCATTTCGAAATCCACCCGGCGCTGATCGGTAAAGACCCAGTCGACTTCGCCATCTATCACTCTTCCGATCTGCAGTACCAGATCATGACTTCCCGGTTCCAGATCAATCTCTTCGAGGCCGCTGCTGTAACCGCGCCGGAAAATACCCCGCGGCCTGTAGTTTTCCTCGAAGATAGACTCACCGTTTAAATCCACCCGCATCACCACATCCGTTCTGCGTACCACTCTTTGGGTATCCTGACGCTGCATATGGCGCAGTCTGCCGCTATCGTCCTCTTCTTCGGCATAGACCGGTGCTCCCTGCATCTTCAGCGAAACGACCAGTTGCGAGGTGCGTTCCGGCATCGGCATCCCCGAAGCGCTCAGCCAGACTGTTATTCCGCCGACCAGTCCGATAATCAGGGTGCCGACGAACGCTGATTTCAGCAAAGAGCTCTTTCCGCGCTTTTTCGATCTCCCTTTCTCTCCTCTTGTTCTGAAGCTATCGGCGGCATCCAGAAATTTCTGAAAGTCGGGCTTATCCATTTTCAGAAAGAGTAACCGATCCATTTCAAACCGGTCTTTTCGAAGTTCCGGGTGTCTCTCCCCTTCAATCCGGCTTCCGAGCCAGTCGGCCCCGAGACGGAAATCCGGATCCGATTCACATCCCCCCACCAGCACCCCTTCAGCTCCTTTTTTAAGTGCCCGTTCGATCAGGGTAGGGTGAACCCAACCGGCACACGGCAGCGTACAGACCAGGTAACCCGGCATCTCCGGGCATTCACCGGTTTCCGGATCGATGGTCAGCCGGCTGCCGGCACTGTTGCCGCAAACAAACGCCACATACCTGCCCTCCAGGGATTGATCCGCCTCCTCCAGCCAATGGTCGAGCTTGCGCCGGATCTCCCACGGCGAGAGCCCCGGGTATTCGATAGCCACCGGATCGCATGAACCGACGCAAATACCGCATGAAACGCAGACCGCCGGATCGATCCGGGCTACCATCTCGCTCTTTTTCAAGCTTCCCTCTTCCCTCGGCAGCATCGAAATTGCGTTGTAAGGGCAATCCTCAAAACATTGCCGACAGCCATTGCACTTGATCTCATCTACCCGGGGAGTGATCGATTCTTTTCTTCTGGCCATCACCCATGGAATCGAGATCAGGATCACAAAAACAACCAGGCAGAGGAGCCAGAGCGTCCCCGCCTGAAGCCGTTCCGTCAATATCAGCGGCAGCAGATAGAAGTAGTCGATCGTTACATTTTCCGGATGACTCATCAGGTCGGCACGCTCTCCGATATCGGCCGGTGCGATCAGAGAGATCACGATCAGCGAAACAGTTAGCACCATCGAAAACCGAAAACCGGTAAAAAAGAGTGGACGGTTTAAACGGGATACATGAAGCCAGATGGCGATGCAGAAACCGATCGGAATGAGCATATGCAGGAAAAAGACGATCAGAAAAAGAACCGAATTGAAACTGTCGTCTGTTAAAAATGATGCCTTCAACGGTTCGGCGAAGAGCGGCAGCTGATCCAGCATTCGAGCCGTGGCTGTGGCAATCATCGCCGCACGGTCATCCCACACCAGCCAATAGCCGAGCCACCCGTCAAACCAGATAATCGCCAGACCCACGATACCGGTCACCCATGCCAGCCATCGCGACCCGGTAAACCGGCCGGCAAAAAAGACCTTGAATGCATGAAAAAGGACAAACAGAATAAAAGCATCGGAGCTGTATTTGTGCAGACTCCGCATCAGCTCCGCCGTGTAGGGTTTTTCAGACATCGCTGCTACCGAGTCGTAGGCAAGATGTACACTCGGACTATACCAGATTAGCAGGGCAAACCCCGTCAGCACCGCCACAACAAACATAAAATTGGCGATCGCACCCGACTGGATAAACGGATGATACTCCTCCGGGATCATACGCCGCGTTATTCCATCGAGCTTTCGGAACCAGCCATCCACTCTGTCGAGCAGTTTTCGCCCCCTCATCGAGCTGTCGGGGCCGGCCTCCGAAGCCTTGACGACATTGGTTTTGAACTCCTTCCACTGCCAATATGTTTCGTCGGCTATTAGAGGCTGTTTGTCCGAATCTTTTTCAAAATCCGATCCCTTCTCATTCTGCTTTTGCATCGCACTTGCTTCGATTCACCTTTATTCGTGTCGAACCCTATCCCTTTAAAGATGGTAGATCTCGATTCAGGATCTGCCGGTTACCCGTCTGTTCTCTGTTCGCTCAAGTTTTCCGGCCTCTCCTCTTCGATCAATGTTCGCAATGCCTTGGTCATCCACTCCTCCTGGCGTTCTCCCAGCGTAAATCGAAATGCGATCTCGCCTTCACGATCTACCAGGTAGAAAAGGTTGGCGTGGTCGATCTCTCCTGTATCCATATTCTGAGCACGTGCCACACCGAGCCGGTCGAGAACCTGGTGAACCTCATCCGGATCTCCGGTCAGCATATGGGATTTGTAATTGTCCAGTCTGTAGAATTCAGAAATTCTGCGAAGCAGATCGGGAGTATCTTTTTCCGGATGCATGGTTACCGCCAGCAGTACAACCTGTTCCAACTCATCCGGGCTTAATCGGTCCAGAACCCGTTTGGCCTGGTCGAGGATCATTGGGCATGTATCGGAACAGGAAGCATAGACGGATGTTAGCAGTACCACACGGCCGCGAAAATCTTCAAGACGAACCAGCTTTTCATGCTCATTGATCAGTTCGATCGGCGGTGGAGTTTGACTGATTCGCAACACATCGGCTCGAAATTCGAACTCCTCCTCATCCGGAGCATCTGCCATCAGCGGAAAGGTGAGAGCGATAGCACCAACGAGTGCAAATGAAGCCGCGGCATATCCTTTTGCCAGAAACGGCTTCATCCACACTGTTTTCAATGGTTCATACCAGACCCAGGAGATAATCAGGGCCAGGATGATCGGATTGACCGTGTAAGTGATCAGGTAGATCGACTGCATGCTTCCGGATTCCGGATCATACCCGAAACACCACACCCTGAAATCTTCGGCAAAAGCACCCCACGCCGAATCTCCCGCCGGCATAAATGCCATCACCATCATCAGCACCCAGAAGAGCGCCAAGGTGAACAGCATGAAGCTGGGAAAACGCCAGGTTGTAAAAAAACGCTCAATCCGTTTCATCTTCTAATGGTTCGCTACTGTTTTATCGATTGTCTTCAGCAGGCTTTCGCACTGCTGCATTTCCATATGTGTTCAAAAGTTTTTCGCACTGCTGCACTTTTAACATATGTGAATAGGGCGTTCCGTTCTGCTCAAATCTTCTATCGAATGTGCCACAAGTCGGCCAGTGCCGCCCAGTTGGCAAAATAGTAGATCGCAAAACTGAGCAGGAATATGAGAACCAGAACAACCGTTCCGGGAGTCTTTATATGCTTGTAATCCTTGCCTTCCTCCTCATAACCCCGGCTGATCAGATCGTCGGTCATCTTCTGAGCTTCCGGTGTTTGCCAGGTCGGCATCTTTTTGCCCTTGAGTGAGGGGCCGAAAAAGACCGCGGCAACAACCAGAAGGATAAACAGAAGCAACCCGATAAACGCCAGAATACCACCTATACCGAGTATACCCAGCATGATGTGGGCCACCGGATCAAAACCGGTTTCGAGCGTCGCACCGCTGAAATCGCTATCGTAGGTACGCCGCGGTACTCCGTAGGTTCCGGCAAACGACATGCCGAGCGACATGATGACGATCCCGCCCCCAAAGATCCAGGGCTGGATACGAGCCAGGCCTTTCAGATAGAAATCTTTCTGGAAGATGAGGGGAACTACATAGTAGCAGAGCCCCATAAAGGCCAGCGATGTCCCTCCAACCACGGTAGCGTGGAAGTGGCCCGGAATACGCAGCGTATTGTGAGCCATAATGTTGATCTGCTCCGTGCCCAGAGTTACACCGGTAATGCCGCCGATAAATCCGAAGATGATTGCCGAAAGAGCGACCGCAGAAAACCCGGGGTCTTTCCAGGGGAGTCTGGCAAACCAGCCGAATATTCCTTTGTTAAACCCTTTTCTCCGCATGGCAACCTCCATCGAGGCCGGAACAGTATAACCGTGAATCATCGATGCGAGCACTGCCAGGTACATCGCGTAGGAGGTGTTCCACATTTTCCACTCGGCACTGAATCCAGGATCTACCAGCAGGTGATGTGCAGCGGCCAGATTGATAAATAGGATATAGAGGATAAATGCAGCCCTGCAGACCGTTTCGTTCAACGGTTTGGCTCCGGTACTCATCGTAGCGATGAAATACCAGACGGCCACCATGGCAGCTACATTGATCTGCTGAGAGTGGTGGCCGAGCCCCCACCAGAAAAGCCGGTAAACACCGGGATCCATCATCTCCGTCCAGCCCATCGACCAGAAAAAGGTCGGTACAAGGGCAATCGCTCCGTGAACCAGCGCAACCACCGCAATGATCGCAGCGGTAGCCGCCCCAAACGTTACCAGCGGCATCGAGCCCTCATAGGTCTTGTTCTTCTTGGCGATATAGAGCGTTGCAAAGAAATTGAAGCAGACGATCAGTGCTCCGACCGCAAAAAGTATAATCCCCAAATAGAAGAGCGGGTGCGCCTCGAGAGGCGGGTAGGAGGTTAATAACACATCCGCCTGGCCGGCAAACATGATGTAGTTTGTGGCGATCGCTCCGATTGTCATCAGCACAAGAGAAACATATGCCAGTTTCTTCGAAAACAATCTTGTATTGAGCAGTGTCGTGCTGGCAAAATAGAGAATCGCCATCTCCAGGAAGATGATCCAGAAGACTAGCATGTTGACACCGTGTACCGTCAGCATCCGGTAATACCAGACATCGCTGAGCAGCATCACATTGGACCAGCGGGTCAGGGCTAATAGAAGTGCGGCGACTGCTCCGACCAGCAGAAATATAACGGCAAGAACTGCATTCGCCTTCACAAACCATTCAGCCTTTCGGAAAATATTCAACCCCGTGGTATTACAGACCCTATATTCATCAGTTGTAGCAGTTTGCGTATTCATACGTACACTATTTTCTGTTTATGATTCAACAATGATCCGGCCGGTCATCAAATGATGGCCGATACCACAGAACTCGTTACAGATGATATTGAACTCTCCGCTCGTGGTCGGAGTGACCGTCATGACATAGTCATATCCGGGCAAGACATGCACATTCATGTTGAGCGGCAGTATCGACAAACCGTGTTGCAGGTCGACCGACGAAACATGTATACGATAGGTCTGCCCCTCTTTCAGCTTCAATACAGGGTACCAGCGCCACATCTGCCCCATCAGATAGGCATCTCCTCCCGGCGGCGGTTCAACAATAGGTACTCCGTTGACCTCATCAACCTGATGGGCGTCGACAAATTGATTGACCCGTTCCATAAATGCGGCCGGATCTACTTCGTACGTTTCGCTCGGTGCGTTCTGTTTGCCCTGAAAATGCCACCAGGGCATAGTGATCGACATGACCAGGCACCAGACCAGGGCGAGTCCGACCCACATCCTCTCACTTCCGGTCGGCGCACGAAACCAGTTTCCTTTTGGGTGAAAAATGCTCATGGTTCCAGTAGTTTAGTGTTGAATGACAGTTAGTTTAAGGCAGTGTTCCCGGAGGTATATTCAATAGTTCGATCAATCCCCAAATGGTGTAGGAGAGAAATGGAACTGTAATACCAAGAATCAATAGCAGCCAAATGTTGTCCATGAACTTCTGGACCGGATGTTTTTTTTCTTCTTCCATCGCTTTATGATTTTTGTGACAAGGTGTAGGATTTGACAATCAGATAGATAAATAGCAGGCCTCCGGCGATCGCCAGCAGTCCGCCGACCGCCATCAGCCCGAGGCCGATTACGGCATCCACCGTATAGATCGACTGATCCTGGCCAAACAGTTTGCGGCCCATACCGGTCATGCCGGCCCATGCGAAACCGATCACAAAGATGACCTGGCCCAGCCCGAACAGCAGTGGCTGCAGGCTGGTCAATCGCGTGAATTTTTTTCCATCAAGACGAAAACCATACTCTCTGAGAAGAATGAACACCATCACCATGTAGGCGACGGTCACTCCTCCCAAAGAAGCATGGTAATGAGCCGGAATTAATGTGCTTGAACCTCGTATCATCGCGCCCAGGATAAAGCCGACAACCGTCAGCAGCGCACTGACCAGAAATCCATTGAAATAGAGATTACGGAACAGGGAGAGTCGGCCCGATTCTGTTCCGGGTTGCATCTTTTCGGATAGAGTTTCTTTGGATCGAATGACGGCACTCTTTTCCAGGTGATTTTTTTGCTCTCTTCGCCGGCCGGTTTGCGATCTCCAGATCGCCATTATGCCCAGGATTAAATAGAGGGTAACCACCGGGAAGATGAACCAGCGCATCAGTTGCGTAAAGCCGCTGTAATAGAGTTGCGTTGTAGTACCCTGAATCAGAAGAACCGGAGATACAACCGCAGGAAGCGCAAGTGCCAACACGAGCCATCGGTTAATCCTGTCGCTCACCAGTTCTTTACCGGTCAGCTTTTTAAGCAGAATCATCCATACGGTAAGCATGCCTAGTACATTGGCGAACTGCAGAATGTGTCCGCCGCCCCACATCACCAGTTCAAAGAATGTCTCTTGATGCAGCCGGCCCGGAGTGATCAGATAGGAGGTCACGATCGTTGCGACAGCAATCAGTACAACAATTCCCGCCGATCGTATCACTTCGGCAGCGTTCGAGGAGTAGAAAGTTGGACGATCTCGTTCCACTCCGGCTGTACGCGTCAGCCCGGGATTCAGAAATGCACAACAAAACCCGGCAGCCACCATAAAAAGTCCCACCAGAAAAAGTGGGTGGTCGAGTACCGGAATATAGTTGGCCAAAATCGGCTCCACCCCACGAATGAATACTGGAATAATCATCATAAAAGCACCGATGATCACCAGTTTAAGTCCGGCAATATTCAGTAGCGGGTTGAGCCTGCGTGCAAATGTGAGGTAAAGAACCGATAGAAAAGCGTAAAACCAGATAATGAGTGCATAGTCGACATGCAGGACGAGTGATTTTCGGGCAAAATTGGGATCACTGATCAGCTCCGCAAATCCGGGAGCCCTTGCAAAAACAATGACCGCCGAAAAAAAGCCGGACAATATCAGACTAAAAAGGCCAACCTTGAGCCACTGTTTGGGCATGTTCGTTCGAGCCAACGCTCCCGAAACAGTCAAAACCTCCAAAGGTAATTGAACAGCTTTTCGCAGGATCAGAAACATCAACCCGTTCCGATTTCATGCACGGTTAGTTTTCGGCAGCCGCTTCGGCCGAATAGTGAGCTACGAGCACAAGAAGGAGTGACAACCCAACCCTTCTTAATAGACAACTATGTCTATTATATCACTCTTTCAATAGATACTCAAGTCTATTGAGGATTTTTTCTATATTGTGCACCCTGTTACCATTCGCTGAATCCAGCAGTTTTGGCACTCGATAATACCTGCATTTAAAAACTGTGAGATGAGGTCGAATTTTATGACGGCGATTGAACCACTCATACGATAAAAACTGACGACGGAATTGAAACACCATGTTTCTGAATCAAACTTCTCATTACGCATTGCGGGCGATGACCGGGCTGGCAGTTTCCGACCCCGAAAACCCGATTCGATCCAGGGAACTGGCAGAAAAAACCGATGTACCCTCTCACTATCTCTCCAAAATCATGCGAAAAATGGTAGAGGCCGGTTATGTCCGCTCACAAAAAGGCCATGGAGGCGGATTTGTGATGAATATCGAACCGAAAGAGCTTAGAATAATCGATGTATTGACCGCAGCCGGTTTCGATATGGAGGATCAGCCTTGCGTTTTCGGCTGGAGCCAGTGCAGCAGCGACAACCCCTGCCCGCTGCATCCCGTCTGGAAACGCCTCAAGGATTGCTTTAACGACTGGGCTTGTCATACAACGTTTGAAGAGGTACGGCAGGGAGGTGACGAAATTCAGTGGGAGGAGTTTCGGGTTTCAGACTAAAATGGCTGAATGTTTGTCGGTCAAATAGCTGTAGGCACTGCACAAATTTTATTCACGACTCTACACGGTAAAATATCAATTGAAATTTTTAAATACACTCGCTTGACAGTGATATGTTACCTTGAAAGATTCCGCTCATCCTCTCTTCAGAGCTAATATAACCGCCAATACGAATGATCAGTTCACCTGAATCGGGAATCCGGATCTCACCACATTGCGAGTCCGACAGTAACCTCATTTCTTCGGATTCCTTACGATCTCCCAGAGCGACCTCAATCTTATCGAGAATGATAATATCCCCCTTCCTGTTAACCAGCTCAACTTTCGAGGGTAGATCGAGCAATATCATTTCGCCGGCAGAACCCCGTATAATAGTTTCACCTGCATCATCACCCAGCGGATCGACATAGATCGGAAAACTCAACTCTTCCAGGCCCAGATCAATCTGCATTTCCATTAGCTGCATGTGCGATCCGCTCATGATTTCCACCTCCACCGACATAATCACCTGCTTCTCCTGGGCAGATAGAGGTTACACTACGGTCGCTGTCAATAGCAAACAGACGGAAATCTGTATCTCTCGGGATAAATTCATTCACAATAATTCAAGTTCACTTGCAGGTATCGGCACTTCAAACTTGACAGTTGTCCCTTTCCCTAATTCCGAATCGATCCACAGCCGCCCCCCAAAACGATCTATCACATAGTGTGCCTTGGTCAACCCCATACCGGCTCCCATGGTACGCACCTCCTCCATCACATTTGTTGCACGATATCTATATTCAGTCACCTTGTCGATTTCATCTTCGGGAATCCCTCTGCCTGTATCTTCCACGACAAAATGGATAATACCATCCTCCTCCAGCAACCCGATATCAATTTTTCCCCCGGGTTTTGTATACTTTCGCGCATTCGCAATTAAATCCCGAATCGAATCTTTGAGAAGCAGCGGGATAGCAATCCGGCCAGAAGGCCTGCTGTCAATTTCGATATGTACAAGGTAGTCACGTTCCTCCTGCTCAGCGATATTGTAAACAATTCGATATCGGCCGCTGCTATTCTGTTCAATTACACCCAGAAAGTGAACCAACTCCTTTTTATAGTCTGATGGTACAATAACCTCCCATCGATCCGGATCCTCCCATCGGCGTTCCAGTTCTTCAAGACGCATATCCAGCACGCGAAAAATTTGATCGAATATCAGCTTATAATCAAGATAGTCCGGATTCTTTCTCAAATTGGGAATATCTTGCTCCAGTCTATTCAGGGTATTCTGGACAGACTTTTTTAACTCTTTCAAAGAATCCGGATTCATATTCTCCCGATCCCCCTTGTGAATCGCATCGCCCAGATTTTTTGTCAAATGGATCGGTTCTTCCAGCCTCTCCGGCTGTTTCGTCATCATCGAAATCAACTGCAATTGAGCATTAATCACGTTGAGAATATTCAGAACGGAATGCATCTCCAGTTCAAAAATTCGATCTGGATCTGTGACTGATGGTTTTGTAATCTCAATCATAAGATTTCTCTTTCACAATGCTTTAATACAGACCAGGGCCTTCCTTAATAATTCGTGGTTGGAAAAATTTTTAGCAGGCCAATATTGAAACATCTTGAAATTCCGCGTATAACTTTGCCCTTTATCACTTCTTGAATAAATAGTTATTTAAAACAATTAACGCTCAGTTCATTGGCAATATAGAAGAAATGCGGAAATGCAATGTAGGGGATTCCCTTACAATTTTTATTTCGTGGTCTGATACCCCTGGAATCCCTTGCCGGTTGTCTTGTCGGTCATATTTCTGAATTCTAAATAAAATGTTGTTCCGTTATTTGCCTCATGTTTCAGGTTTGCCTGTAACTGTTCGGTTAGCGTCTGAATGAGAGTCATGCCTAATGATTCAGAATCATCAAAATTTACACTTTCGTCTATCCCGTGTCCATCATCACTTATCACAACTGATATTATATCGTCCCTTTCACGAAGCTGAATTCGTATTTCCCCTTTTTTCTGATTTTTGAACGCATGTTTGTATGCATTGGTTAGCAACTCATTCAACAAAAGCCCGTATGGTACTGCCTGCTCCAATGTGAGAATAACCGGCTCGGCTTCAATTATTAAATCAATCTGTTTTTCCGGATTGGTTAGCATCAATTCAATAAAACTGCTCAGCTCCCGGGTATACTGGTCAAGCTTAATAGTCGCCAGATCCTCCATTCCATAAAGCAGTTCATGAACCTGGGCAATACTCTTAATTCTCGCCTGGCTATGTCTCAATGCCTCTATAGCTTCTGGATCAACAGTAGTATCTTTTTGTAATTCAAGTAATCCGGAAATCAGAGCCAGGTTATTTTTAACTCGATGATGGATCTCTTGAAGCAGTATCTCTTTTTCTTTTAGAGAATTTCGAATCTGTTCTGCTGATTCTACACGTTCTGTAATATCCCGAATCGTTATTTGAATCAACTCCTCATCCGGAAGTTGAATCGGAATCATATCGACTTCGGCATGAATAGTTTGACGCTCTTTATTCTTAAATATCCACTCAAAATGAACAGGTTCACCCGAACGTATGATATTCAAATATTTTTCCAGCCTTGCCTTTTCCTCTTCAGTCCTTTTTGATTGCCTCAGAAAGAAATTCTCGATTGGGCCTTCATCTGTTCTATTGCATCCACAATGCAATGCTTCAACAGCTTTAACATTGCAATCCATCCATTCTTTGTCGTCGGTAATCAAAATGGTATCGTTAGAGTGATCAAAGAGAGCTTTAAATCTCGCCTCGCTTCTGAGAATGATCTTTTCTGCTTGTACACGTTCTAAAACTCTGCCAATCTGAATTCCAATCGTGTTCAATTTTAATCTGGTCTGGTCATCTATCTGCATCGCACGATTCGACAAAAACACCATCACTCCCAGCACTTCGCGTTCCACCAGAAGAGGAACAGCTATACATGTATGAACAGGTGCCTCAACTTCATCAGAAATCCGGTTTAATTCGACTGTTTGATTTAGGCTCTCGCTATCTGCAGACGTACCGGTTCTAAAAACTTCGTTTACAATTTTGAAACAAGGGGAATCGGCACCTTCCGTCAGCATCTTTTCAAACAACTTAGACTGTTTTGAATCGTTAATATGCCATTGTCTTGACGAGATCAATTGACCATCTTTATTTAAATAAACGTGACCCGCCTGCAAGTAGAAATATTCACATACATTCTCGAGAGCTACACTTAAAATTTCATCCACACTGTCTGAAGAGTGATCGATCGACGAAAGTTTGTATAAAAGCTGAATGAACTCTTTTTCCGATTTTATATGATCGATCTGATGACCGATTGTTTTCGCCATTGAATTAAACGAGCGTGCTAGCGAGCCGATCTCATCATCGCTGTGTACAGGAACTCGCTGACTGAAATCTCCGGCCGCTACTGAATCAGTTGATTCACTGATAAGACGAATCGGTTTGACAACGTACAAGAGAACCAGATAGAAGATCAGTAAACTTAATACAATGGCTGCTGCCACAGATACATTTACCAATATTTCTCCTCGAGATTGTAATTGTCGGAACTCCTCATTGAGTTCAATTGTCTTGTGATGAATATGGTCAAAGATTCCTGTAGACAGATAATGAATCTGTTCAGAAAGTTCAGTTATCTGATGTATCGCCTGCTCTTCGTCCGACAAGGATAAATCACTTCCATCGGCTTCGAATATCATCTGACCCAACTTGTCGATCGAATCGAGTGTGCTTCGTATTTTCAAAATCAGATCCAATTCATAATCATCAGGATCAAGATTCATTAATGATACATATGCCAGCTCCGACTTCTCTTGATAGGTTAGAAAAGATGAGATATGTGCCTCATTACCAGTTGCAAGATGACCGATAACTGCGTGGGGCATCCTGGAACTGTAAAAGCGAAGGTTTCCAGCCGCCGCCTGCTTTTCAGCTTCGTAATGAATAGATTGGACAGTATCTGTTACTTGGTTTCTTACATGTGAACTCAAAACCACAAGTAATAATCCCAATAAGAGAACCACTACGATAGGAATCAGAATTTTACCCGCTATAGTCGACGGTTCAAGACGTTTTATTATTCCGTTCAATTTCTTGAAAATCATAAACGATCTATTCAGTGATTGGATGGCAGGAAGGCAGGCCTTTTTCAAAAAATATTGCCTGTCATAGCTGTTTCAATTAGAGGCAAAAGACTATTTTATCCTTTATCATATCTCTGCCATATATTGAATCGACCCAAAATTCTATTAACTTCACTCAAATCCATTGATTTTATTCTGCATTCGTAAAACCCAATGATTTGTTTGTTTTAAATTGTTTCTCATATTTGAGACATTATTTGCAAATATGATAATATTTATCTGGACAACCAAGTTTCAATGGCTTGCATATGCTTAGAAACAGACTTCGAAAGTTAGAATTTGAGCTGGGTCTTAGCCCCCAAAAGATGGCCAGGATTGGCAATTGCAGCCGATCGACATACTACAGATATAGAAATGGAACGTCTGTTCCGGATGTGGAGTTTATCGGCAAAATACTCAACTATGAGAAATCATTAAATCCCGGCTGGTTGTTGACGGGGCGTGGGGATATGACCTTTAATTCCGATGACTCCAACCAACCACACGACTTCGACGACCAGGCTGCCCACACCCGACTGCACCATTTACCCTTCTATCAAATGAAATCTCTGAACTATGGTGAAAGCAAGATCCCTTCGGACGATTGGAATAGTCCTGCTGAATTTCTGCCCATTTGCGATACCTTTATTCGATCATTGATGGATGCAGACCATCCCGATTCGATATTTGCCATTCAAATCGAATGCGATACCATGGAGCCTGAAGTAAAAAGAGGTAGCATAGTATTGGCAGATGCGAAAGAGAACAACCCGGCAACTGACGGTATCTTTCTCATCCGGCTCGACAATTTTATTCGTATCAAACTCCTACAACCATTACCCGGGAAGCGGCTCCAACTTTCTACAATCAATAAGAAATATGATCCGATTGATGTTGATATTGAATACCAGCACTTTGAAGTACTCGGTCGGGCAATCTGGTGTGGCAGCTTCATATTCTAACAGATATCCAGACTTGTCGAATGTTAACTGAGCCAGAACAATGCAGATTATCCCTATCTGGACGGCATGCCGGGTGTAAATCTCTCCCACGTAATTAAACGAATGATTTTTATATTCACGCTGGCTGATACTCAACCTTTTAAACATTAAACATGGTCCTGAAGCCCTTCAAAAGTAAAACCATCATCGAACCCTTCCGGATCCGGTCGGTCGAACCGATCCGGTTTACCACTATGCAAGAGCGTCAAAAGCTGCTCAAAGAGGCCGGATACAACCCGTTCCTTCTCAAGGCCCGGGATGTCCTTATCGATCTGCTTACAGACAGCGGTACCGGCGCGCTCTCCTCAGGCCAGTGGTCCGGCATGCTGGAAAGTGACGAATCGTACGCCGGCTCCTCCTCTTTCTACAAATTTGAAACTGCCGTTCGGGAGATTACCGGTTTTAAAAATGTGATCCCGACCCATCAGGGGCGGGCTGCTGAAAACATCCTCTTCACCACAGTCGCAGGCAAAGGAGATGTGATTCCCAACAACACCCATTTCGACACCACCCGGGCTCACGTGGAACATAACGGAGCGGAAGCACGAGATCTGGTTATACCGGAGGGCCGCGAACCCCAGACAATCCATCCATTCAAGGGAAATATGGATATTGATGCGCTCGAAGAGACGATCGAGTCGGTCGGCACCTCAAAAATCCCCATCATCATGCTGACGATCACCAACAACTCGGGGGGCGGCCAGCCGGTCAGTATGGCAAACATCAAAGCGGTGTCGGAAGTCGCCAAAAAGCATGGCATTCCCTTCTTCATCGATGCCTGCCGATTTGCCGAAAACAGTTGGTTCATCAAGACGCGGGAAAAGGGGTATGCAGACAAAACTCCGATGGAGATCGCGCAGGAGATCTTCAGCTGCGCCGACGGCTGTACCATGAGCGCCAAAAAGGATGGGATGTCCAACATCGGTGGATTCCTTGCACTTAATGATGACAACCTGGCTCAAAAGTGCCGCAGCCTCACCATTCTGACCGAAGGATTTCCCACCTATGGCGGGATGGCCGGTTACGACATGGAGGCGGTAGCAAAAGGTCTCTACGAAGCTCTTGATGAAGGTTATCTGCGATATCGAATTCGATCGGCCGCCTACCTGGGGGAGAAACTGGTTGATGCGGGCATATCGATCGTCCAGCCCACCGGTGGGCACGCTGTTTACATCGACGCCAAAAAAACACTGCCAGAGATCCCGCCCCTGGAATATCCGGCCTGGAGCCTTGTTAATGCACTCTATCTGCTGGGAGGAGTACGAGCCGTCGAAATCGGAACCGTGATGTTCGGCCTGCAGCCGGACGGTTCGGAAAAAGCAGCCTCGATGGAACTGGTGAGGCTGGCCTTCCCCCGCAGGGTTTACACGCAAAGCCATGTCGATTACCTGGCCGAAGTGATTATTGCCGCCTATGAGCAGCGAGACAAGCTGACCGGCTATCGAATCGTGGAGGCTCCAAACGTGTTGCGCCACTTCTCGGCCCGTCTGGAACCGATCGGCAGTTAGGCACAATTAATATCGGTCAGAAATTTCAAAAACCGGCTCCTGCCGGCCCTCAATCTATTACAGAGATCTCTCTATCTGCGACACTCCCTCTTAAATCGACGGCGACCGCACCCTTGCCCTCCTCCATCACAATAAGAGGATTGATCTCCAGGTCGACAATCTCCGGATGAGCTTCGGCCAGCCGGCCCATCCGCATCAGCATTTCGACCACCGCTTCCCGATCGGACGGAGCCTTGCCCCGCCACCCTTGCAATTTGCGCCCGGCAATGGTCTCATCGATCAACTGCTCCGCTTCCATTCGGCAGAGTGGCGCGATCGCTGTACGGGCATCCCGGTACAACTCCACTTCCGTACCCCCCGATCCAAAAACCACGACCGACCCGAACTGCGGGTCGCGACGTACACCAATAATTACCTCCTCTCCCTCCGGGATCATCTTCTGCACCGTCATTCCTTCCAGGTCAACACCATGTTTTTCCGCTGCCTGATGGATCTCCTCCCACGCATTTTCCAGCTCTCCCTCATCGGCCAGATCCAAACGTACGCCGCCAACATCGGTTTTGTGAGTCTGTTTCCGGGAGAACAGCTTCAGGGCTACCGGCCATCCAAGCTCATCAGCCGCATCGACCGCCTCCTTCTGAGTCTCTGCCAGCTTTTGCCTTGCAACCGGGATTCCCCAGCTCTCGGCCAGGCCGATCCAGTCTTTATTTTTAACAGATTTTTCAGCTGCCGCTTCGTCGACCTCCAAGGCCCCCATAATCGCAGCCGCCGAACCTTTGACTCCATCCTGCCTGAACCCGTCAACTTTTGTCATCTTCTCGGCCTTCTGCAACTCTTCGGCCCTGGCTTGCTGCATCTCCAGCCACTCTCTCCGCTCGGCCATCGCCAGAAAAACGGCCGCCGACCGCTCAGGAAACGAAACGTTCGGAACCCGGCGCTTGTGCAAAATCGTCAACGCTTCATCCACCGACGCCTTGCCCATAATCGAGGCGATCACCGGCTTTTTATGCAGGCCGGCTGTTTCGCCGACCACCTCGGCCAGGCTCTCCGGCAGAAACCAGTCCTGGGGAGCCTGAATCACCAGGACCGCATCCACCTGGTCATCCGAAAGAAGTGCTTCGAGAGCGAGTGTGTAGGTCGCAGGCCCCGAACCAGCTAACACATCCACCGGATTGTTGATGCTGGCAGCTTTCGGAAGCCGGGCTTTCAAAAATGAGCGGGTGTTTTCCGACAGGTCGGCAAGTTCCAGCCCCGCCTTCTCCATCGCGTCAACAGCCAGAATCGCCGGTCCGCCGGCATTGGTCAGTACTGCAATTCGCCGGCCCTTCGGAAGCGGCTGCCAGGCCAGTGCCCGAGCAAAATCAAACATCTCTTCGGTCGATCGAGCCTCCTGAATTCCGCATTTACGAAAAGCAGCACTATACGCCTCCTTACTCCCCGACAGCGCTCCCGTATGCGAAGAAACCGCCTCGGCCCCCTTGCTGCTCTGGCCGGCCTTGATCACCACAAACGGCTTCTCCTTCGTAATTGCCGAAGCTGTCTCCATGAACGCCCTTCCATCGCTGATCCCCTCGATATAGGCGGTCACCACTTTCGTCTCCCGGTCCCCGCCTATCAACTCCACCATTTCAGTCTCGGTCACATCGATCTGGTTCCCCAGGCTCACAAGCCGCGAAAACCCGACGCCGGCACCCAGCGCCCAGTCGATCACCGCAGCCACCATCGCCCCCGACTGCGAAATAAATCCAATCTCACCCTGCTCCGGCATCCCGACCACAAACGTTGTATTGACAGGCGTGTGCGTATCGATTGTGCCGATACAGTTCGGCCCTATCATCCGGATCCCATACCTGCCGGCAATCTCCATCACTTTCTCTTCGAGCCTGCCCCCCTCCTCTCCCGTTTCGCCGAACCCGCCGCTGACAATAATCACCTGCTTAATGGAAACCTGACCGCACTGCTCAACAACATCCGGGACCGACCGTGCAGGCACAACAATAACAGCCAAGTCTACCTCGTCCGGCAGCTCGGCGACAGACGAATAGCAGCGCAAGCCTAGGATTTCCGAGGCGGTGTGGTGAACCGGATAGATCTCTCCCTTGAAATTGTACTTGAGCAGGTTCCGGACTACACCGTGCCCAAGTTTATGCGGGTCTCTTGAAGCTCCGATGACGGCGACGCTGGATGGGGAAAAAAAGGACTCAATCATGACTCTCGATCAATTTAAAGGTTTTAAGCTCTTATTATCCTAAAATAAGAAAAATTGTCGGAATTTTATACGGATAGCCGGGACTGTTTCTCTACTTTCACCGGCCGGATACCACACTGATGGTCCGGCTTCCTTCGAGCTTGTTTCAAAACCCCTGTCGTCCAGCGCCGTACTATCCAAAACCGGCCTTGGCAGGAGCCGCACTTGCGCGCTCAAAACGAGTAGGAGAGAGACAAGTGAACGTTTCGTCCGGGCCCCGGCATCGAATTTACATTCAGGTGATCCGTATAGAACCGATTCAGCAAGTTTTCAACACCCGCCTGCAATCGAACTCCATCAGCCGGAGCAAACCGGACAAAAAGATCCCAGAGCAGATATCGGTCTGTCGCGGCCTCCAGGCTATTCTGTGCGGCTATTCGGTTCTGGGCGGCAGCCCACCTCAGGCGGCCCTGTACACCAAAACGCTCACCTCGCCTCTGTAAGCTCATCTGGCCTTGCAGCGGAGGAATCATCGGAAGGGGTTCCTCCAGCTCAATATGTTCTCCAACAACCCACGATGCGGACCCTTCCGCCCGCCAACCTGGCGATAGCTGCACCCGCAGATCCGCTTCAAACCCGGTGAGTAATGCCCGCCCCAGGTTTTCATAGCGCTTGAAAAGAGCGTCCACACGTTCTCCGGTAATGAAGTCGTTCAACCGGTTGACCCAGACCGATAGCGAACCGTCCCAGGCGGACTCCCCGCCTTCCATAGACAAATAAAGTTCCGCCTGGCTGCTCCGCTCGGTCCCGAGCCCCGGATTTCCGTGATAGAAAAACCCGTCGAGCGGCTGATAAACGTAATAACCGTAGAGCTCCATATGCCCCGGAAGCCGGGTTCCCTCATTCAACTTGAGCCCTGCGGCAAACCGCTCCGAAAAATTTCGTTCCAGTTCCAGGCCCAGCCGATAACCGGTCTGTTCCGGTTCGACTTCCACAAGCCCCGGGTATTCCGCCCGGAATGTTGCAACTGCACGCTCATCTCGCAACCGGTAGAAGCCCTGCTCAATCCGGCCATTCCAACCAATGATCCAGTTTTCAAATCCGAAATATCGGTAACCTGCCGACAGGGAGACTCTGCGGTCTGTGAGATCTCCCAGGTTGAGCAGATACATCTCACTTACATCCGGATCTATATGAATCATCTTCATATCACCGAACGCCTCCAGCCGGTAGGCCTCCAGTTCAACCGATAACAGGTGTGATCCGCTGAGCAACCGTGCTTCGCTGCTGAAACCGGCTGTCAGCGTCTCTCCATACATCGGCATATACATATTTTGCATCACCTCCCTGGAGGCCACATCTCTTGTATAATCATCCATCCAGTGAGCCACCCGGTTTAGGTAAAGGTTGGTCTCCACCTTGCGCAGTACTCCCGAGTTCACTCGCCAGAGATGACGCAGGCCCCCGATATGTGCATCGGCTCGCCGGGTGTCCATCAATAAGGAGGGATATCCGATCCTGCCCGCAAAATCCCCGATATAGCGGAGTGTCAGTTGGTGACTCTCGTTCGGCTGAAAGAGGACAGAAGTGGTCAGATTCCCCTTTTCAAGCTCTGAACCGGTGATAGCCAGTCCGCCGCCTGCATGGAGATTGCCACTGTTGCGATAGGTGCCGGAACTCCGGACCGCCCACTTCTCACCGCCATATCCGGCCGAACCCTGGTAGACCTGCTGGCCCGATACGGTATGAAACCCGATCTCGCTTCGTCCGCTCCATCCCGTTGAAAGCTCCGGCCGGCGCATCACAAAATCGACTGAGCCCCCCGGCACTCCATTCATCTGAAGTTCATCCATGCCGCCGCGATTCAGTTCGATCGACTGAAGATTGTCGGTTTCGATATAAGCGGTAACCGGGTCCATCCCGTCGACACAGGCGGGAGTAACGCGCATACCGTCGAGTGTTACATCCAGCCGATGGTCTCTCATTCCCCGAACAACCGGATCCCTGGCAAAATTTGTCCGGGTCACCAGATGAACTCCGGATGCGGCCGACAGATGATCCTCGACCGGTCTTGTTCTCTCTTCACTGTAGAGCGCAGAGAAGGGACGCCCCTGTGATCCAGCCGTAACGATCAGCTCTTCGGAAATTACCTGTGCCGGTACCAGAGACACGGTCAGCTGTTCAATGTCATTTACATTATCGACAACCAACCGTCTGGTCTGATATCCGATATGGGTGACGACCAGTGTTATTTCAAGCTGATTGACAGCTGCTACTGGCTGGCCGACTGCAGCTGTGGTTGGTACAAATGATGTTTCGGGCTGATCGGCAGCAGTTTTGATCGGCACAATTGTCGGTTTGCACTGTCCGATTGATGTTTTGGCCTTATCTACAGCTGATTCTGGCGATTCGGTTGCTGATTCAGATTGTCCCATCTGCAGATCCGACCGTTTCAAACTGATTGTGAATCGGCCGTCTCTGTCGCTTATGGCACCATCACCAGATTCTGCAACAAGAATATGAGCACCGTTAATCGGAGCACCGGTTTCTGCATCTATCACAACACCTGCGATCCGGAACTCCTGCTTGCTTTGCATCGGTTGATCTGTCCGCTTCTCCGTAACCGGGGGTTTTATCTCCTGAATTCCTGCAACTTCTGCCGACAGCAGTGAAAAGATTGCCAGTAATATTGGAAAAGTTCTCATCAGGCTATTCAACTTCAATCGCCTGTAACCGCTTTTTCGTTCTGATCCAGTCAAGATTACCTGTTTCCGTTTCATCATTCTCTCCGGTCAAAAAAATCCGGGGCCGCAAACCAGCCCCGGCATTCGTTTAAAATTCCAGTTCAAAAGTGTGACGACCCAGATCCACTCCGTCCAGGCCGATCTCGAATCGCAGCTCCCAGTCACCCGTCATATTGAAGTTGACTGCGCCCTCATAAAATCCGTTGCCCTGATGTGTCGGGTCCACATTGTTCGACGACCCGTGATCCATCGACGGCATCCAGGGTTCAAAACCGATATCTGCTTCGGTAACCGGAGGGAAGTTCATCATCGACTCCCTGTGATGAAGTGCCACCATCAGGTCGTTCAATCCGGTCACCGGTTCAGTCGGCTCGATCCAGGTTAGCACATAACGCTCTTCGTTTTCGGCAAGAAAGGTGATCACCCGGTTGGAATCGTCCACACCGACCTGTATGTCACCTTCCAGTGCCTCATGGCCTCTTTCTGGATCGGATACCGTCAGCTCCAGATGCCAGCTACCCATCGAACCGGATGGCATGGTGAAAATGGCCCAGGTTTCCAGCAAACCGTGAACCGGATCGCGCTCCTGACCGGACGACTGAAAAGGTGAACGGTGAGAATGTGCCTCCATATGCATCATCGGTGCAAAGCTGAACTCCGGACGTTCGATCTGCTCGCCATCCCGATGGACCTCGAACCAGATTCTGTGATATCCGACAGTCAGAGGCCCTTCGCTATACGCCTCTACCGTAAGGCCGTTCCCGGTCAGTTCACCCAGTTTGAAAAGATCCGGTACTACGGCCAGGCCGTCGTTCTGATCATTATCGTTACTGCACGAAATTGCTGTAAATAAGTAGAAGACCGCCAGTGCGGCTGAAATAAAGTGTTGTTTTGATCTAAACATGGTCTCAATAAATTTTGTCACTGATTTTAAATGTGTTGTGCGGCCTGAAGCCGTTCGAAATGCCCCTTCCGATGATCACCACTCGAAATGTCTCTTCCAGCCGGGAAACGTTTGAATAGTATTAGCCGGCCGGGAACCGATTGGAGATCACCCTTAAAAATGTCTGAGATTCAAGAGCTTTTGGGGGGAGGTGAGTTAGAGGCAAGAATGAGGTCAACCGGCCGATCGTCAAACAGGAGATAGGGCTCTCCAGATCTTGCAGTTACAGAAGGCGCCGGTATAGAGTGGCAAAGTACACCGCCCGGATAGAATTCTGACGTAATTCCGGGGGCATCATGACGCTGCTCTTCACTCTCCGAAATTTGTGAAGTCAGATAACAGAATCCATCACAGTCTGAATCCGGCACGTCTCTTTCGACACAAAAAAGCTCCATGATACTCTCTTTGAAGAAGTGATACTCCATCAGCGGGACAATCGGCTGAATAGCCCCAACCATAAAAGAGATAAGTAGTATGAGGGAGTAGATCCGTTTCACTTCAGCCATCATGGGTCGAACGACCCTCTTGTTTATTGTCTTTCAGGTTTTTAGAAAGAGTCGAGTCGAATTTATGCATTAAAACTATAAATCAAGATAAGAAAAAGAGACAACTCTGTCCACTATATTTTGATAAAAGACTATTTTGTCTCTTATAAATTTTCTATCTTGATTCTCCAAAATTTTCCACTTGAAACTCCCCTTTTATGCGCACCAATCAGCACCTGTTTCATATCCCGGTGATGGGCACCGGGCACTCTATCGACAGCCCGATACGGGTTGCCCACCTGGGAATCAATTCAGTAATATCGGTTGTCGACGATCTTCTTTGCGAAAAAATCCGTCGGCACTACTGCAAAAAATTTGACCTGCCCTACAAGAATATTCCGCGAAGCGCAGCAGATGGCCGGGCCGAACGGATCACCGCGTATCTGAATACCGTCCGGGAGATTGTCAGACACAAATTTGACGAACTTAAACAGCAACCATTTTTCGCGAGCAGCGAGAAAGACCGCTACTTCCAGCTTCTGCCGTTCGACAACCCCATCAAAAAGAGATATGACGCTCTCAATGCCCTCGCCGATCCGGAGGAGCGGCAGCGCCTTGCTGATCAACTGACAGAGGCGATGACGCCCGGTTCGATCGACGTCAATATCATGGCCAAGGTGGATGCTTTACGAAACGACAATGCAAACACTCCGATGAGCCCGGAATTCAGCGATGCCAGTGCAGCGCTTCGCGGGTTTGCCAACAGCAATCTCTCCTCCGGCCTCGTTTTATCGGCCGGTTTTAATCCACGGCTTTACAGCTACCTTTCTGAATTCCAGGATTTCTACCGCGAAAAGAGCGGAGCGATCAAAAAGAAGATCATTCTCAAGGTAAGTGACTTCCGATCAGCCCTCATCCAGGGCAAATTTCTGGCAAAAAAAGGCCTTGAAGTCGCCGAATTCCGTATCGAATCGGGGCTTAACTGCGGCGGCCACGCATTTGCCTCCGACGGTCACCTGTTGCCGGTTCTGCTCGAAGAGTTTCGTGAAAAACGGCAGATGCTTACCGATACCTTCCGGCCGCTCGTTCAAAAATTTTATGAGTCCCGGGGATGGGATTATCCGGAACTTGATGAGGAGGAGCTCCAGCCGGCCATCACCGTTCAGGGCGGCATCGGCATTTCCGGAGAGATGGAACGGCTGCTGGATGAGTATGAACTGGACGGCACTGGCTGGGGAAGTCCGTTTCTGCTGGTTCCCGAAGCGACCTGTGTGGACGAAGAAACTACAAAACTGCTCGAAAAGTCCGGCGAAGAGGACCTCTACCTGAGCGGTGTATCCCCGCTCGGCGTTCCTTTCAACAACATTCGCGGAACCGGCTCCCAGGTTCACACCCGCCGGCGAATCGAAAAGGGCAAACCCGGTTCCAAGTGCCCGAAAGGATTTCTGGTTTCCAACACCGAGTTTACCGAGAACCCGATCTGTACCGCATCCAGCGAATATCAATTGCTCAAGATCGATCAGATCCGCAACAGTGAACTGCCCGACGAAGAGAAAGAGGAAGAAACCGAAAAGGTGCTGGAGAAAACATGCCTCTGTGAAAATCTCGGAACCGGCGCCCTGATCCGACTGGGCGAACTCAAGCCGACGTACGGCCGCCAGGCGATCTGCCCGGGCCCCAATATCGCCTGGTTTAGCCGCAGTTACCCCCTCGAGGAGATGGTGGACCATATCTATGGACGGATCAAGCCGCTGGTCCCGGAAGAACGGCCGCACATGTTTGCCAAAGAGCTCTCGATGTATGTCGATTATCTGGAGTCACTGGCCGAGCAGTCCGAAGAGGACGCGGCAGAGAACCGCAAATTGCAAAAGATCAGAAAGAACCTGGAAAAAGGGATGGAGAAGTGCCTGGAGATCGCATCAAGCTTGCCTCGACGGGATGAAAACCTCGATTCGCTGCGAGAAACCGTTCAGAGAGAGCGGCAGCGGCTGGATCGGATCTTCGGAGTGGTCGCAGCCGGAGCATAATTGCAGCCCACCTGTGAGGCCAAGCTATATTCACTTTCGGGTCAATATTTGCAGCCGGGACAAGATCGCAACCGTTGTAAAGCGCACTTTGATTTACTTGACATTTGCTCCGTATAACGGTTTGGTGTTTAACCGACCGGCCTTTATCTACTACAGGGAACTCAACGATTCCAGTCGGTTGAAACGATTGTTAAATTTTCTGGGGCTATATTCTCGACTTCCAGTAATCAGGACTTCTTCTTTGATGAAGAATTGCAAAGATGGTAATCGACTCTTCTTCACTAACGAAATAGATAGAAAAAGGAAATCTGTTGACAAGTGCACGCCGAACATTCTCACTTTGAACGACTGGGTGCTGAAGGGGATGACGGTTCAGGTTTGCAATCTTAGCATCAATACATCGAATAAACTCTTTGCCCAACCCGGATTCTTGTTCTTCATACCAATGATAGGCATCATCTAAATCTTCTTCTGCTTTTTCGGTAAGTATTAATGATGAAGGCAATGTAGCTTATAAATATTTTTGACGGACTTTCTCCCAGCTTGATCCCGAATTTTTGTCCTTTGCAAGCGTTTTAAGTCGTTCTTCAATAATTGATTTGTGATGCTCCGGAACTTCCACGTCCGATGGGTCTGATGCAATTGAATCCCACAAAGCTTCAACCAAAATCAATTTTTCACTTTTTTTGAGCTGAGAAAGCTCGTTGAGTAATGCCTTGTCCATCTTCATGATGTTTATTAATAGTAATTGTACAAGTTGATTAAAAACGTTGTCGAAAGCAATTCATTGGGTCGATAAATTCTGCTGAGCATAAGAGAGGGCTTAACAGCTTTTATTCGATACGATCAAGATTAATTTACGATCGATTGTAATTACGGTGCCAGCCTGCTGACCCGCCACGACCCGTCATCCTGAAGCGTATAACCGAACCGGTCATGCAACCTGTTGATGCGGCCCTGCCAAAACTCGAACCGGTCCGGAATAACCCGATACCCTCCCCAAAACTCCGGCCGCGGCACCTCTCCATCAGCAAATTTCTCCTCCATCTCTTTGAGCCGTTTCTCCAGTTCTGCCCGGGAGCCTACCTCCTTGCTTTGCGGCGAAGCCCAGGCGCTGAGGCGGCTGGCTAGCGGCCTGGATTGGAAATACTCGTCCGACTGTTTCTCCGGAACCCGTTCAACGCTTCCTTCGATTCGGATCTGCCTTACCAGTTCCGGCCAATAGAATGTGAGGGCCGCATGCGGGTTGCTCTCCAGGTTTTGGGATTTTCGGCTGTTGTAATTGGTGTAGAAAATAAATCCGTTTCTATCGAACCCCTTGAGGAGTACCATCCGCGTAACGGGCCGGTTTCGTTCATCTACGGTTGATAGTGCCATTGCGTTCGGATCCTCCTGAACCCTGGCCACCGCTTCGGAGAACCAGAGTTCAAACTGATCGACCGGATCCTCTTTCAGGGTATCTTCATCGAAAGGTTCACCCCTGTATTCACGCCGGATCATCGAGGTCGCCTGACGTACAAATCCCCCTTTGGAATGGACCTCGTCGCCGGCAGGCAACCACTTTTTAAACCATCGAATCAAACTCATGCAAGTTGTTTTTGTTGAGCTCCAAACCCGAGCTTCGCACTTTGAGCTTTCAGCTTTCAGCTTTGAGCTTTGCTCTTTCAGCTTTCAGCTCAAATATACTCAACAGATCTCTCTTTTTTGGACTCGAGTCTCTATTCCCGGAAAGTCTGTATCTTTATTTCCATCATGGTATCCGTATCTTTCGGCCTGATTTCCGAATAAATGCCGAAACTCTTTAGTTGCCGGGGGCGTTATACAGCGGTAATCACTGGCACAATTCAAACAAGTACAACAAATTCAATAAATAACTTGCGTCTTCCGGCATTACAAATTTGAATCGATCGGCAACACGAACAGCACGGACACCGTTTTTTCTGTTCAGCCCAGACCTAACCATCAGATATGGATAACAATAAAAACCGGCAACATTCTTCGGGCAGCAACGACAAGCCCCGCAAGGATCCTATGCAGAATAAATCGAAGGATAAGCCGCCGAAACCACCTGCAGGTGGAACCAGTGGAGTATTCTGGGTCTTTCTTTTGACGTTGGTCGTTCTCTGGTACTTTATGATGACTGATGCGGGCCAGGGCTTGTTCCATTCACCGCCTGAGATCGAGTATACCAATTTCCGGCAGCAACTCGCCCAGGAGAATATCCGGAGCGTACATGTTCAGGGAGAGCGGATTGAAGCCGAACTCAAGGAGCCGGTCCAGCTTCGGGCTGCACAGGACGACACTACGCACTACGAACGCTTTATCACCTATATGCCCTCCTTCGGTGATGAGCAGCTATTTGCTATGCTCGAAGAGAGAGAGGTGATGATCTCGGCCGAGCCCGAGACAGAGAACTGGTGGCTCTATTTCTTCATCTTTGCGATGCCGCTGCTCATCATACTATTTATCGGATTCATCTTCTATCGGCGGATGCAGTCGCAGGGACGGGGAATCTTCAACATCGGGCAGAGCCAGGCCAAACTTCACGACACGAGCAAAAAGCGAACAACTTTTGATGATGTGGCTGGCATGGAAGGGGCGAAGACCGAGCTGCGCGAAGTGATCGAATTTTTAAAGCATCCCGACCGTTTTGAGGAACTGGGAGCTAAACTTCCGAAAGGAATCCTGCTAGTCGGCCCGCCAGGTACCGGAAAAACATTGCTGGCGCGGGCTACAGCGGGTGAAGCCGACGTTCCGTTCTTCACCATCACCGGATCGGATTTTATGGAGATGTTTGTCGGAGTCGGAGCCAAACGAGTCCGGGAGATGTTTAAAAAAGCGAAGGAGATGTCGCCCAGCATTATCTTTATCGACGAGATCGATTCGATCGGCCGTTCCAGGGGCGCCGGGCTCGGCGGCGGTCACGACGAACGAGAACAGACACTCAATCAGCTTCTCTCCGAGCTAGACGGATTTGAAGAAACTGAAAATGTCGTGGTGATGGCGGCGACCAACCGTCCGGACATTCTCGACAAGGCACTTCTGAGGCCGGGACGGTTCGACCGACAGGTGACTGTGGACCTGCCAATGCAGCAAGCCCGTGTCGAAATCCTCAAAATCCATGCTCGAAAGAAGCCGATGGATGAATCGGTCGACTTTGAAAGCGTCGCCCGGGGTACGCCCGGGTTCAGTGGTGCCGACCTGGAGAATCTGCTTAACGAAGCTTCGCTTTACGCCGGCCGCGACAAGCGGAAAAAAATCACCATGGAGGATATCGACAAGGCGAGAGACAAGGTGATGATGGGGCTGGAACGCGAAGGGATGCAACTCGACGAAGAGGAGAAAAAGATTCTGGCTTATCATGAAGCGGGCCATGCGCTGGTCGGGGCCGCACTGCCACATTCCGATCCGGTACACAAGGTCACCATCATTCCGAGGGGCCAGGCGATGGGAGTCACCCAGCAGCTACCAAAACGGGAAAAGTACCTCTATAACCGGGACTATCTGCTCGACCGCCTGGCTGTGATCATGGGAGGACGTGCTGCCGAGCAGCTTATTTTCAAAACGGCGACCAGCGGCGCACAGAACGACCTTCAACAGGTTTCCAAGCTCACACGGAAGATGGTGATGGATTGGGGAATGAGCGAAAAATTTGGCCATCTGTCGTTTGGAAGCGGCCAGGAAGAGGTCTTTCTGGGGCGCGAGATGCACCGTCAGCGCGAATACAGCGACTCTACCGCTCGAGAGATCGATGAAGAGGTGCAAAGTATCTCACGGGAAGCTTACGACCGTGCAATGCAGACGCTCAAGGAACACAAAGAGGTGCTCGACCGCATCGCCGAACTACTGATTGAACATGAAGAAGTCCCCGGCCAGGTGGTGACTGACCTGCTGGAGGGTAAAGAGCCGGAGATGCCGGAGAAAAAAGAGGGAGAGAAGAACGAGAAGGAGAAAAAGGCGGAAAAAGAAAAAGCGAAAGATGAAGAGAAAAACACACCACCGGAAAAGGGGGAGGAGACGGATAAAAAGGAGAAAGTAAGGAGTGAACCTGAAGGATCACCCGACCGGAAATCGAAAAACGTCAAACGTGACGGAACGAAGAGCGGAAAAAAGCAGGTCGGCGGGTCAGAAACGGATGAAGTAAAAGCCGATGAGGCTCAGAGTGATCCTGCTGAAACCGACGGAACACAAACCGGCGAGAAAAGATCTGACTAAGTTCAGATCGACTTCCTGCTCCGACGTAAGGAGCAGGTCGGGGGAAGCTGCCGATCTGCTTACTAAAGGCCGGGGATCTCCATCCCTCCCTCATAGAATCTGCCTATAAGAACGTCGGAGATAATGCGGGTGAGCACCTCCTCCTCTTTCACCCCGTAGATCATTTGACGGGCAATCGAGCCATCCTCGTCCGGTTCCGCATCATACGTACGCTTTGTAAAAATGATTTGAGGTATAGTTGGAGAGCCGGGATAATCATCAAACAGATACTTCAAGGTACCGGTTCCCATCCAGCTGTTGCCGACAATGATCTCGTCGAACGTGCCATACTCCTGAAGATGATTATAGCCATTTTCGACATACCAGTTGATTGCGACTCCGATAGTCATTAAGTCATACCCTTTCTCGCGAATTATATCTCCAATCTCGTTTTTAATGTTAATGACATACGCTATAAGTTTATCATTCGTACAAAGACCACAACTTGTACTTGTCAGGTAGATCATGACGATTTCCTGCGGATTTTCAATCTGGTTGCGGGGCTCATAGGTACACTCGGGGATTTCAACAGTATCCACTTCAGTTTCCGGTTCAGTTGCTTCTGAAACGGTTTCCGGATCGCTGTTGCAGGAAACAGGTATCAGGAAAGCAATCAGAAATATTGGCAAATGGTACTTGACGTAGCTCATGGTAAAACACCATTGTTTTTGTTTATTAAGAGTTGCGGAAAGGGACTGCTCGTCGAGGTTATAACGAAATCCCGATTATAGGCCTGGATATTTGGAAGAGATCGGGACAGGAGTTCCCCTTCTCCGGTCCGGCTGTTAATCGAAAATGTCAGCGTCTGTCCGTCGACATGTTCATTATTCTCCCGCTCAAAACGGATAACCTGAAGCACCACGGTTTCAGAATCTCCGGAAGAGACCAGCCGGTTATGCAGGTCGGAAAATCCGTCGGGATGAAATCCGGTATTGATGGACGGCGTGGAGCCCTGCCTCGTGACCACTTCGGCCCGTCTCGGGAAAAAAGGCTGGATTTCCGAAACCCATGCCAGCTCACCATCCGGATGGTATCCATACACATAAGGCAAGATCGATGAGACAACAATGATGCGGCCCGAAGACTCATTACAGGTCAACATTATCTGTGAGAGCACCATCCGGGCGGGATGAAAATCTGTGGAATAGACGTCGTGAAAGGAACGAATATGTTCAAATGTCTCGGCATCATACTGGTGAAGGATCTTTTGATCGTCCAAAACTAATCCTGCCGCAAAGATATAATCACCAAGCTTGCAGACACCGATCGGTGAGAAATTCACCCTATTGGATCGGTTATCATACTCTTCACGGCCAGACAGATTAAACTCTTCTATTTTATGCATCCGGTCGGCGACATAGAGAAGACTGCCCGTGGTGTATAGCCCGGAAACCTGCACCATCTCGCCGGGTCCTCTGCCGGGCCGGCCGATCTGCTGAAGAAACTCCCCCGTATCCAGGTCAAAGAGCCGCAAATGCGATGCCTGGTCATCAAAGATGGCGAGCATTTGGTTGTCCAGAATTCCGGTGTATCGGATCCGGCCAAACATATATGGCTGCTCACCACTATCCCGCCCGATCGATGTGAGCCAATCCAGCGAGGTGGAATCAACTCGTTCGACGACTGAATCGGAAGAGGAGATCGTATGATCGATCATCTCCGCTGGCAAAAGGTTCTCCTCGGTCGGATGGAGCTCGCTTCCCGGCGTCGTATGGGGTTCCCGCTCCTGCTGCGTACAGTTTGTCAAAAAAAAGAGCAGCAGAGTCGCGGAAACACAAAGTGAGGTCGATCTTCTTGAAAACATATCTCTCGTTTGATCGTAACCTTGGGATTAAGTGCCTGTTTCCAATAATCGGAATTTCGTAAAGATTCAGGCTCAACAAACAATTACGCAAAAGAAATTCTTTTTCAAAAGGTTACCTGAAACTCAATAATTCACTAATAGAACAGATAAACTCAAACCCACACCCGCCTTAACTGCGGGCTGATATGCATCAATAGATCGTACGTCGAGACGCCGCATGCGCTGTGAATGTCATCGGCACGTGAGCCTTCCCGGACGTCAAAGATCACCGCTTCATCCCCGATCTCTACACCGGTTTCGGGCCCCAGATTCACCAGCGAATGGCTGGCCGAAACAGAGGCCACAACCGGGTGCAACTCCCCCCGGATCCGCACTTTTGCACAGCTCGCAGCACCCCTCTGCCATCCGTCGGCGTGGCCGATCGGCAGCGTCGCCAGCCAGGTATCCTCTTCGGCTTCAAACGCCTGTCCATATCCGGCCGTCTCTCCGCGGTGCAGCTTCTTGACATGGATCACCCGGCATTTGAGCCCGAACGCCGGACGCAGGTCCATCAACCCTTTCGGCCGCTGCCTGTCCGGCTCGGGATAGATTCCATACAGCCCGATGCCGGGCCGCACCTTGTCGAACCAGGCATCCGGGTGCCGGAAGATCGGCGTCGTGGAAACGGCATGCCGGGCTCCGTATTCGAGTCCTTCCGCATCAAGCCGCTCCATCAGCCGGTTGTAGCGCACGATCTGCTCCAGATCGAACTCCTCCGCCTCGGTAAAGGTGATCATTGAACCCCGGACCGATATGCCGCGCCGGCCGGCCAGGTCGCGGTAAAACTCCAGCGCTTCACCCTCCCGGACGCCGAGCCGTCCGAGCCCGGTATCCAGCTTCACCTCAACGGAGATCGGTTTTTGCAACCGGGTTGCAAGCCTTTCGAGCTGATCACCCACCGGGGTGTAGATCATCGGGGTGATATCCAGCCGCACCACCTCCTCGAGCTCTCTTTCGTCGAGCAGAGTCATCAATACAATCGGTTTTCTGATCCCCGCCTCCCGCAGCCGGACCGCCTCACCCATCTTGACCACACCGAAGCCCTCGATCGGATCCATCGGCTCCATGATCCGGGCCGACTCGACCACTCCCATGCCGTATCCGTTGTTTTTGATCACCGCGAGTATGGGCCGTCCTTCCACAGCCCGATAAATCTGACGAACGTTGTGCCGCATATTCTCCGGATAGATCTCCACATAAGGATCGTAGATGGAGGAGAGATCTCTTTTCACTTTGGCATTGTTCTCCGTCCGGGTGGCTGAGCCGATCTTGGTTGCTGCAGCAGCTAACGGCAGCAGCGAGAAGGATTTTAGAAAGTCAAATCGTGTCCACTTCATAAATGCAAGTTTGATGAAGGTTTAGTTAATCGAACAGTATCAAATTTCTGCTCAAATATCCAAATCGTGTAAACTTTTTTCGGCATCGATCAGAAACATTTGTTCCGTGCTATCCGTAAAGCGTTGCAGTAATCCGAAATTTGAGTACAGAAAACCATGTCAAACAAAAAACGATCGAAGAAACGAATTTTCTGGGGTTCCCTGCTGGTTCTCATTCTTGCCGGCGGCGGTTTTGTCCTTCTCAATAGCAGCTCATCCGAGGATGAAAACTCTCAGGCCCCCTATGTAACTGCCGAAATCGGCACCATTGTAGAACAAGCACTGGCAACTGGTACCATTGAACCTGAGAATGAAATTGAGGTCAAGTCCAAAATCTCCGGGGTTGTCAACCGGGTCTTTGCACAGCCGGGGGAATATGTACAACAGGGCGACCCGCTGATCGAAGTACGGCCCGACCCCACCCCTCTTGAGCTCGCCGAGGCCAAAAGAAACCTGGAACGAACTCTTGTCGAAAAGGAAAATCTGGAGAAGGAACTGGATCGAATGCGGGTCCTCAGAGAGCGTGACCTGGTTTCGGACCGCGAGTATGAGGAAAATCTGCAGCGCTACAACGATGCGAAAATCCGGGCCCAGATCAACCGGGAGCGGCTGGAACTGCTTGAGTCGGGACGGATCTCCATCGGCGAAACGCTGATTGAGTCGGTGATCCGTGCTCCGATCAGCGGATTTATTCTGGACAAGATGGTGGATGTCGGAGAGCCGGTTGTCCCGCTCACCTCCTACCAGGCGGGAACCCCGCTGATGACGATTGCCGAAATGGATATGCTGCTCTTTAAAGGCACAGTCGACGAAATCGATGTTGGTAAAATTGAAGAGGGTATGCAGGCCGAAATCAAGATCGGAGCACTTCCGGGTGAGGTCGTCTACGGGGAAGTCTCCCGGATCTCGCTCAAAGCCCGGGAACAGGATAATGCAACCGTCTTTCCGATCGAGATCCGGATCACCGACTTTAACGGTACGGTACTTCGGGCCGGTTATTCGGCTAATGCAGACATCATCATCGAAAGGATAGAGGATGCCGTTACCATTCCGGAACGGGTTGTGACGATGCGTGACGGTAAAGCGTATGTCGAACTACCCGGCAGTGAACCCGGCCAGCGAATCGAACAGGAAGTTCAACTCGGGTTAAGCGATGCGATCAATGTGGCAGTGACCGACGGCCTGAGTGAAGGGGACCGCGTCCTCGAGCGACCCACGCGACAACTGACTGTACGGTAATGGACCGAAATCCGGATGATTCGATTGCAGGGCCAAAGAGTACATGAAGAGCTTCTGACAGCAGTTTTGGTCAGATTATCCGACCGCATCCTCCTGTCAGCTTTCCCGGTCGCTACAACCACATCCCCTGCCATAAACGCCAAGTAACAGCAGTGAAACGGAATTAACAATATGTCTTTTATCAGCCTCATCGGCGAACTTTTCAGAAACCTGAACCAGCAGCGGCTGCGAAGCTTTCTCACCATCTTCGGAATCATGTGGGGGACTGCCACGCTGATACTGCTTCTGGCTTTCGGAGCTGGTTTCCGGGATCAGACTGTTCTGAACATGCGGGGGATGGGCGACGAAATAGCGATCGTATTTGGCGGCCAGACCACTAAAGCGTTTGAAGGCTATAATATCGGCCGGCAGATACGAATGCGCGAGGCGGATGCCCGGCTGCTCGAAGAACAGATTCCGGAGGTCACCACGGCCACCCCGGAATTCAGCCAACACCTGCAGGTTCACCATCTGGACCGGCGAAGAAGCTCCCTTATCACCGGTGTCTACCCGGTCTACAGCGATCTGCGTAACATTTTTGAACAACAGGGCGGCCGATGGCTCAATGAAAGCGATCTTGAAGAGCGGCGGCGAGTCATTTTTCTCGGCAACCGTCTGGCCGACAACCTGTTCAACGGCGAAGATCCGGTCGGGCAGAGGGTGATGGTCCGGGGCACGCCGTTCACGGTGATCGGAGTGATGCAGGAGAAGAATCAAAACTCCTCGTATAACCAGCAAGACCAGGACCGTGCTTTTATTCCGGCCACTACTTTTTCGACCATGATGGGCACCGACCGCATCAATAATATACTCTATGTTCCCGGTAACCCGGATTTGACCGAATCGATCCGCGCCAATGTTTACGAAGTACTCGGCCGCAAACACCGGTTCGACCCGTCCGATCAGAGCGCCCTGATGATCTGGGACACCAACGAGTTCTGGAAATTTATCAACATTATGTTTCTCGGTATTAATGCATTTCTGGCTCTCATCGGTTTTTTCACCCTGGCAGTCGGCGGTATCGGGGTTGCCAACATCATGTTTGTGGTCGTTCAGGAGCGAACCAAGGAGATCGGAATCCGCCGGTCGGTCGGGGCCAAAAAACACCATATCATGGGGCAGTTCTTTCTCGAAACTTTCATGATTGTGGCGATCGGAGCTTTGGCCGGCTATACCATCGGGTGGGGCCTCATCAAACTGCTGGAACACAACCCGCTTCAGGAGTATGTAGGATCTCCCTTTTTCGCCCCCGAAGTGGGATTGATCGCCTTTGTCGTACTGGGTTTGGTTGGATTCGCTTCGGGCCTGCTGCCTGCCTGGAGGGCCTCCCGGCTGGATGTAGTCGAATGTTTACGGAGATAAGTTATGTGGAAGATTTTAATACGTGAATTTTTTACCGACCTGAGCAAACAGAAGCTGCGCTCGTTTCTCACCCTGACGGCGATCGGCTGGGGTACACTCTCGGTCGTTTTGCTGCTCGCTTTCGGGCGCGGCCTCGGTAATACGATGATGGAGGGAACTATCGGAGCCGGAAACCAGGTGATCATTGTCTACAGCGGGCAAACCAGCATGAACTACGAGGGCCTCGGAATCGGACGGCAGATTCAATTCCAGGTGGAAGATGTAGACCTGCTTCAGAGGGCAGTGCCGGGTATCGAGCACGCAAGCCCGCAATACGGCCGAAGCGGAGCCCGGCTGGAGGTCGGCGACCGGATCACGACCACCTATATGGAAGGTGTAAACCCGGACTTCGAAATTATGCGCTCGATGTATCCGGCGAGCGGCGGCAGGTTCATCAACGAGAGGGATGTTGATGAAGCGCGACGTGTGGTTTTTCTCGGTAACGAGATCGCTGAAACGCTTTTCGGTGATGAGGACCCGGTCGGAAAGGAGCTGAAGCTCGACAATATTCCATTTACGGTCGTCGGTGTGATGACTCCCAAAATGCAAACATCGATGAATAACGGACCCGACGCCAATCGGGCGATCATCCCCCACACCACTTTCCGAAATATGTATGGCAACCGGAATATCGGCTCCATGCTCATCCGGCCGGCTAACCCGAAACTCCAGGAGGAGGTGATCGAGGGGATCACATCTGTACTGTCGGCCAAATACAAGTTCCATCCGGAAGATGAACAGGCGATCCCGATGTGGGACTTTATTGAAATGGAGGAGATCAACCGGCAGATTGCGCTGGGGCTTGAGATTTTTCTTTTTGTGGTCGGGTTTTTCACGCTTTTGATCGCCGGTGTCGGTGTGGCCAATATCATGTTTGTGGTTGTCAAGGAGCGCACCAAAGAGATCGGTCTCAAGCTGGCTGTCGGTGCGCGGAAAGTCCACATCATTATGCAGTTTATTTTTGAATCCCTGTTTATCGCTATCCTGGGCGGCCTGGCTGGGCTGGCAGTATCGGCAGCCATCGTGCAAGGGGTTCTGGCACTCAATCTGGATGAGGGGGCCGGCGAATTCCTCGGCCAGCCCGAGATCTCGGCTGTCGCTGTGACAGTAACTGCAGGTGTATTGATCACCATCGGGCTTATCGCCGGTGTCTTTCCCGCCCTGAAGGCGGCGCGTGTTGACCCGGTTGAGTCCCTCCGCTATGAATAAGCTGCTTACCGAAATTTGATCTCAGACCTGTTAAAACGGTATGACGCTACTGGCGGAACCTCACCTGAATCTATTCTGTTAATTTGGTGGGTAATTACAATTATCATTTGGATATTCTGGAGATTGTGTGAAATTCTGAAATCAATCGGGGGTTGACATATGCCGATACTCGACAGATCGAGCCGCATCTTTCCACAATTGAAAAAGCTCTTTCGAAAAGATCTGCTGATCTTGCTGGGTATTCTCGCTGCCCTTCTCTTCTTCTGGGGCGGTATTGAACTGATCAACAGGCTGGTTGTCGACCGGGCGATCGCTTTTGATGAGTGGATCCTGACGTCGGTTCGGACCGGCGACGAATTACAATATTTGAAAGGTCCTCATTGGTTTACCGAAGCTGTTCGGGATGTGACGGCGATGGGCGGGCCGATGGTTCTGACCTTCATGATTCTCTCGGTGATCGGTTACTTCTTGATCATGAAAAATTACCGTACCGCCTTATTGGTGGTCGTTGCAACGGCGGGTGGATTGCTTGTAAGTCTGCTCCTTAAAGACTTTTTTCTTCGAGAGCGGCCCGACATCGTACCCGCTCTGATGGTTGAAACATCTCCCAGTTTTCCAAGTGGCCATTCGATGCTTTCGGCGGTTATCTATCTGACACTCGGTTCGATTCTGACCCGAATGGAACCGCACCCGAAAATCCGAACCTATACACTTGCCCTGGTGATACTGGTCGTCGGCCTCGTCGGGATTTCGAGAATTCTGCTCGGGGTCCATTATCCAACCGATGTACTGGTGGGCTGGATAGTCGGCTATTTCTGGGCGGCACTTTGCTGGTTTGTGATGATGGCACTTCAGGAGCAGGGCGCGATCGAACAAGTGCCCGATGCAGAAGGGGACTCCCCGCCGGCTGAATCCGGCGCCGTTTGAGTATTGAACCGCGAATCTGTGCATGTTTGCTTCGTGGCACAAGGAGCCAAACCACCAGTTGATCTTGTACACGGCAGTGTGGCTTTCCTAAGTCAATGGCGGTTTATCCGGTTCAATAAAAAACAGGGGATTCGGGCACCTCTTTTGGCCGGGAAAATTCATATATTGATGGATTGATCTTCTGCATAAGAATTATCGATCCATGAATCGCGCCGCAACTGAAAATCAGCTACAAACCAACGGATCTATCGCTTCAGACCGGCCGATTGTAGTTCGGGGAGCTCGCGTACACAACCTGAAGAATATCGACGTGGAGATCCCCCGGAATAAACTTACGGTAATTACCGGTGTTTCCGGGTCTGGAAAATCGAGCCTTGCTTTCGACACCATCTATGCCGAAGGACAGCGGCGTTATGTGGAGTCACTCTCCAGCTATGCACGACAATTTCTCGAACGAATGGACAAGCCGGATGTCGATTTCATGCAGGGAATTTCTCCTGCCATGGCGATCCAGCAGAAGAACAGATCGACCAATCCGCGTTCAACGGTCGGAACATCTACCGAGATCTACGACTACCTGAGGCTGTTGTTCGCCCGTATCGGAAAAACAATCTCACCCGTCTCGGGAAAGGAAGTTCAGAAAGATACGACCCGTACAGTCCTGCAGGATTTGTTGACCGAGTATGATGAGGACACCAAATTTATGGTTCTCTTTCCAATTCCTTCGAGAGAGAACAGGTCGATCGGGCAGGAGCTTGAAACGCTCAAGGAGAAGGGGTTTCCCCGACTTCTCCGGCTGAACGATGAGCGCATCGTGGATCTGACTCGCAAAGAGGTGGACCCTGCATCCATCAGCCGGGAGACTCACCGGGTGCTGGTCGACCGCCTGGTACTCAAAGAGGATGAAAAAACACACAGCCGAATCGCCGGCTCCCTGGAAACGGCTTTTGTAAACGGTAACGGCTACTGTTCGGTCAAGATCCGTAATGGCGAAGAGCGGGATTTCAGCGAACGGTTCGAACGTGACGGCAAGGAGTTTCTCGAACCGACTCCCCAGATGTTTTCGTTCAACAATCCGTATGGAGCCTGCCCTGTCTGCGAAGGGTTCGGCCGTGTTGCCGGTATCGATGAAGACCGGGTGATCCCCGAACCCGATCTGTCACTGAGAGATGGATCTATTGCTCCGTTCAACTCACCGAAGTACAGCAGTTTTCTGCGGGACCTGATCAAGGTGGCCGCCCGCTACAGTCTTCCTATCGACACCCCTTACCGGGATCTTTCCGACGAAGTCAAGAAGATCGTCTGGGAAGGAAAAGATGAGTACCCGGGAATCGACGGATTGTTTGAAAAGGTCAAAAACAAATTTTACAAAGTTCACATGCGGGTCTTTTACGCCCGTTACCGAGGCTACAGCCGCTGTAACGATTGCCGGGGCTACCGCGTCCGAAAAGATGCTCTCTATGTGAAGGTCAACGGGATGCACATCGGCGAAGTGACGGAGATGACCATCGGCCACGCCCGGGAGTTTTTCGACAAGATCCGGCTAAGTGATTACGATAGTGAAGTGGCTGGCCAGATTCTTTACGAAATCCGCAAAAGGCTGAAATATCTGGATGAGGTTGGCCTCGACTATCTGACTCTCGACCGGCTGACCAATACCCTCAGCGGAGGTGAATCGCAACGGATCAATCTGGCCAACTCTCTCGGAAGTTCTCTCATCGGCAGTCTCTATGTGCTCGACGAGCCGACAATCGGCCTCCACCCTCGGGACAACAGCCGCCTGATAGCCATCCTGGAATCGCTGAGAGATATCGGAAATACTGTACTGGTGGTTGAACATGATCCAGAAATGATCCAGGCTGCCGATAACATCATCGACATCGGCCCGTTTGCCGGCTCACACGGTGGAGAAGTGGTCTTTACGGGTCCTTACGAGAAACTTCTGGAGAGTTCAACGCTGACTGGCAAATATCTGAGCGAGAAGAAACGGATCGAAATTCCAGCCACCCGAAGAGATGGGAACGGGAAATCGATCGTACTGGAAGGGGCATCCGAACACAACCTTAAAAATATCGACGTCGAGTTTCCGCTCAACAAACTGGTCTGTGTCACCGGTGTGTCCGGCTCCGGCAAATCAACTCTGATTCACAACACGCTCTATGCCGCTATCCAGAAAAAGCTTGGCACCTACAAAGAGAAGGTAGGACGGCACCGTGGTATCACCGGGTTAAACCATATCGATACGGTAGAAATGGTGGATCAGAGCCCTATCGGCCGCTCCTCCCGCTCCAACCCGGCTACCTATACCAAGTCGTTTGATGCTATTCGAAACCTTTTTGCCGATACACGGCAGTCGAAAATTCTGGGTTATACACCGGGTCATTTCTCCTTCAACGTCTCAGGAGGCCGTTGCGAATCCTGCCAGGGTGAAGGGGTTCAGAAAATTGAGATGCAGTTTATGGCCGACATTGAACTGACGTGCGAAAACTGTGGCGGGACGCGATATCGCAAGGATATTCTGGGGGTGAAATTTCAAGGGGCCAGTATCTATGATGTGCTTGAAATGTCGGTTTCTGAAGCGCTGGAGTTTTTTAAAGAGGAGCAGGCAGTCGTTTCCAGGCTTCAATCGCTCGAAGATGTGGGCCTGGGTTATCTGCGGCTTGGCCAAAGTGCTACAACTCTTTCGGGAGGCGAAGCCCAACGGGTTAAACTGGCCAAGTTTCTTTCCAAGTCGGGGAATGGAAATGCTCTTTATGTATTTGACGAACCGACGACTGGGCTCCATTTCGAAGATATCTCCCGCCTGCTACTCTCTTTCAATGAACTTGTCGACCAGGGGCATTCCGTCATTATCATCGAGCACAATCTTGATGTGATCAAATCTGCCGACTGGATTATCGATATCGGGCCGGAAGGTGGTTTCGGGGGTGGACAGATTGTGGCCGAAGGAACGCCCGAAGAGCTCACCGAAGTCGAAAGCAGCCATACCGGACGATATCTGAAGAATCTTTTCCAGGCCTGACGGAGCCTCCCGGCGGGAGCAGGAATAGGAATTTTTCAGTCAGAAAAGTTGCTCCAGGTCCCGGCAGATCTCTTCACAAAGCCGGCGAAGTTCCGGTGTGATAGCTCCTTTGGTGTGTGAATCGATATCGAGTTCACCAACAAACTGCTCCCCCTTCATGATGGGGACCACGATCTCCGACTTGACATCCACGCTGCACGCCAGATAGTTGCCGGCCTTGCTGACATCCTGAACCACAAACGTATCCAGAGTCTCGGCCGCCTGACCACAGATACCGGTTCCGAACGGAATGCGCACATGATCGGTTTCTTCCCCAATATAGGGGCCCAGCTCCAGCATCCGGTCTTCATCTTCGGCAACCAGGTAGAACCCAACCCAGTCGAACACGTCCACCTGATCTTCAAGTAGCCGGCAGATCTCCTGCAGTTTTTCATTTCGGTTTCCCTGACCCGAGATCAGGTTTCTTGCCTGTTTTATGATCGCATCGATATCGATTTCGGGGTTCCTTTTCATATAAAAAAATTTGTTCATCTTATTGTCCGCAGGTTAGTCCAGATGTCACCTGCCATCACACGGGCCCTGGCAGCCGCCTCCAGGTTTTCAGCATCGGGGTTCACATCCCTGTTTTAAGCTTCGGGCTGCCATACCCGCCTCTACCTTTACCGGCAAGAGTACAAGATACAATTTTAGTAAGATTTCCAATCGAGAGTCTCTATCTTTGCCCAGATATGATCGATCTATTCACACAGATAACAGGTGAACCTACCCTGATGATCGCAACAACCGCCGGACTGCTTTTCGCAAGTTTCTCGTCACTTTTTTCTGTGGCCAATCCGACGGCGGCCATGCCGATCTTTCTTTCACTGACCAGAGACTATACACGTGCAGAACGTAATGCAACGGCGTGGTGGACTTCCCTGTATATGTTTCTCCTCCTCATCATCTTTCTCTTTGCGGGAGCCGCAATTCTCAGTTTTTTCGGTATCAGCCTTGCCGGAATCCGGATCGCCGGCGGCCTGATCATTATGCGTGCTGCCTTCTCGATGCTCAACCCGGACAAGAGCGGCCGAAAAATCAGTGAAGAGGATGAAGTGGAAGCGATGCAAAAAGATGATATCTCATTCAGCCCGCTTGCCATGCCGATGCTGTCTGGCCCGGGAAGTATTGCCGTGGTGATCGGTTTTGCCTCGCAAGTATCCGGCATACAGGACTATATCATTCACTCGATCTCCATCACCCTGGTTGTCATTATCGCATATATTATACTTCGACTTGCACCCACCCTGATGCGCTGGATGGGTACGACCGGAATGAATGTGATGACGAGAATGATGGGCTTTATTGCACTGGCGATCAGCGTGCAATTTATTCTCAGTGGAGTCAATCTCTATTTTCAATTGAGTTGAAACAACCGGATTTCGAATCAATTTCATTCGGAGTTGTTTTAAATCTGCCGAATTGATTTCTTAAGAAGCGATTGTCTCTGCGTTATCAGTTCCTCAACACACTGCTGTAGTCGAACCGGCCTGTTAAAAGATCTGTTCTTCGGGATCATGCGGGTCCGTGCGGAACCATGCGGGATCATGCGGGGCTATGCTGGACCATACGGGATCATGCGGGGCTGTGCTGGACCATACGGGATCATGCGGGATCATAGACAGCCGCACCGACCTTACAGTCTGCCCAAACCACCTAATTCGATTCGTTTTTGGAATTTCTTGAACAAATATTGATTGAGTTTGCCAATCATGCCTGGGGAGCACCCCTGCTCGTTCTTCTGGTCGGAGGCGGTATCTTTTTTCTACTCTACTGCCGATTTATCCCCTACCGCCATTTCGGCCACGGCGTCGAAATATTGACCGGAAAATATGACGACCCTGATGCGCCCGGTGACATCAACCATTTCCAGGCCCTATCCAGTGCTTTGGCTGCGACTGTCGGGATGGGTAACATCAGCGGTGTGGCGATCGCACTCGGTACAGGCGGCCCCGGTGCAATTTTCTGGATGTGGATCACTGCCCTGGTAGGTATGGCGACCAAGTTTTTCTCTTGTACTCTTTCGATTCTTTATCGGGGTGAGGACACCTCCGGTAAAATCCAGGGCGGACCGATGTATTATATCAGAGAAGGGCTGGGCAAAAAGTGGAAACCTCTGGCGATCTTCTTCTCCTTTGCCGGCCTGATCGGCTGTACTCCGATGTTCCAGTCCAACCAGCTGACACAAATTCTGCGGGACTCCGTTTTTGCCGAAAACGGTTGGCTCGGTTATAATCAGTTTCTGCTTGAAGATTCTGTCATCACCGAAACCGGGTTCCGCGTCTCCGATATAATCGTCGGAATCGTCCTTGTGATCCTGGTCTCATTGGTAATTTTCGGCGGAATCAAACGGATCGGGCAGGTGGCTGCAAGGCTGGTTCCGGCCATGGTGGTCATCTACGTTCTCACGGTCGTTTACATCATCATCAACAACATAGTTGATGTCCCCTACTACCTGTGGCTGATCGTCTCTGACGCTTTTACAGGCCAGGCGGCGGCCGGCGGTGCGATCGGCGTTGTCATCTCTTATGGAGTCCGTCGCGGAGCCTTTTCGAATGAGGCGGGTATCGGGATGGAAGCGATGGCTCATGGGGCGGCGAAAACCAAAGAACCGGTTCGGGAAGGGCTGGTAGCGATGCTTGAGCCGGCTATCGACACGCTGCTGATCTGTACAATGACCGCCCTGGCCATATTGATGACCGGCGTCTGGACCGAACCCGATGTAGACGGCATCACCATGACGGCCATGGCTTTCGAAGCGGGCGTCCCAACGATCGGTCTCTATCTGCTGATTCTCTGTGTGTTCATTTTCAGCATTACAACCATGTTCACATACTCCTACTACGGCTCCAAATGCCTCAACTTTCTGGCCGGAGCTCACAACAAGCATTACTACAACTACTTCTACATCTTCACCATCTTTTTCGGCTCGATCACGACAATCGATATGGTGGTCAATCTGATCGACGGCTTTTTTGCTCTCATGGCCATCCCGACGATGACTGCATCACTGCTACTCGCACCAAAAGTGATGAAGGCTACCCGGAACTACTTCAACCGCAGAGAGAATGGTGATTTTAAAACTTATTGACCCTTTTCACTCAACTTGTAAATGTGAACCATACTGCCGGTATCATGAAAACTCTCTCCTCGATCCTCACTTTTATTCTGCTGATTGCTGCAACGGCGACAGGCCAACCTTCGATTTCGGAATATACCGAAGGAATGGAGCGCTACGAAGGTTTCTTCAATTTCTATTGGGACCAGAATGAGGGCAAAATCTGGCTCGAAGTTGACAAGGTAGACGAAGAGTTGATCTACGTCAATTCACTGGCAGCCGGCGTCGGTTCCAACGACATCGGGCTCGACCGAAGTCAGCTCGGTAATACCCGGCTCGTCCGTTTTTACCGCTCCGGCCCGCGTCTGCTGATGGTGCAGCCCAACCTGGGCTTTCGGGCAACCAGCGAAAATGAGCTGGAACGTAAATCTGTGGAAGAGGCCTTTGCCCGTTCCGTGCTCTGGGGATTCGAAATAGCTGCAGAAGAGGAGGGGGTTTATCTGGTCGATGCGACCGATTTCCTGCTCAGAGATGCTCATGGAGTCACCGACCGTCTTCGGGGAACAGGACAGGGCAACTACTCACTGGATCGTTCCCGTTCGGCGATCTACCTGCCGGGCACTTTCAATTTTCCAAAAAACTCGGAATTTGAAGCAAAATTGACCTTTACCGGATCCAACCCCGGTGCTCATCTGCGTTCAGTAACCCCGACTTCCCAGGCAGTCACCGTCCGGCAGCACCACTCCTTTGTAGAACTTCCGGATGATGGATACAAACCTAGAAAATTTGACCCTCGATCCGGCTTTTTCCCGATCTCCTATCAGGACTACAGCGCTCCGATTGGAGGGGAATTCACCCGCCGGTATATTGTCCGGCACAGGCTTGAAAAGAAGGATCCCGAAGCGGAGGTCAGCGAACCGGTAGAACCGATCGTTTTTTACCTGGACAATGGCACTCCGGAACCGGTTCGTACTGCATTGCTGGACGGAGCCAGGTGGTGGAACGAAGCGTTTGAAGCGATCGGCTATAAAGATGCCTTTCAAGTAGAGATACTACCCGAAGATGCCCACCCTCTCGACGTCAGATACAACGTGATCAACTGGGTCCACCGGTCAACACGGGGATGGTCATACGGTTCTTCTGTAGTCGATCCGAGAACCGGGGAGATTATCAAAGGAAATGTGCTTCTCGGTTCTCTCCGGGTTCGACAAGACTACCTGATTGCCGAGGGGCTGCTTGCTCCTTATGAGGAGGGGCGCGAACCCGACCCTCAGATGCTGGAGATGGCACTCGACCGAATCCGCCAGCTTTCGGCACACGAGATCGGCCACACCCTTGGCATCGCCCACAATTTTGCCGCCAGTCAAGACAACCTGGCATCTGTGATGGATTACCCGCATCCGATGGCTACGATCAATCCTGACGGATCTCTGAGCCTCGAAAATGCCTACGACATCGGTATCGGAGAGTGGGACAAACGGGCCGTAGCCTTTGGTTATCAGGATTTTCCTGATGGTGCCGATGAAGAAATGGAACTGAATCGGATCATCGATGAGACACTCGAGATGGGACTCCTCTATATCTCGGATGAGGCGGCCCGGCCGGCGGGTGGTGCACATCCGAAGGCTCACCTCTGGGACTATGGAGATGATTCAGTAGGCCAGCTGGATCACATTCTCGACATTCGCCGTGCCGCTCTGGACCGGTTTGGAGAGGAAAATATCCGTATCGGTCGGCCGATGGCATCTCTGCACGATGTTCTGGTTCCGATCTACCTGTTCCATCGTTACCAGACCGAAGCAACCGTCAAACTGATTGGCGGTGTGGATTATAGTTACAACCTCCGCGGTGATTCCCAGACGGGGCCTGTTCCTGTCGCTGCAGATCGTCAGCTGGACGCCCTTGAGGCGATGATGCGGACACTCGACCCGCAGGAGCTGGCTCTTCCCGAATCAATTCTGGATCTGATCCCCCCCCAGCCTGCAAGAATTTCACAAACTCGTGAGCACTTCCGGGGTTATACCAATCCTGTTCTCGACCCGGCAGCTATGGCAGAAGCAGCCGCCGAACATGCAGCTTCACTACTGCTCAATACGAATCGGGCAGCCAGGCTAATCCAGCAGAACGCTCGGGACAATCGGGTGCCTGCCCTCGATATATTGCTCGACCGCATCACCGAGCAAACGGTTCTCGGAACACCGCAAGAGGGGTATATCGGCCCGATACACAGAGCCATCAACACCGCTGTACTGAGAAATCTGCTCGAAATGGCAGCAGACAGCGGGGCCTCACCCGATGTTCAGGCAATCTCCCGAATGAAGCTGAATGAGCTTGAACACCAAATCCGGCAACTCAGCGACTCGATTCAGGAAACAGCCTGGAAAGCTCACTATGAATGGATGGCAGACAAGATCGAGGAGTTCCGGTCAGCACCCGAGAAATTTTCACCGGTGCCTTCTCCCTATATGCCTCCCGGCGCTCCCATCGGAACATCTTCTGCCGAATCGCTGATGCTGCTCTGTGACTTCTGAGGTCTTAATGCACTGAACGAATCAACCCTGAAACTGCAAGAAACGGAATGGGATTCACCTTTAACAAGAATGAACGCGGTTATTCCAATATTACCTTCCCTTTCATGCGGAATACCGTCATTCCGACTACGAACTACTTGTTCAATGTCCGGTTGACTCAAGTAAAGAATATGCCGCTGACCGGCCCATGTTTCATCTACGGTAATCATTCCAACTATTTCGATCCATTTCTGCTTAATGTTGGATTGGTCAGGGAGCCAACGGCCGGGGTGATGACCCGCGACCAGTTTCACAAAATGCTTCCCAGAATCTTTATGGACAGCATTGGAATTGTCCCAACCAGCAAATATGTGCCTGAGCCGGGAATCGTCCGAGATGTCATCCGAATGATCGATCAGCGGCGTATCATCGTCATATTCCCGGAAGGCGGCCGGAGATGGGACGGCCGGCCGAAACCTCTGATCGAAACAACCATGAAGCTCTTCTGGAAGATGAAAGTGCCGGTACACCCGGTACAGCTTCATGGATCACATCTGGGGTGGCCAAGGTGGGCGAAAAGGCCCAGGCGAAGCAGTATCGAAGTGCGATGGCTCGACCCGCTTCACGCCTCCAACTATCCTGACTATGAGACATTTGCCCGCGAATGTAAACAGAAAATTAATTTCGAAGAGTATGACCCGCCCGAAGAGACCCGGCCGTTCAGCTCCTGGAAACCGGCCAAAGGGGTCGAGCGATTTCTTTATCGCTGCCCGATTAGCGGAAGAAGTGATCAGGTCTTTACACCCGACGGCCAGCGAGTTTTGAGCAGAACTGCCGAATTTGATTTTCGCATGGATCATTCTTCCCGGTTAATCGACAAAGAGGGCAGGGAGCATTCATTGATCGATCTTTACGATTCGATCCGGCAAATGGAGATGTTCTGTGATCAGGAGCGTTGTCTGCTTGAGGTTGTAGGAAGCAGGTTTTTTACAATTGACAAGCAACACAAACTGATCAACCTGGGTGATGGAGTCGTCCGGCTTACCACTGATGGGATCCGCTACAGCTACCGTTCTGAATCCGGTTTAGTTCCGATCGATTCGATTCGATATATCTCGATCGAACAGGCCCACAAATTGAGTGTGACCGACGACAGGCGAACCCTGCAATTTACCCTGAAACAAAGCAGCGCACTGCAGTGGCAGCAATACCTGCGGCGGCTTCAGTCGGGGGAAAAGCCGATAGTCGAGGCATGAGCTCCTGGATACTTGATATCCCTCTGGGCCGATTTTTCCTCGATTTCGCTCTGCTCAGCTTGCTTCTCATCGTTGCCACCTGGCTGCGAAGCAGGGTTCAGCTGATCCAAAAATTTCTGATACCCAACAATCTGATCGCTGGATTTCTCGGGCTGATGATAGGCATGAACGGTCTGGGATGGATCGATCTGACGACAGAACGACTCGGTGGTTATATCTATCATCTCCTTGCACTGCTATTTATTGCAGTTGGCCTGCGGGCGCCCAAACAGCAGGTCGGGCTCTCATCGGTCAAGTTCGGCCTGATTTTCATTTCCGTCTATCTGGTTCAGGCTCTCATCGGACTCTCGATCGCATTTCTGCTAATCTGGGCCTTCATGCCGGAGCTTTTTGCCGGTATCGGGTTGCTAGCCCCGCTCGCTTTCGGGATGAACCCCGGTATAGCCTACACCATCGGCCAGAATTGGGAACTTCACGGATTTGAGTCGGGGGCTGTTGTCGGTCTGACCTTTGCCGCCATCGGTTTTCTGGTCGCTTATACCGTCGGGCTCTGGCTTCTTCATCGGGGTGTACGGGCCGGCAAAGCCGCCTATCTGTCAAAAGCAGAACAATTACCGGAAGAGGTGCGAACCGGCCTCTTTCCGTCCGATAAAAAACCGAAAGGCGGCCATTTGACCACTTCTGGTGAAGCGATCGAATCGCTGACTTTTCATCTATCTCTGATCGGCCTGGCCTACCTGGTTACCTGGCTCTCACTTTCCGGCATCGAGAAGGTGCTGGTCCTGAACGGGGCCGAGCAGGAGGTGAATACACTGTGGTCGTTTCACTTTATCGCCGCCGCTGTTGTGGCTCTGTTTATCCGGATGGTGATCGATAAATTGAAACTGGGATATCTTGTCGACGACACCACGATGACCCGAAGTGCCAATCTCTTTATGGATTTCATGATTGTCGCCTCAGTTGCTGCAATCAGCTGGGGAGTGGTTCGGGAATACCTGGTACCACTGGTGCTCATCAGCATCTTCGTTGCCGCTGCCACCTGGTTGCTCATCCACCGGATGACCCGGGAGACGTTCCGGGAGTTTCAGCTGGAACGTTTTATTGCCATCTTCGGTAATTTGACAGGCACCATTCAGTCGGCTTTGGTGCTGCTTCGGGTACTGGACTCCCGACTGAAGTCTCCGGTCAGCTACAATCTGGTTTACGGCAGCGGTCTGGCCCTTCTCTTCGGATTCCCTCTCCTGTTACTTATCAACGCACCGGTACACTACTTTGAGGATGTGACTCTGGGATTTGCCTATGTCGGGGTGGCCCTTTTTGGCTATCTGCTGCTGATATTGGGAGCCTGGCACTTCTTGTCTAACCGTAATAAATAGAGCAGCCGGATCTCTCTCGTGAAAAGCCCGGCTGAACCTGCTTCTACCCAGCTGAAAGTGATAAAAAAACCCGGATCTCCAGGATGGTGATCCGGGCTCAGTTCGTAATTTGAAAGACTCTGGTACTTACTGAACGACCAGCGTACCTCTCATTCCGGCTACAAAGTGTCCGGGGAATGTGCAGACAAATTCATATTCACCCGGCTCCTCCGGAGCATCAAACTCGATCGTCTCCGTCTCACCTCCGCCCAGCATGGACGTTGTCACGTAAACCTGATCTTCCATATCGGGTGCGATATATTCGTTATCTGCCGCAACGGCCGATGCATTCGCAAATGCATCCACATCAACCCCCATATGGAGCAGTGCGAAGTTATGAGACATTGCCGTTGGCGGAAGTTCACTTCTTGTTGTCAGCACAATACGAAGCGTTTCACCCGGTTCGGCAAGGATCTGATCCACTTCATACTCATCACCGATCTGCTCACGAATCACCAGGCCATCTGCCTCTTCGGCAACCCGGAATTTCATGTCGTCGGTACCGATAAGTTCAATGGTTCGCACCCCGTCGTCTATCGGTTCTTCGGCGGGTGCGGCCGGTTCTTCTTCTCCGTTACAAGCCGCCATAAATAAAACGAGGGCGAATATAATCGAGTAAAAACTCAGGGATTTCATGTTGAACTCCTTAATTCGGTTTGTTGGGTTTTTTATGATCTGTATCTCTTTTTCTGCGATTATCCGTTTTCAGGGTCAAAAATATCGAATAAACAGATGAAGAAGATATGAACTCTGGTTCTTCTTTTTACAATTCATTCAATACCGATCGAATGTCGTCGGCCACCTTGCTGCGGTTAAGATCACTTCCCTGATAATGTCTTCGGATATTTCCATCACTGTCAACCAGTGAAATCCGGTCTGTATGATCAATAAAATAGACCGGGGTTCCTGAATCTGTAAACCGTGTCGGCGTTTTCACCGTTCGAATTTCCAGCCGATCCAGAAGAGAGTTGACTACCCGCCGTTCTCCGGTCAGAAAGGTCCATCTCGACTCATCAACCTGAAAACTTTGGGCATATCGTTTTAATACTTCGGGTGAGTCACGGTCCGGATCGAAACTGATACTGACAAAGTGTACCCTCTCATCGTTCAGTTCTAAATCGATCGCTCGCATATTGTGGGTTATCATCGGACAGATATCGGGACAATAGGTGTAAACATACCCGATCAACATCACGTTTCCATTGAAATCATCGGGAAATGTAACCTCTTCACCGTTTTGATTGACCAACTCAAAGCGTTCGTCGCCGAGTCGATCGACAACCGCCAATTGGTCACAACTTGTTAAAGTCAATACAATGATCAACAATAAAACCGAAACTGTACAATACCGCTCAACATTCATATCGGAAAAATAACTCCTTGCCTGCAAGGCGCAACCTGCTCAGTTAACGTAATGGCGCCGGGTTTTCCGGACTAAATGGTGGTGAACCGCCGGCAGTACTTTGCAGTACATCAATAATCACCGGAGTGTAGGCCAGAACAATGATGATGATGGCCGCAATGACCCACGGCTTGAAATTTTTCAGCCAGGGGACATCCTCGTCGTGATACGGTTCAGTGGTCGGAAATTCAAGCGTCGCTTCGCCCTCTTTCTGTTTTGCAAATACCGTTGCAAAGAAAACGACGGCAAATATGACAACCGACAGTGTCATAATCACCCCGCCGACAACACTGATATCTATATAGCTGATCCATTCAGGCTGATAGAGAGCGCTGTCCTGATTGGCATAGGATGGACCGGTATTGGTTCTTCGCGGCATACCGATCAGGCCGCCCCGCATCATGCCCCAGGAGAAGATGAAAACGCCGATCGTCCAGATATAGGGCATCGAGAGCGCCCACCCTTTCATCTTGACCGGTTTGTTCAGATAGCGGCTCAGCAGATAGAGACTCATCCCCATAAACGCCAGAAGCACAGGGCCTGCAACTGTCAGGTGAAAGTGGCCGGGAACCCACGCCGTATTGTGAACTGCGGTGTTCAGCTGATAGGAGGCGTTTACAATACCGCTGATCCCTCCAAAAATGAAGATCACCAGTCCGGCAATCAGATAGGAGAAGAGCCACCGGTCACGGTCGAAATAGGGCAGCTTGAACATCCACCCGAACAACCCTTTGCCGCCTCGTTTCCGGCCGGCATACTCCAGGGAAGCAGCGAGCGTAAATGCAGTGATGAGGCTGGGCAATGCCACCATGAACGTGAAAAATCCATGGAGCAGCTTCCACTGTGCGCCGATCGCCGGGTCCATATATTGATGGTGTGTGCCGACCGGGATCGAGAACACGATAAACATCATAAAAACCAGGCGCCCCGCCATATCGGAATAGAGCTTTCCGCCGGCCAGCTTTGGCATATAACTGTAATACATCACATAAGCGGGCAGGAGCCAGAAGTAAACCAGCGGATGGCCGAAGAACCAGAAAAGGGTTCGCGCCAGCATTGCATTGATCTCATTCACCAGCCCCATCGACCAGGGGAGCAGCATAAAGAGAATCTCCACTGCTACGGGAATCGTGGCGATCTGCCAGACGATAAAAGTGGTAAAGATTCCAACGACCGAAAGCGGCGTTTTTTCTCCCGGGTTTTCTCTTCGCCACTTCAGATAGAGAGGTATCCAGTTCCAGAATGCTACCCAGGAACCGACCACCAGCAGAGTCAGCCCGATATAGAAGAGGGGGTGTGCTTTGAGCGGCGGATAGAAGGTGTAGAGAACGGTCGCTTCTCCGATGTAGATCATCAGGGTGGCCAGGGCGGAACCGACCAACATCAAAATGCCGGACACCCAGGCCCAGGTCATATTGAGTTTCATCCTGAGTGCGTAGGAGACGACAGCATTGCCGAATGCGACTGCAAAAAAGGTGGTGAAAACAAGGGCGTTCAGAACCCCGTGCATGGTGAGGCCTTTGTAATAATCGGGGCCCATGAAGGGGTCGCTCTGAATGATGCCGGCGCGGAATAGGGTCTGCATCAATCCGCCATACACCCCGAGAACAAGAAAAATCATCGGGATGATGAGAAGAACGCCCATCAGGTAGCGGTTCGACTTGTCGATCTTCATTACATAACTTTTCATCGCTCACCTCCCGGAAGATCCGCTCTTGCCAGATCCTCTTCATTGTCGGTAATGATGATGCGGCCTGCCATCAGATGGTGCGCCGCTCCGCAAAATTCATGACATGCAAAAAAGTACTCACCGGGCTCATTGAAGGTAACCGGTATATAGTTGATCGTTTGCGGGACCGCCATCAGGTTTACGTTTTTCCCTTCAATTTTGAATCCGTGAATGATGTCGCGGGAAGTAACGTAAAGGTGCACGGTCGATCCGACCGGAAGTGTGACTGAAGACGGCTCAAATGCCCACATCCGGGTTATCATATGGAGCTCATATTCATTTTCATCAATCTGAAAGAGTGTATCCGAGGTAAACGGCTCCACATCGGTAATGCATGTGGGAACCTCGATCCCTCTGGCCACTTGTGCATAGATGAGCGCCAAAAAGAACGCGGCAAGAAGTAAGCCGCTCAATCCGAGTGCCAATTTTTCCGATTTATCCATTTTTACCCCCTGCTTAAAACTTCAAAATAGATGGAAAGCCACATGATGACGAAAAGGACGATCATGATCACGAAAAATGTGATTGCGCCTTTCGGAAAAAACTCTTCCGAGACGTTTTCCTGTTCCTGCTGATTCATAGGTATCCTCCAGAATTTTGTGAAGGCACAGCCAACACAGGTCGTTTATTGTTTTGATTCAGTCTGTTAACTACTTATCTGACATATAATAAGCCTACATAACTTTATAGTAAAAAGACAGACCTGTCCAAAATAAAAAAAAGGCCCACTTTTCCTGGTTGCCAGATTCCTTTTTTCTTGCTTTATCTATCCTTTCAATCCGTTTGGATTACTGAATTTATTCTTCAGGCCGATCTGCATCCAACCTTCAAACCGGATAGCAATAAAAAAAGCGCGAACCCTTTCGGGCCGCGCTTTCGCTACTGTTCGGTTGTATTATATATTTTAGAAATAGTTCAGTGTTACACTGCCTCCCGATGTTCTGGCCCGAATCAACGGACCTCCGCCATCCATACTCCCCTCAATCCGGGAACGCTCGGAGTTGCCTGAAAAGTTGATCAGTTCCGTCCGGACCCGATTACCCCTCAAGTTCAGGTCATACCCGCCGCGAGGTACCTCAATTGTGATGCTTCCTCCACTTGTACGGAGGTCGAGAAGGTCTTCGACTGACCCCATTTTTGCACGAATGCTGCCACCGCTGGTCCGGGCGGCCAGTTTGCCCGATACCTCTTCGAATCTCATGCCGCCTCCGCTGGTGCGAAGGTCAAATTCTCCAACCGCCTGCTCCAGCCTGATACTCCCGCCACTCGTACGCGCCGAAAGAGATCCGTCGATTTCGGTCATACTGAGGCTGCCTCCCGATGTTCTGGCCTCTATCACACCGGCCAGATTTTCCAGGGAGATGCTGCCACCGCTGGTGCGAAGCTCAATAGTACCATTCAAAGAAGCCGCTGATACGCTCCCACCACTGGTTCTGGCTTTTACATTCGTATTCGACGGTGTATAGACCACAAACGAGATCGACTCGAAATCTCTCCAGAATCGCCAGCCGCGTTCTGTTGTTCGTTCTGCATGGGCGATAACCCGGTTGCCAACCTGCTCGATTCGAATATCAAAATCGTTCAGATCGGTGTCGGAAGGTGCCAGATAGCGCCCCCGGTAGCGCACATACATTTCAACCCGAACCTCATCAAGCTCCGAACCTTCGATCTGAATCGACCCGCCGGATGTCCGGACATCGATCAGTTCAGGATTACTCAATTGAAACGTTTCGAACTGATAGACGCGATCACTGTTTTGCGAACGCAGTTCCACAGTCAATGCCAGGAAAAGTGATGCGGAGATAAAGAGACTCAATGCTTTTTTCATAACCACATATTCGAATTTGATATTGCAGTTCAGGAACCGGCGTACAAACAATCGTCGTTCAGCCTTGACAAAGATTACGTGATCTGATGGAAGAAAGTTGCATAATCCGGTAATTCAGGGCGCTGATTCTGGCGACGGGACGATCTAATTATCACACAAATAGAGAAATCTGCCTGCGATTCCGAATTGATGGCGCTGCATGCTGCTTTTGTTTATTTTTGGCACCGCCATAGACAGACAACGGAACTCCTATTGCATGAAACTACCTTACCTGTTCGCCAAACGATTTGTCGCTGGAGAAACTTTTCAGCAGGCGGCTCCCAAAGTCCGGGCTCTTAATGATCAGAAGATCAAAATCACGCTCGACCTGCTCGGTGAAAATGTAAGCGACCGTCAAATGGCTGACGAAGCGGTTAGTAACTACATCGATCTGCTGAACGAAATTGAAGAGGCCGGCCTGGAAAGTACCATCTCCATCAAACTTACCATGCTGGGCCTGGATATCGACGAATCGTATTGCAGGGATAACCTTTTCCGGCTTCTGGAACGAGCAAAGGAGCTCGGCCAGTTTGTGCGCATCGACATGGAAGGTTCCGATTATACAGAGCAGACGATCAGCCTGTATAAAGAAGCCCATCAACGCTATGGAAACCATACAGGAATCGTTCTGCAGGCCTACCTCCACAGAACAGAGGAGGATATTCGCGAGCTGGCCGAAATGGGAGCCGATATACGACTATGCAAAGGCGCCTACAAGGAGCCCGAGCGTATTGCACTCCAGGATATGAAATTGATACGGCAGGCGTTCAAAGATTACACGAGTCTTTTGTTGGCACAAACTCGCTATCCAAGAATTGCGACCCATGACGATGAACTGATCGAGTGGGTGAAGGAGTATGCCAAAGAGCACGATATCGGCAAGGATCGTTTTGAGTTTCAGATGCTGTATGGATTAAGGGAAGAGACGATGCTGGATCTGACCGAAAAAGGGTACAATTGCCGAATCTATGTTCCTTACGGCACGATGTGGCTGCCATATTTCAAAAGGCGCCTGATGGAGCGCAAGGAAAATATCTGGTTTGTGCTGTCGACCATGTTCAAGAGCTGACGAGTGCAAGCTCGACGACGGATGGCGGGGCGCTGAAAACTAATCAAGATCATATACTGTGAACCGTGTATTCAAGGTGACTGCCCCTCCGCTGAGATCAATTCTCATCGGGCTGCTGATCGGCCTGATGAGCCTGACCTTACCGCTGCTTCGGGATTTTCATTGGGAATCGGCCGGTGTTGCTTCCCTGGCCCTTGCATTTTACGCTGCTTTGCGAATGGGAAGAGGCAGCCGTTCCGGTTCGGTTTTCAGGGATGGATTGGCAATTCTGATCGGCTGGTCGGCCCCTCTCATACTGTTCACAATCTCCACAGGCTGCTGGAGTTTTGACGGGCTTGCTTTCTGGGTATCGGGGCCGCCATTTTCACTACTTTTCGGCTGGTCGGCAGGTCGTGCGGTTCGGAGCTTCGGCGGCAAATGGAGTGGATCGATTGCCCTGTTGTCTATTGCGGGTTTTGCCATCGTCCCCCTGGTGGTACAATTTTTTTCGTTTCCGCAACTCTACTTTTATAACCATATATGGAGCTATTGGCCGGGGCCGATTTACGATGAGGTCGTTCAGTTCGATACCCGCTTGATTCTGTTTCGAACGATCACGCTTCTTTGGGTTCTACTGTTCTGGGCAGTTCCCGCTGCAGGGAAAGAGCGTGTCTACCAGGTGATTTCGCTTGGCTCGCTTTTTGCTTTGTTGTTCAGCTATGCCCATCTCTCAAACTGGGGTTTGATTTCACCTGAAGAACGAATTCAACAGGAGCTCGGGATGGTATATGAATCGGATCACTTCCGAATATTTTATCCTGCTGAGAGATCGAGTGGCAGGAGGGTTGAAGCTTCAGGTCAGGATAGCAGGCATAATGATGAACCGGATGGAGCCGGTCTGGAGCGGACTTCGGCCGCGAAAAGTATTGCCGATTGGGCCGAGATTCACGAAACCCATCTGAAAGAGATCACCGAAGAGCTTGGGCTGGACCTTCAGCTTTACCGTGAAACAAAGGTTCACTCCTATATTTATAATTCTTCCGACCAGAAGAAACGCCTGACCGGGGCCGGCCGAACCAGTTTTGCTCCAGTCTGGCTCAGTCAGGATCAAATTCATATAGCAGAAGAAGTTCTGGAGCGTGTACTGCGCCACGAACTGGTTCATGTCGCTGCCAAACAGTTTGGCAACCGGTTTGGAGCCAGTACCAGTATCGGACTGGTTGAAGGGCTTGCCGTTGCACTTGATCCCGGCCGTTATGGCAGCTCGGTTCACCGTCTGGTCGCAGCACGAGATCCGTATCCCGATTCGGAGGAGCTTCGAAGATTGCTTGGTGCCGGGTTCTATAGTTCGGCTGGGAGTGTCAGTTATCTGATTTCCGGCTCTTTTATCAGGTATCTGATCGATCACTATCCTGTTGAACGACTCAGGAAAGCCTACAGGACGGGAGATATTGAAAAAGCGTACGCTCCCTATACACTGGAAGAATTGACCCGATCCTGGCATCGGTATCTGGATTCCCAGGAGCCCGACCTGGTGGATGTTGAACGTGCTGATGCACTATTCAGAACACCATCAATCTTTGAAAAACCGTGCCCGAGAGTGGCTCCGGGCAGAGAAAACTGACTCTCCCGTAACGAATTCAGCAGATGGCCGCGCCGCACCAGCAGTTTTTATTCCGATCCGGCTATCGAACTCACCGCTTTGGCAACAGCTGGTGCAACCGTCGTGTCGAAAGCATTTGGAATGATTTTCTCTTCGGTCGGCTCTTTTACAGCGTTCGCAATCGCTTTTGCAGCCGCCATATAGATTTCGTTGGTCAGTTTTCGCGCTCTGACATCGAGCAGGCCTCGAAAAATTCCCGGAAATGCGAGAACATTATTTACCTGGTTGGGAAAGTCGGAGCGCCCCGTCGCAATAATCCGGGCGCCGGCCTGTCGTGCTTCCGCCGGCATGATTTCCGGAATCGGGTTGGACATGGCAAATAGAATTGGGTCATCTTTCATCGATCGGACCATTTCACCGGTCAGCACTCCCGGTACGGATACTCCTATAAAAACATCCGCATTATCAACTGCATCCTGAAGCGTACCTTTCAGGCCGGTTTGATTTGTCAGGCCGGCCATCTGCTGTTTGATCTCGGTCAGATCACCACGGTCATTAAATATAATCCCGCGGCTGTCGCACATAATGATATCTTCGACCCCCATCAGCCGAAGAAGATTGACAATGGCAACCCCGGCAGCACCCGCTCCGTTGATCACGACACGCAAATCTTCAAAACGCCGGCCCGTGACTTTCATGGCATTGATCATCCCGGCCAGTGTAACGACGGCAGTTCCGTGCTGATCGTCGTGCATTACGGGAATCTCCAACTCTTCTTTCAGCCTCTGCTCCACTTCAAAGCAACGCGGGGCAGAGATATCCTCCAGGTTGATGCCGCCATAGGTAGGAGCGATCATCCTGACCGTCTCCACAATTTTATCGGTGTTTTGCGTAGCCAAAACCACCGGGACGGCATCGATATTTGCAAATTTTTTAAAGAGAACCGCCTTTCCCTCCATGACCGGAAGTGATGCTTCCGGGCCGATATTTCCGAGCCCGAGAACGGCGGACCCGTCACTTACAACCGCTACACTGTTCTGTTTCCAGGTATAGTCGTAAGCAGCCGAAACTTGTTCCGAAATTTTAAGACAGGGCTCGGCTACCCCCGGCGTATATGCCAGACTCAGATCGTCCCGGGTCTCCAGCGGCATCTTCGATGTTATTGCCACCTTGCCGCCATATTTTTTGTGAACTTCAAGTGCTCGTTTACTATAGTCGTCCTTCTTTTTGGCAGACATTCTCAGTCCTCCTTTATTCAGCCGTATTGCAGATTTATGACCGGTTTATGCAGAGACGCAGGAAATAACGCAGTTTTCGGAATCAATACTCCTCATTGATCCAGACATTGTGGCTTCGATCGATGTCGGCCATTCGCATTGAAGGATCGATCTCGATTCGGCGGATCGATTCAATTCCCCAGGGCAGCGTTAGTGTGTAATCGGGATTGACCCAGGGCCATGGCTCCAGCTTAGTGCGGGGGATTTCCGGATTCTCATGTTCCTTTTCACCAAACATGATCAGCAGAGGGATATAGAAATGGTGAAGCGAGCCGTCATCAAGCTCCACTACGAGGTCGATCGGCATCGGTATTTGCCCATGCCGGGCGATTTTAACATCGGTGTTGTTTTCCCGGGCGTCTACTCTGTCTATACCGTAATTGATCGTTCTTGTCGTCTTCACCCAATATTCATAATACCAGTAGAGCTGCATACCGCTTTCTCGCTCCATGGTTCGGATAAAATCGGCTCCGGTCGGATGTTTGAATTTCCACTCGTAGTAAAATCTTTTCAAACCACGATCCAGCGCATCCCTGCCCGTGATATATCCGAGTTGATTCAAGAATATCATCCCCTTTACATAGGAAGCGACCGAATAGGCGATATTTCTCTCAAAGTGGTCGGCATGCTGAACCATAGGCTCTTCAATCCCCATCGCCACGATCTGAAAATAGTTGTTATAACTACCGGAAAACGGATCTCCCTCTCCGCCTTCAAAAAGCTGATTCATGATGCGTGCGGAAGCGTAGGAGGTAAATCCTTCATCCATCCAGTGGTAGTAGCTCTCATTAAAAGCCAGTACTCCCTGATACCAGGCATGAACCAGCTCGTGTACCGTGACCCCAACCAGGCTTCGAAGTGTTCTGTTGCCGGTGATCAGTGTTCCCATAATATACTCCATCCCGCCATCTCCCCCCTGAATAACCACATACTCATCATAGGGATACTCTCCGAAATGTTCATTCATATATTCAAAGGCCGCAATGGTGTATTCCGGCAGCCGTTCCCAATTCTCCAGAAGTTCCTCCTGGCTCTCATCCGGAGCGTTTTCCGCAACCGGATCGGTCTGATAGAAAAATCTGAGCTTGGGGCCATCCGGAACCTGAGCGGTAACATGCGTATAGTCGGGGTCGGCTGCCCACATAAAATCGTGCTGGAGATCTGTCCTGAAGTGCCAGGTCAGTTTATCTCCTTCAGGCCGCTGTACAGTCATCTCCTCAGTTTCATAACCATAACCTACCTCCTCCGGGTTTTGTAGATAGCCGGTGGCTGCAACCACATAGTCCCGGTCGATATGGATGGTCACATCGAATGTGCCAAACACACCGTGAAATTCCCGGCCGATATACGGGTGTGCATGCCATCCCATAAAATCATATTCTGCCATTTTGGGGTACCACTGCGCCATCGAATATTCAACCCCTTCGGCATTGTGACGCCCGGTACGCCGTATTTGCACCGGTACCTGGGCTTCAAACTCCATCTCGAAATGCACAGTTTCACCGGGCAGGATGGGTTCTGCAAGCTCCACCTCCATCACGGTGTCCCTGATTTTCCAGGTTACACTTTCTCCATTCTGCGTGAGGGAGTGTACTTTCTGATAACCGATTTCATCCTCGTCAAGGTGATAAATTCGATCTCGAACCCGCTGATCCGGATCTTCGATCGTTCTGGAGCGTACATCCATCATGCTTCCCGGCTGAAATGCATTGAAGTAGAGATGGTAGAAGACTCTGTCGAGTGTATCCGGCGAGTGGTTGGTGTATTCGAGCAGCTGATCTCCTTCAAATCGGTGAGAATCTACATCGAAGTCGACCTCCATCGTATATTCAACCTCTTGTTGCCAATAACCGTAACGTTGTGCCTCTGCAGAGTCGGCAGAGGCAATTTGTATCGTTCCGATAATCAGAATAATAAAGAGTCCGTCTTTAAGTAATCGCATATATCAGGATCAGGTTCAAATGGCATTTCTGCTTGCAAAAGCCCGGCTCAGCGTCGCCTCGTCGATATACTCCAGATCCGACCCCATCGGAATTCCGTATGCTATACGTGTAACCTCGACGTCGAACGGTTTCAGAAGCTTGTGAATATAGTAGGCGGTCGCCTCCCCTTCCGCATCGGGATTGAGGGCAAGAATCACTTCCCGGATCTCCTCACCCGACTCTCCGACTCTCTCAATCAGTTCTTTGATGCGGATATTGTCCGGCCCTATATTTTCCATCGGGGAGATGACACCCCCCAAAACATGATAGCGGCCCCGAAACTCATTGGTCTTTTCGATAAAATAGACATCCTGAAACTCCTCTACCACGCAGATCTGATGCGCCGACCGCTTCGGGCTGCCGCAAATCCGGCATGGATCTGTGTCGCTGACCGTGCCGCATTGGGAACAGCGAATCACCGACGTTTTGAGCTCTTTCAACGCATCTGCCAATTCAAAGACCGCCTCTTTGTTCTGCTTGAGCAGATACATGGCGATCCTTCGAGCTGATTTGCGCCCGGTTCCGGGTAATTTGGCAAGCTGCTCTACTGCCCTCTCCAGAGCTTCTGACGTGATCTGCATCGGTCGTTACAGGCCAAATTTGCTCAGGTCCATTCCGGGCATACCCCCGCCCGGCATCATATCTTTATAGACCTCCTGCATTTTCTGTTTAGCCGCTTCTTCCGCTTTTTCGAGTGCCTTGTTCACACCGGCAACGATCAGGTCTTCCAGCATTTCGGAATCTTCGGGGTCCACCACATCCTTGTCGATTTCGATCGAGATGATCTGGCGATTGCCGTTTGCTTTCACCTTAACCATACCGCCGCCCGCTTCAGCTTCTACTTCCACCTCTCCAAGCTTCTCCTGGGCCTCTTTCACTTTCTGCTGCATATCGGCAAACTTGCCGAACATATCCGCCATGTTAAACTGTTTACTCATAAGATCTATTCCGATTCATTGTAATTAGATGGTTATCGCCGAACTTTGCCGGCTTCAGCTAAATCAGGTCAATACTCAAGTTCCGCACCGAACAATTCAACTAACGTCTGAATCTGCGGATCCTTTTCCCGAATCTTTTGAAATTCGTCGTATAGGCTCGTTGAATGATCCCGGCTTTCATCTTGTTGAACATCACTTTCAATCTTCAGCCGTACACCGGTCACGCTTTTCAGGAGCCTGCTAAGCTCCATCTGATGCTCATCAATCAGCTGTTTGCCAAATTCATTGTCCACCAGAAGTTTCAGTACTGTGCCCTGAAGTTCTGCCAATTCTGCTCGCTGTATTTGAAAATAGAGCATTCGGGGTACAGATTCTTCAAGTTCTAAAAGGTACTGATCCCATTTGTCCCGAATATCCTCGAGATTCTTGAAATTCCTTCCCTCAGCCGGCCTGTTATGCTCATTGTCTGACACCGTTCGGCCGGATCCGCTTTCTGCTTCGGCTGAAGAAACTGCGACGGGAGATGGTTTTTTGACCCTGGTTTTACCAGCCCCATTCTGGTGTTGCCGATCTCCGCCTCGGCCGGATTTTCTGCTGGGTCTGTCATCGGGATTCCGGCTGGGTCCCTTATCGGGGGGGCGGCCGGTTTCGTCACTCGCACCGGCAAGAGAAGGCGGGCCGAAGAGCTCCTCATCCGGGTTCGATGCAGAGCTCTTCGCCGGTGAACTGGTATTCCCTGATGGTGATGCGGCTCCATCAAATGATGATTCGGTTTTACTTGAAGCCGGAGCAGAGTTTCCCTTCGCTGGTTCATCTTCTCCCTTCGCTGGTGCAGCTTCTCCCTTCAATGTTGCGGACTTTCCCGGCTCACTCAGGTTAGTGGAGTTTTTTTTTAACTCCTGTAATTCATTCATTAAGGTGTCGAGATTCCGAACAGGAGTCATATGGATCAGTTTGAGCATCAAAACTTCGAACTGGATCCGCGGCTGGCGGGCATCCTTCAATTTCTGTTGCGTCTCGCTGACCAAGTGAAGCATCCGGATCAGATCCTCTTCGGTATAGTCTCCAGCCTGCTGTCGATATTGATTCCTGGTCTCTTCTGTTGCTTCAATCAGCTCCAGCCGATCCGGATCAGAAGCAACATAGAGATTTCGGATGTGGCCGGTCAATGAGACCAAAAACTCCTGAATGTCCGTTCCCGCAGTCAAAAGTTCTTTCACCAGGCCGAGCCCCTTTGCAGCATTTCGTTCTGTTACGGCATCTACAAAGGCAAACAGATGCTCCTTGTCTACCACATTGAGCGCTCTTAGCAGCTCCTTGTACTCGATCGTGCTTCCGCAAAATGCGATCGCCTGGTCAAGCAGCCCCAATGCATCTCTCAGGGCACCATCAGCCCGCTCCGCTATAACATGCAGCGACTCATCGTCGACCTTAACTCCCTCTTTTTCAGAAATCTCTTTCAGGTGGCCTACGATTTCCGTTACACCGATCCTTTTAAAATCAAACCGTTGAACCCTCGAAAGAATTGTGGGCAGAACCTTGTGGGGTTCGGTAGTAGCAAAAATGAAGATCGCATGGCCCGGAGGTTCTTCAAGCGTTTTCAGAAGGGCATTAAACGCCTCCTTGGTCAGCATATGAACTTCGTCAATAATGAAAATCTTGTACCGACCGTTCTGAGGCGGAACCCGTATCACCTCTTTCAGTGAACGGACATCCTCAATCTTTCGATTCGAAGCGGCATCCATCTCAACAATGTTGAGTGTTCGGCTGAGCGCTTCCCCATCTACTGTTTCGTCAACCTGGTTAACGACCCGTGCCAACACCCTTGCCATCGTCGTCTTTCCGACCCCCCTGGGCCCGCAAAACATATAAGCGTGCGACAATCTGTTCGCCTTGATTGCGTTTTTCAGGGTGTTACTCACATGTTCCTGCGAGATAATCTCCTCGAACGTTTGAGGACGGTACGCCCGGGTCAGTGCCCTGTAATTTTCATTCATGAGTTCAGAGAGTCTTATATTACCCAGTCGAAAGGTACAAAAATTCAACGACCCATTACATTCAAAGATCGTGCAGATGGGTTGGCTTATACAGAAAATAGTCGTTATTCTTTCTGGCATGTTGAGTAAACTTTACAGCTGGACAGGACTTCTCGTTCTGCTATTCCTTCCCGCCCTGGCCCAAGGCCAGTATTACGATGCCGACTGGCTGGAACAGGGGTTGCTCGCCGAATTCAGAGGTGACTATGAGGAAGCGCTCGAAATCTGGGATAATGCCCGTAAAGATCTGGAAATACCCGACTCCAGGATCGGTTTCGAATATATCCGCCTGGTCACCGAACAGGAGCTGAACGACTACTATGCCGATGCGAGTGATATGTATTTCTGGGCTCTGGAGCAGCCTTTTGATGGAACGAACAGAGCTGCAGTCCGGCAAGAGATTGAACGCCTGAGACCGATAGCCGGCAAAGCGCTTTACCGTCAGTGGATCACCTGGTTCGAGGATCGCAGCGAAGATCTCTCCTCAGACATGAAAGGATTCTGGATCCAGATGGACCCAACACCCGGCTCCGATGTAAATGAACGGCTCATTGAACACTGGCATCGAATAGCCTATTCGAGAGCTCTTTTTGTTAAAAATTCCAATACGATCTACGGAACGGACGACAGGGCACTTATCTATCTTCGTTACGGTGAACCGGACCGTTCACATGCTGGAGTACTTACACTGGACCGGCAAAATATCGGACAGTGGCTGGCACATCAGTTCGACGCTTCGAACCCGCCGGACGATCGGGAGTCTGTTCAAAGTAAGATCGATATGAATCGGGAACTGGTTGACGGGTATGAACAACTGGAGGAGTATGTTTTCCAGTTTCACCAGTATCCGGAATTTGAGATCTGGATCTATGAACCGCTGGTCGATTACAAGAAAGAACCGTTGATCTTTATTTTTGGAACCGATGTTCATACAGGTGAATATCGAAATCAGCGAAGCATCGATGATTTTATTCCTCGGCGTGCCTATCTGAGTGACAGGCGAAGCCTGGAACTGCGCAGTGAATTTGTACGAGCCGGCCTGACACCTGCCCTGGTTCTTCAGATGCTCTACTATGAGCAGCTCAGAGAGGTCGACCACTTTTTTGAACAGCGGCTCGACATGATTCGGGAATCATTCGTTGATCAAGGGCCCCTGGCTTACCGGTCCCTCGATCTTTCCCTGCGCTCACAGAATCGCGAGCTTCTCGACATGCGCATTAATGAATCTCCTCAAGAGGCGTCCACCTTTCATCGCAAGATTCCACCTATTCCGGTTGATCTCTATCAATATCGAATGCTGGATGACAATCTGAACCAGGTCCTCGTCACCTTTTTGGAAAGCCAGCCTCTAAACGCATTTGAACATGCACTCAGTCTTGAACCGGAAACTCAACGTCAGGACCCTGAGGCAGGTGAAAACACAGATCGACTCAACTATTTCCTCGATCATGAACTATTGATCTATAGCAGAGATTGGCAAATTACAGACCGCCTTGAGTCACGGGATACTCTCACGACAACCGTCGATGAACAACATCCAGTGCATCAGTCCTGGTTTATCACTGATCATCGAAGCCAACAATACCAAACAGCAGTTGCCCGGCTTGCGCATCCAGACCCTCAAAGCAGTAACCTCTATTCAACGATCTTTCCTGATTGGCTGCGTGGTCTTGGATCGCTTCGAGGTCAGCAGCCACGGCCTCTCCGCTCGGATGGAGTCACTCTTGAAATGGCCGATCTGATACTTGGATACAGGGGTGAAATCCCCGATGGGTACCCCTTTTCATTCAAAGTGATCAACGATCAGACGTTGCCTGCTGACGAGAGCCTGATGCTCCATTTCGAAGTATACAATCTGCATCCTGATGCAGATGAGATCACCCGTTTTGAGCTCACCTATCGAATTTTCCCCGTTCTGGAAGATGGAACAGTCAAGACCGATGAAGAGGCTTTTTACCTGACAATCAATTTTGAGCAGGAAGAGTCGAATGTTAAAGAGGACCTGGAGATTCAGACCGCTTTACTGGAGAGCGGCCTGTATGAACTCCAGGTCTTTATCGAAGATATGGAAAGCCGTCAGGATGTGAGCCGGAGCATCCGTTTCGAAGTGACCCGCTGAGCCTTGTTGGCTCCTGGTTCCTGGTTCCTGGCTCCTGGTTCTTGGCTCATTGCTCTCAGTAACTTCTAATCTTTGAGATATTTCTCAAAGAATTCGAACATCCGCCGATACTCATCATACCACGACTCCGGACTTACAAATCCGTGACGTTCCGATGGATACATCATCATATCGAAATCTTCATGGCCGGATTGAATCAGCTCCTCGATATACTGTACGGCATCCTGAAAACCCACATTGTCGTCGATAAGTCCATGCAGAATCAGGACAGGATGCTCCATCTCCTCTGCATAAGTCAGTGGTGAACTGCGGTCGTAGTGCTCCGGTTCTTCATCGGGATGACCCAGTCTCGGCTTGGTGTACCAGGGGTTGGCGTAATAGTAATTTCGCCAGTTGGTTACAGCTCGCAATGCGGCGGCCGCATGAAATCGTTCCGGCTCGACACTTGTTGAGTATAGTGCCATAAATCCACCGTAACTGCCGCCATAGGTTCCAACGCGGTTTAAATCAAGCCCGCCTACATTCTCCTGAACCCAGTCGAGCCCATCGATCGTATCCCAGGTCTCATATTTCCCCATCCAGTTGGTTACATCTTCACGAAATTTACGTCCGTAACCTGTACTGTGCCGAAAGTCCACTTCGACAACCACATACCCGTGCATTGTCAAATACTGGTGGAACATATATTCTCGATAGTAGTTGTTCGACCAGCCTTTGTAGACATTCTGAAGTGAGCCGGCACCATGATAAAACACTACGACCGGATACTCATAGCCCGGATCGAAATCAGGTGGATAGAGTACCGACATCGACAGTTCGGTCTCCCCGTCTCTGCCGGTAAAACGTATATAATCCTCTTTCTGCCAATCGATCGCTTTAAACCGCTCCGGGACGGTTCGGGTGAGCCGTACTTCCTGCTCCGGCCTCTCCAGATTGACCCTGTAAAGATCATATGGCCGGTTAAAATAGGTCTTGGCATAGACTACATGCCGCTTGTCCGGACTCAAAGAAAACCGATATCGATAAGCTGTTGCGTCCGTCAGCTGATCGATCTGGCCATTTGTAACATTTAACGTATAAATTTGCCTCACACCCAGGTCTTCTTCTGTCGAGGCAAACACAACCGTATGAGCATCGACCCATTCCGCCCAGGGGATATCAAAGTCACCGAATGTATGTTGCTGAAGGTTGGAACCATCCGGTTCGACCGTATAGATATGGTTCCAGTTGTCCTGTTCCGACTGAAACATCAGCAGATCTCTTTCCGGGTTAAAACGAATTCGGGTTGCATACAGCCAGCCTTCCGTAGAGTCTTCGAACACAACATTCTTCTCGCCATTCTCCAGATCAAAAACACGAATCTCTCTCTGTTTCAATGCCGGATCGGAATAGTCGACCGCTACATACCGGCCCGACGGACTGGCCTGGGTCGAAGAGCGGTTCCTGTCGCTGAACAGGGTATCAATATCGCCGCTTGCCAGATCGGCAACTGCAAACGTTGTGGCAGGGATTCCTCTTCTGGATTCTCCGGGTGTTACAAACTCGCCCAGATAGTCGGGAAAGTAGACTGTCCTGAGATTTGAAAAATCACTGCTTCGAAGCAGCATTCGTTCGTTTCCGGCCCAGCTGTCGAGCATAAAAGGTGAGCTGTTGCCACTGTTTCGGGTTACCTGTTTCAACGCAGGTTTCTCGATTGAGGTAATCCAGATCTCGCCATTTTTTGTGAAAGCGATCTTCGTACCGTCAGGACTCCATCTTAAATTGGAAACAGACACCTGCGGATCGATTAAAAGTTTTGGTTCTTCGAACTGTATGTCGGAGACCCACACTTTTCCATCTTTTGTATATACAATTTTATCCAGAGCCGGACTTCGCTGAAAATTGGTGATCGCATCTTCAGGCGTTTCTTCCACCTGATTGCCGCCGAGATCAACCTGGTAGCTGCTTGTCTCGTGATAGGATGAGTCGTTCCAGGAGAAGTAGATTTTGCTCATATCGGCTGAATATCCCGTCATATTGGGACGAACGCCCGGCAGATAGGGCTCAAAAAAGATATCCTCAAGCGTCAGGGTTTCCAGGGTCAGCTCTTCTTCCGGGTCAGAAACGATTTTCGATTCTGAACCATTTTCCAACATCTCGTCGTCAGAAAAAGGATGAGCAATATTTGTATATACAAAAATATTTTCGCTATTGAGATCGAGGCCCTTTTCAGGGCTCTCCGATGTCGGCACCGCAAAACCGGATGCAGCAGCAATGCAGATGGACAAGAGTACAAGAATCAATAATCGAATCATGTGTTCAGGGTTCGGTTTATATTTCCAACGTTTAAAGGAAGATGCAGCAGCTCGGCAACTTCAGGGGTTCAAAGTAGTAAATTTCACTGATCCTTCATCTGTTCGAAAGCTTTCTCCACATCTTTTCCCGGCTCAGTGATGCGGCTTACAACCCAGGTGACAAGCAGAGCTGCAATAAATCCGGGAACCAGTTCATACATCAAATCTTTCAAGACCGGAACAAAATACCAGATGATTGTAACAACCGTCCCTGTAATTAAACCGGCCAGCACACCCTCGCGCGTCGTCCCGCGCCAGTAGAGCGCCAGGATGGAGGTCGGACCAATTGAAGCTCCCAGGCCGGCCCAGGCAAAAAGCACCAGCCAGAATACAAGGTCTTCTGCAATCAATCCAAGCAGTAGCGAAAGTATCACCAGAGCAAATACTACAATCCGACTGTAGAGAACCAGCCTGCGCTGCGGTATATGTTCGCCCTTTCTCCACATCTTTTCATACAGATCCCGAACAAGGCTCGAAGCTGCAACCAGAAGCTGCGAGTCGGCCGTACTCATGATGGCTGCAAAAATTGATGCAAGAACAACTCCAAAAAGAATAGGATGAAGATGGAGCTCGGCAAGGACAGGAAAGAGATTTTCAGTATCCTCAGCCGGCAACATCGAAGTTTCGGGAAAATAGATCCGGCCGGCCAAGCCTATAAAAACAGCCCCCCAGGCCATAAACACATTCCAGAAAGTTCCGATCACAGCTACATATTTCAACTGTTTGGAGTCGTCGATCGACATGTAACGGGCCAGAATATGCGGATTGCCCGGAGACCCCAGCCCGATCCCGAGAAATCCGATTGCAGCTCCCACAGAGATGGCAAACGGATCCACATACAGAATATCCATCGCTTCGAGCCGATTGAGAACCTCGCTCAGGCCGCCCGCATCAGCAATTGCGATCCAGGGAAGGATCACAAGAGCCAAAATCATCAGAATTCCCTGAAACATATCGGAAAGACTGACGGCCAGAAATCCACCGAGAATTGTATAGATAACGACAATCAGTGCGGTTAGAAGAATACCGTCGCCCATATCCATTCCAAATCCGGATGCAAAAGCTTTTCCTCCTGCAACAAATTGTGCGGAGACATAACCGACCATAAAAATCAGAAAAATGAACACGATGACCAGACGCAACAGGCCACTCTTGTCCTGAAATCTAGCTTCATAAAAATCGGGAACAGTGATACAGTCACGAGCCTCTGTAAAATTGCGAAGCCGGCGAGCATAGTAGAGAAAGAGAAAGAGTTCAACGACGATATATCCGACAACCGCCCAGATCGCAGAGGGCCCCTGAGCATACGCCATTCCGGTAACTCCAAGCAATAGCCATGCACTCCGGCCCGACACGACAGCGGAGAGGGCTACGACAAACCGGTTCATCTTTCTGCCGCCTATAAAGTACTCTGTCAGGCCTTTGGACGAGAACCGGGCCGAATAGAGGCCGATCAGAACAAGTATAGCCAGATAACCTAAAAATGCACCTATTGCATAGGCATCAACCGTTACCGCAACTTCCTGAACTTCTTCCATAGTGGTTTGTTTGTCATATCTGAATATTCATTGGACACCTTCAAACCGAAACAACAGAAGGAGTTTCCATTATTTAATCCGGCCTGGATGCAAGCACAAGAGAGAGCCCTACAATGAGTAACGGAAGCAAAAACATGACCAGGTAGAAAGAGATCATAAGCAGGATTCCGATCTGGTTTGAACACCTGAAACTTTTTGGAAAAATTTGTCGTCTTTTTTGTAACAAATCATCTTCATAAACGTACTACATACCAAGATGACTTCAAGATTAAACAACTGAGAACTTATTTAATCCAGAAAGTCAGAGACTACAAGACCTTCATTTGAGATATCCCCAACAAGATGTATCCAAATGTCGAAAAGGCAAACACGCCTTAAAAGCCTTCACCCCGACCGGTGAGGGCTTTTTTATTGAAAATCAATTTCCTGATTGAAACTCAATTCTCCGTTTAAAGATCAATTTCCAAGTTCAAATCTTGTATCCCGATCGTTACGGAAAAATTCCCATCGATTCGTAGATCAAACCGACTTTTTCGATACTACTGATAAAGGCCGCCGTTCTCAAGTCAACATTGTGCTTCTTTCGAAGCTCGTTGATTTCGTTATATGCCTGAATCATCGTCTCTTCGAGCCCGGAGTCGACCAGCTCACCCTCTCCCGCCCCCTGAGCCAGATACTCCAGCTCTTTATCGGTAAAACGGCGGTCGGAGATATTTTCGATGACCGAGAGAATCTTGCGATAACTTGTCTCTTCAAACCGCTTGCCCATTCGGCCGAATCGTACGTGTGAAAGATTTTTCAGCCACTCAAAGTAGGAGACCGTGACACCTCCGGCATTCAGATAGTTGTCGGGAATGATAAGGGTTCCACGATTCTTTAGTATTTCATGGGCTTCGGAAGTTGTCGGGCCGTTAGCAGCCTCACCAATTATTTTGGCTTTGATCCGCGATGCATTTTTTTCGTTCAGCTGATTTTCCAGTGCAGCCGGAATGAGAATATCGCAATCCAGCTCTAACGCCTTGTCCCGGGTTTCCAGCTCTTTTGTTCCTTCGAAACCGAGGATTGTCCCTGCCTCTTTTCGATACTGGACGAGATTATCCAGATCGATACCCTCTTCAGACCAGATCGACCCCTCCAGTTCGGCGATACCGATCAGTTTGGCTCCGCCCTCAATCATATTTTTTGCGGCGTGATAGCCCACATTTCCAAGACCCTGTATGACAAACGTCTTGCCTTCGAGTCCGGGCTCCAGTCCAAGTTCTTTCATATCTTCGACATGATTACAAGCCTCCCGTACACCGAAATAGACTCCCCGGCCTGTTGCCTCTTTGCGCCCGCGGATTCCACCGTGAGAAATCGGTTTGCCGGTTACGCAGCCTTCAGCATTGATATCGGTGCTGATTTGACGAAATGTGTCGAGTATCCAGGCCATCTCTTTCTCCCCCGTTCCGTAATCCGGTGCCGGAACGTCCAGGCCGGGACCGATAAAGTTCTTCTTGTAGAGTTCAAAAGTGTAACGACGGGTGATTCTCTCGATTTCGGTTTCGCTATACTTCTTTTTATCGATTCGAATACCGCCTTTGGCTCCTCCGAAAGGCACATCAACCACTGCACACTTATAGGTCATCAGGGCCGCAAGTGCCATCGTTTCATCTTCATTTACCGTCATGGCATAACGGATCCCTCCTTTTGTCGGCAGTTTATGGTGGCTATGCTCCACCCGCCAACCCTCAATCACTTCGATGGAGCCGTCATCTTTTTCAAGTGGAAAGGTAATGTGAAGAACGTCATTGCAGATTCGCATTTGAGCCAGAAGACCTCTATCCAGGTTGGTATAGGAGGCCGCCTTGTCAAATGCCTTGTTAACCTGAGCGAAAAATTGATAGGAATCAGACATGATTGTTCAAATTTGCACGCTTGGTGATTAATTAGATCCGTTTTTCAGACAGTGTCGTAACTCTTTTTCTTACTTTTTTCAGCAGGTTTCAAGAAACGTCGCAATTTCACTCTATAGTTACAAACCTAATCTTGAGCATTTCATTCATTCAGATCCCGGTCTCGATCTTCGGACTGATCATTTCAATCGGATCACCCATCTTCAGGCCCTATACTCCAAACTTGCTTTGATAAATCACTTCCCACTCTTCGGGCCGGCCTTCGAGCCGAACCAAAGCAATTTCGGTAATATCGACAGCTCGGGATTCGGGCCATGCTACAAGCGCTTTAAGCATTTCAATCTCATTCTCGCTGTAACTACCATAGAGCAGGCTTACGTGAGGCCGATAATTTTCATTTGGCTCAAGACCGAAGAGTTCGGCAAGATCCTTTCTGAGTTTCAACAGAGGAATCGAACGGGATGCTTCCAGATAAAACGCCTGATAAGGAAAGTCATCGTGCCCGATACCGGTAAGAGGAAGTTGAAAGGGAAGCTGCTGCAATGTGAACTGATCCAGTTTACCGAATACACGTTCATCCGGCATTTCCGGCGCTGGTAGCAGGGTGAGATGCGGAATAAAAGAGGGTGATTTTACCTGTTTACGCACTCTCTTCATGTTCTCATTCAGCCATCGATTGCTTTTGTCCGAAAAAAGCAGCCAGAATACGTGACCTTTCACATTCGGCAATTCCATGATCGCCGCTCCCGGTTTCATTAAGCAATCAGACTACTGTCCCGCAATACCGGTTTTTTCTTTATGTTCCGGTTCGAGGCTGAAAACATTGATCAAAAACAGAAATGCGACTGAGCCGATCGCTGCATAGATCAGGGGGGCAAAAAGCTCAAAATAGATTGCAACAGCTCCCACAATGAGGGAACCGACAACCCCAAAGAAGAGATTCCACCCCATTCCGAAACCACTTCGTTTGAAAAAAATTTCCATCACATACCCCACAACCAGGCCGATCGAAATAAGCCAGTAAATTGTTACTCCATTCAGTTCTTCCATCCCGATAAATTGAATCTTACAGGGTTATTAACGCTTTTATTTTTATTCCCGGGCTAATTTAATGAAATTATAAAACGTTTGCTGTAGCAGAGTTTAAAAAACGTTTTCAGGTCCTCAAACAAGTTGCTCAATGAATAAAAGCCACACCGGCGAGTCTGCAGACCAGCCGCTCCTATGGCATAAAAATCTTCTGGATGCGCTTATTAACAGCACCCGGGATCTGATTTTTTTGACCGATCAGGAAAATCGGCTGATCGCCTATAACAAGGCTTTCGAGAAAACCATGTCCAAGATCTATGGGGTTGAAATTGAGACGGGGGCAAGCCTGATCGACTATATCAAGGTGAAAGATGATGTCAAAGCAGCCAATGAAAATTTTGATCGGGCCCTTTCCGGTGAGCAGTTTACCAGAATTCAGAAATATGGGGATAAAAAGCTGGAGCGTATCTATTTTGAACTTTCCTTCAATCCGATACGGGATCCGGACAATCAATCTATTGTCGGAGTCGCAGTTTTTATCCGGGACTTGACCGAACAGGTTCAGTGGGAAAATGCGCTCAAGGAAAGTGAGTCCAAATACAGACAGCTTTTCGAGACGGTACAGGATGTTTACTATAAAACAGATACGGAGGGAAAAATTACAGAAGTCAGCCCTTCCATTGAGCGTTATTCAGGCTATAAGCCGTCGGAAGTAATTGGCAACCCGGTTGAAGAGTTCTATTACTATCGAGAGGATCGAAAAAAGCTGCTTAGTACGATCAAGAGAAATGGTGAAGTGATCGACTTTGAGGTGAGGCTTAAAACCAAAGATGATGAACTCGCCTGGACTTCGGTTAACGCTTATCTGCTCAAAGATGAATCAGGAGCATTTGCAGGAATTCAGGGAAGTCTGAGAGATATCAGTGAACGTAAAAAAGCGGAATTGGAGCTGTTGAGAATGAATAACAAACTGTCCCGGCTCAACAACCAGAAAGACAAACTTTTCTCGGTAATCGCTCACGACCTGAGAAACATGATCTCCGGATTGACCGGAGCGCTCCAGATCTTGCGGGAAGAGGTGGAGGAGTTGTCAAGGGAAGAGATCGGCAAATATGTACGCCTGGTAAGCCGAAATGCAGAGAACACCGATGAACTTCTGGAAGACCTGCTTAAATGGTCCAGAAACCAATTTGAATCGGTAGATCTGCAACTGGAAGAGGTGAAGCCCGCCGAGCTGATCGATCAGGTTTTCGACAGGATCCGAATTTGGGCCACAGAAAAAAAGATCGGGCTGAAAAAGGAGATTGGCGACAATATCGTGATACGTGCCGACAGAGAGATGCTGAAAACCGTGCTTCGAAATCTGATCTCCAATGCCATCAAATTTTCCAAACCTGGTTCGGAGGTTCTGGTAAAGGCTGTCGAGAGCGACTACGAAGTCCGAATCGAGGTGATCGATCAGGGTATCGGAATTACACCAGAGCAGAAACAGAAGATACTATCCAAGGAGGTCAATTACACCACCCCCGGAACGGACGGAGAAAAGGGGTCCGGGCTGGGTATCGACCTCTGCATCGATTTTGTGGAGCAGCATGATGGCCAGCTCGATATCCGCAGCAAACCCGGTAAAGGAAGCACCTTCTCCGTTGTAATGCCTGCATACTATGAATAAACCGAAAATCTAACCGGGATATCACGGATTGATCACATTGTAACGCATCAGAATTTCCTGCATCTCTTCGACCGGGATCGATTCCATGGTCCTGCCTTCACTCCCGGTCATGGTATCGGAGGCAAAAAGCGAATTGAGAATCGCCTCTTCGGTTGCTTCCACAGCAGCCAAAAAGAGTGGAGTGGTAGCTGAATTTTTCAATTGTACACGGGATTCCAGATCACCACCGCTTGTCGTATCTCGCCGCACATCCTCGCTAGTTGAGAAGGCAATCACATAATCACCGCTTCCGTTTGAGGCAAATCCGCCAACCCTGGCAATACCCAAAAATGCCCGCTTGGCTAACCGTTCCAGGTTTCGGGAACCTAGAGGTGCATCGGTCGCCACGACGATCATGATCGAACCATCCACGTCATAAGGTACCTGGCCAGACATATAGTGCCTGCCGAGCTCTTCACCAACCGGAGCTCCGTCGATTGTCAACACTCCCCCGAAGTTGGATTGAACCAGCACTCCAACGGTATACCCCCCCATATCGTCGGGCAGCACTCTCGACGAACTGCCAATACCCGCCTTAAAACCAAGAGCACGGGTACCGGTCCCGGCGCCAACATTTCCTTCGGCCACCGGCCCGCCGGAAGCCGCTTCGATCGCTTCATGCACATGGTGCGGTTCAATAACCCGAGCTCGAATATCATTCAGCCAGCCATCGTTCGTCTCACCGACCAGGGGGTTGACAGATCGCACATTTTCGTTCCCATCCTGTGAGAGAACATAATCGGTAATTCCATTCGCAACTGTATGGATACTCAAAGTGTTGGTCAGCCCGATCGGAGTCTCCAGTTCCCCCAGCTCTTGCACCTGGGTAAATCCGAGTGCCTTTCCGAATCCGTTCCCCACATAGACTGCAGCCGGAACACGATCCTGAAAAAGATCTCCTCCATGCGGCAGAATGACAGTAACCCCGGTTCTCGTATCAGCCCCTTCGTTGAGAGTTCTATGCCCTACCTGAACTCCTGTGACATCTGTAATCGCATTGAGTGAGCCCGGAGTGAGAATTCCCGGATGAATCCCCAGGTCCCTGGCCCTCAGCTGATCAGATACACCGGAAATCTCCTGGACACATTGAGGTTTCGGTTCGCAATGGTTGAGAGACTGGTCTGCCGTTTTTGCCGTAGCCGGCAGAAAAGTTGCCCAGGCCAGAAGTGCCAGGACAATTGCAGGTGAAATAAAACGTATGAAGAGCGTTCGATCGATCAAAAACATGGCCTGATGAGGGTTGATTGACAGTTCTGTTGCCCCGTAACATACGTTTGACAAAATAATTTGTCGAGGTTTACAACTATTTCTTCAGCTTCTTCGTCTTATTTACAGATTGAAGACGTTATCGTATTGAAGACGTTATCGTGTTTGGAGAATCTCACACCGGCAAATGATTTTCCCGAATGAATCGATAATTCAACCTCTAACTTAAAAAGGCCACGTGTCGCAATCGAAGCGTACTGACGACAAGGAGCTGATAAGGCAGTTTCAGTCGGGACATATCCATGCATTCAACAGTCTGGCCGAGCGGTGGCACAAACCGCTGCACCGGTTTGCGCAGCGTTTCTTCGCCGATGAAGATCAGGCAGCCGATGTAGCACAACAAACGTTGATTCGGGCTTACCAAAAGCTGAATCAGCTTGAAAAACCCGAAACTTTCTCGGCCTGGATCTACCGGATCGCCAAAAACCTCTGTATCGATCAGAAGCGAAAAAACGGTCGTGACCGCCTGGCCTCATATGATGAGCTGAAATCGGCGGAAAGTACTGCTGATAACACACAACCGGAGAGGGTTGTGGAAAAGTCGGAGCTCGGCCGGCTGGTGGAAAAAGCGCTGCTGGCCATTCCGGCCGAACAGCGTGCAGTGATCATTTTAAAAGAGTTTGAGGGATTGAAGTTCCGTGAAATTGCAGAGGTGATGCAAGAGCCGGAAAACACTGTCAAATCGCGAATGTACTACGGACTCAAAGCCCTGAGAAAAGTTTTTAAAACCTGGAATATCGAAAAAGAGGTTCTTTATGATGGATAAAGAGAAAGCTCGTTCACTACTTGTGGACTACATTTATGACGAACTGGATGAGCAGGAAAAAAAGAGCCTGGAAAAGCTCCTGGCAAATGATGAGGATCTTCGCCGCGAACTTCGGGAGCTGAAGGAGACGCGCGGAATCCTCCGGTACGCACCGGATGTTAATCCCTCCCTGAAACCGTTTTATCTGGCTCAACCAGAAACGTCCGAAACAGATTCAGTCGCGACTGGCCCTGTCGGAGCAGGTTCATCCTCTGCAGGCCCTGTCGGAGCGGGTTCAACCGCGGCTGGCTCGACCGAATCGGAATCTCAATATGATACGGTGCAAAGTCGAATCCGCCTTCTGATGCCCCGTACCTGGGCCGGAACTTTTGCAGCAGGTATGGCTGCACTGCTTCTGATCGGTTTTCTGGCTATTTCGATTGCCGGAATTCAAGTTCAGGTAACCGAGCAGGGATGGTCGGTCGCATTCGGAATTCAGCAGCCGGCTGAACAGCAGGTGGTAGATGAAGAGATGCTGGACGTTCTGATCGACCGTATTCGTGAAGAGAATCTTCTGATTACCAGTACACTTCTTGAAGAATCGGAAAGACAGCAGCAAGAACTGCTGAATGATACGGTCGAATCGATCCTCCTTTACATGGAACAGCAGCGGCTAAATGACCTGCAACTGGTTCACCAGGGCCTGGCTGAACTGGAGGAAGATAATGTGCAGCGCTATCTCTGGACCAATGAGATGCTTGGAGATTTGATTTACGCCATCCAATACCAGGAATAGGTCGTCTGCTTCCCGGAGCTGAGGGTGTACTGACCAGCAGGCATCCTGGCCAGCAGAAAAATTTATATAACTGTAATTGAATAATAGTGTCGGAGAAATTATGAATCAGGCAAAGAAAAAAACCCGAATAATACTCAAAGCATTTACCATTATAGGGTTCTTTACAGCTATGTTCTGCCTCACCCCCTTGCAGGGTCAGGATGTCGATAAGGATCGGATGGACCGCGATATCCGGATCATGAGCAGCGCGCTGGAGGAACTTTTTAAAGTAGAGGGTTCACCACAAGAACCCGCTGCATTCGGCCCGTTCCGGTTCGGCGGCCCCGTAAGTGGTAACTGGCTCCCGAATTTCGGGATCATCTTCTCGATACCCGATCTGAACCGGAATCAGGCTTTTCGGATCCAGGCACGGAATACAGATGATCCGCGCCGATTTGCCATCTCAGTAGACGGCGAAGAAGAGAAAGTCATCAGCAAATCGACCATTAAAAACAGGATGGAGGAATTTTTTCTCAACTACGCTCCGGTTATCGGACAGCTCCGGCCCGAAGAACGCATCGTGTTGATCTATGGAAAAGACCGATCCGGCAGGGGGCTGCTGGGGGCCGGTTTTGAAAATTTACGATTCTATTCGACACCTCAAGGGCGCATGATGCTCAATTCTAACGATTCGGATCTGGAGGGAGGTGAACCACTTATCCTTCCGGTGATCACGATGTCGGCACTCAAATCGGATCTCGACGCGCTGCGCTCCGGCAGGATCGATGAAGACACCTTTCTGAACCGTCTTGAGATCACCGAAGACCCCCTTGTAGAAAGCGATAAAAGGCGAGATTTTGAACTTTTCAATTCGATTCTGCAATCCGGCCTTGATGATGACCGTTCGGTTCTCCGAATCAATCGAAAACCGGGATATATGGTGCTTGAACCCCTGGGTGTGATCTACAATATTGGGCTGGGATATACCCCCCAGGTCTATCTCCGGGAGCTCGGTCTGCAGCTGCGTGGAGATCTGCAGCTGAGCGGTGAATTAACCCGGGCTCGAGAAGCGCTGTCGAATTCGCAAAAGGAGATGAATCGGCTTAACCTGGATTTTGGAAGAATACAACGAGAACTGGACAGTCTGAGGGTCAACTTGCACTCTATGGATCTGGACAGCGCCGAAATCCAAATCCGGATCCGTAACCGGAACGAAGAACTGCGAGAGAATATGGAGGAGATTCGCAATCATTATGATTCGATGAGATCCGAGTATGAACAGGAGCTGGAAACAGCCAGAGAGACCTTTCAGGAGGAGCAGAGCAGAATCGAGCAGGAGTATCGTGAGAAACGTGAAGCGATTGAGGATACCATACGTGTCGACCAGGCACTTGAACAAAAAATCGAAACAGTTCGTGAGCTGATGATCGATTACGGCAGGACGCTCACTTCGCTTGACGATGACCGCTGGCTGATGGTTTCACTGCAGATCTCCTCTCGCAGGGGTGACGATCTGCCGGAGCGAGTTGATCTGCGAATTCCCCGGTCGGAGCTGCTGCGTTTCGACAGAGGCGAAATCAGCCGGGAGATGGCGATGGATCAAATCCTCGAAAATCGATATTGATTGAGAGATTCCCCATGCGCCGTTTTAATCGAGAGGCTTGAAGATCGCCTCTTTTCGGAGGGCGGCCTCAAGCCGTTCCCGGTACTCTTCGGCGGAGATCTCGACGCAGCCAAACTGCGACAGATGGTCGGTATAATATTGGGTATCCCAGAGAGTAAACCCGTTCTCTACGAGAATTCGATGACAGTGCCATAAAGCCACTTTGTCGGCTTCTTTCCCCCTGCGAAACATCGATTCGCCGAAAAAGGCACTACCCAGTGATACTCCGTAGAGACCTCCGGTCAGCCCCCCCTCCCGGTCGATCATCTCTACTGAATGGGCATACCCCATTTCATGAAACAGTTCGTAGGAGTCGATCAGCAGACTGGAGATCCAGGTCGTCGGCCTATCGGCACAAGCCTCCATCACCTCACGGAAACGCTGGTCAACCTGAACCTGATACCGCTCGCCGCGAATCAACCGCATCACATTATCAGAAACTTTAAACCGATCCATCGGAATGACCCCGCGGCGCCGGGCTGAATACCACTGGCAACTGGTATCATCTCTCGACTCGCTCATCGGGAATATCCCGCGTGAGTATCCGGAAATAAGTACTTCGGGCGGTATGATCTTTTTTGAGCGATGGTTCACATCAAGAAAATAGCTTTTAACCGCGGTAATTCCTCAAGACTGTCTGTTGGATTCATGGATAACTGATTCAGGTATATTTCCTTTCTTGATCACAGCAACAGGAGCCGAGTTGCGATCGAGGCTCAACATTTACTCAAAAAAAAATACCCTCCCGTCGCCGGGAGGGCACCTGTCGCTGCTATTAATTTTGATTAAATCTGCTACTGAATCAGAACTTCATCGATCGAATGAATCACGCCATTGGCAGCATCAATGTCTCCTTCATCAACGTCGATGCCGAAATTCTCTTCCACTTCGTCAGAGTTCGCTTCTCCCTGGAAGAGATGATTGATCAGCAGATTCTGCAACTGTTGAGGATCTTCTCTCATCGTTTCCAGCTCCCCGCTAATCGGCTCAAACGCTTCGTCGTTTGGTGCCAGTATGGTGAACGGGCCCGGTTGACGCAGGGTCTCCGTTAATTGTGCTTCTTCAATCAACTGTGCAAATACTGTATGATCCGGACTCTGACTCAAGACAGCGACGACATCGTCACCGCCGGCCTGCAGATCCTGAGCAACTATCTCCTGGGAATAAGTGAAAGCCGATGCGACAGCGAACAGTCCGGCCAGCAGGATATGTGTTAAAAACTTCATAACAACACCTTCTTTTTAATTGCGATTGTACTACACCCATTGAAATCGCTCGAGTCGTCATAAGTTCCAGCCAGAACTCCTTTATTACAAGATTTTACGATTATAAGATTAGAATATTGACAGTTACACAGCTGCAGCTACACTTCGACCATTACGCAAAGGGTATACAAAGGGCAGGCTTTATATTCTTGATGTGACAGATCTGCCCGGGTGAGTCTGGCTGAATGTTACATCATCTGCATCTGTAACTCTTTCAGGCCCCGTTTTTTACCACTTCGTAGATGAAATAGGGGGGTATATTCAGAAATTCGAACTCCGTTTCCACATTGCCAAAAACCCGCTCGACAGGTTTAAGCAGATGTTTCGACGTCTGATAGGCAAGAAATTTCCCGCCGGGCCGCAAAATCTCCCGGGTCGATTCGAGAAGCTTCATTTTTCTGACCGGCTTGAGAAACGAAAAGGGTATTCCCGATATCACATAGTCGACCTTCCCTACATCCTCTGCTCCGAGTACCTCCATTACATCTCCGGCCATTACGTTATACACTTCCGCTCTCGAGTCGTCAATTGTATCTTTCAGGTGACGGACAAAATCGGCGTTCGATTCCAGCATGATCAGCCGGGAGTCCGGCGTCATCCTTTTCAACAGATAACGGGAAAAAACACCGTCCCCAGGTCCATATTCTACAATCAGAAGATCTTTAGAAAAATCGATGTGGTTACACACTTTCTTTACACAACGTGCAGAAGTGGGTGTGATCGAGGCAACGTCCCTGTCTTTGATAAAGTTTCTTATAAACTGAATAGTACTCATAAAATGCTAACGTCCTTCGATATATTAATATTTGAATTTTGAATGTTGATGCATTCATGCCGGAAAGTGTGTCCATCACCGGCTTGCCGGGTCGGATCCGGGACAGCAGCCAGCAAAGTTCATATCACATCTTATTCTCGATCTGTTCGATCTGATCCCGAATTCTGGCGGCCTCTTCAAACTCCATGTTGTTCGCAGCCTGAAGCATCGACTCACGTAAATATTCGAGAAATTTTTCCTTGCTATCAAATGTCACCTCTTTCATCGCCGGGCCCGCCTTGTAACGTACCGCATCCGATTCGACAGTCACTACTTCAAGAAACTCCTCTTCGGCAGACTCCCGTTCCAGGTCCAGGCCTTTTTTGGAGATGAGTGCCGGGTCTACCAGCGGCTTGAGATCTTTAACCACGCTTTTCGGTTCAATCCCATGCTCTTCGTTGTACTCTTTCTGAAGTTTCCTCCGCCGATTGGTCTCCTCCACCACTTTCTGGATACTGTTGGTCATCTTGTCTGCATACAGGATCGCTTTTCCGCCGATATTTCTTGCCGCTCGGCCGACAATCTGAAACAGTGAGGTTTCCGACCGCAAAAACCCCTCCTTGTCCGCATCAAGAATTGCTACCAGGGATAACTCCGGAATATCGATCCCTTCTCTCAACAAGTTGATGCCCACCAGAACATCGAAATCTCCACGCCGAAATTTGTAGAGTACTTCGATCCGCTGTAGTGCATCGAGCTCGCTGTGCATATAGGCTGCACGGACCCCCAGATTCTTCAGATATTCGCTCAGCTCCTCGCTTAAACGCTTGGTAAGCGTAATACAGAGCACCCTCTCTTTCTTCTCCACCCGCTGTCGGATCTCGTCGATCAGATCGTCGACCTGGTTGGAGAGGGGGCGGACTTCGATTTCGGGCTCCATCAGGCCGGTGGGCCGGATAATCTGTTCAACGTAGACGCCACCCGACTTCTCAAGTTCGTAGTCAGATGGAGTAGCACTCACAAAAATGCATTGATGAATCATCGACTCCCACTCCTCAAAAGTCAGCGGTCGGTTATCCAGAGCAGAGGGCAGCCGAAATCCATGTTCGACGAGTTCCAGTTTCCGCGAGCGGTCGCCGCCATACATCGCTCCGATCTGTGGAACACTCTGGTGACTCTCATCTACCACCATTAAAAAATCGTCGGGGAAGTAGTCGATCAGACAGTAGGGACGTTCGCCCGGTTTGCGTTTGCTCAGGTAGCGGGAGTAGTTTTCGATTCCCGAACAGAAACCGATCTCCTGCATCATCTCCAGGTCGAACATGGTTCTCTGTTCCAGACGTTTGGCTTCCAGGAGCTTTTCATCGGTTCGCAGCTCTTCAACCCGGTCGTACATCTCCAGCCGAATCTCTTCAATCGCCTCTTCGAGCCGCCCTTTCGTAGTCACGTAATGGGATGCAGGATAGACGTAAAACTCTTCGACCTCATCGTTCACCTCCCCCGTATCGGGATCAAAAAGCTCCATTCGCTCAACCTCATCGCCCCAGAAAGAGATTCTTAATGCCTCATCCGAATAGGCGGGATAGAGATCCACCACATCTCCGCGAACCCGAAAAGTTCCTCTGCTGAATTCAAAATCGTTGCGATGGTAGTGCAGATCGACCAGGTCGTATAGAAATTTGTCGCGTCCTACCTCTCCGCCCTTTTGCAATCGGATGATCAGGCGTTCATATTCCGATGGAGAGCCGATTCCATAGATGCAGCTTACCGAGGAGACAATAATCACATCTCTTCGCCCGGAGAGGAGAGAACTGGTCGCCCGAAGTCGCAGACGCTGGATCTCGTCATTGATCGAGAGGTCCTTCTCGATATATTTATCCTGGGAGGCAATATAGGCTTCCGGCTGATAGTAATCGTAGTAAGAGATAAAAAACTCGACCCGGTTTTCGGGAAAGAAATCGCTTAGCTCCCGGTAGAGCTGAGCGGCCAGCGTCTTGTTATGGCTCATCACCAGGGTCGGTTTCTGTACGTTTTCGATCACTCCGGCGACAGTTCTCGTCTTTCCGGAACCGGTTATACCCAACAGCGTCTGAAACCTGTCTCCCTCCCGGATGCCTTCGGTCAACTCCCGGATCGCCTCAGGCTGATCTCCGGCCGCCGGCCACGGGGAATGAAGCTTGAATGTTGACATGATTAAAAAAATACGGAGAGTTTGGCTGACAATAAAAGAGAGTATCCATTTATCGGAAGAGCGTAATTTCAACCAACGGGCTCTTGAACCGCAGAAACAACCCCATCCGCCCGATGTTGTGAGGATTCATCTTTCTCTGATTTGGGGTACCTTTGGGTGTAAACGGCCGGCAGCTTACAGCCTTGCCAAGATCGATCAAAGGCTCCGAAGCACCTCGGCCGACAATGCCTGATGAAGCCGAATCCAAAAAGATGAACGATAATAACAGTCTCGAACAACAGCGACAGAAGATTGATGCGATCGACTCTCAGATACTCGATCTGCTTCAACAGAGAAACCAGGTCTCCGACGAGGTGGTCAGGAAAAAAATCAAAAGCAGGTTGCCCATATTTGTCTCCGAGAGGGAGAAGAGCAAAACCGATACCTTTCGTAAAAAAGCGGAAGAGCGGGGCCTCGACCCCGACTGGGCGGAAGATTTTCTCAGAATGATCATGTCCTCTTCCAGGGCAAGTCAGTCGTCCGACACATTTCCCCGTTCGACCGACAGGCCGATGCATATTTTATTTGTCGGGGGGGAAGGAGGAATGGGTAAGCTTTACCGATCGATCGCTGAACGTTCCGGGCATCACACCTGGAGCATCGACAAGGGAAACTGGTACCAGCTCGAGGAGATCTCTCCGAAACTCGATCTCGCCATCGTGACCGTACCGATTCATGTTACCGAACGGGTCGTCCGGCGCCTCTCTTCCAGGCTGGACAAGAAGACCGTTCTGGCCGATTTTACCAGCAACAAGACAGCTCCGTTAAAAGCTATGCTTACAAGCCACGAAGGCCCCGTCGTCGGACTCCACCCGATGCACGGCCCGGATGTTCCCAACCTTTCGAAACAGCTCCTGGTTGTATGCCCGGGCAGAGATGCTGATCGGGCCGAATGGTTTGTAGAACAGTGCAAGCTTTGGGGGATGCAGGTCCTGCAAGCCGACCCGGAGAAACATGACCGGGTGATGCACCTGGTTCAGGGTTTGCGTCACTTCGTAGCTCTTTTGCACGGTTCGTTCATGAAAGAACACGACCTGAATCCCGAGGAGATGCTCAGCTACTCCAGCCCGATCTACCGTGCGGAACTGATGATGACCGGGCGGATCTTTGCCCAGGATGCCGAACTCTACGCAGATATCGTTTTTGCCAATGAAGAGCGGCGCAACCTTCTGCTCCGGTTTTTTGACCATCACTCCAAACTCGCCGATCTGGTCAAAAAGGACGACAAGGAGGGGTTTATCCGTGAATTTGAAGAGGTAACAGACTTTTTTGGCAGTTTTGCAACGCAGGCACTGAACGAAAGCGGTTACCTGATCAACCGTCTGGCCGACCGTTTTTCGTAGTATAGGCCCATCACATATCGCAGCGCAGGTCTAATCCATTCCTTAGCGCAGGCTCAATTCTTTTCGCAGTTTGGGGTCACACCCATTTTTGATGCGGTCCCGGCCCGGACCAGATTCCTTTGTCACGGCCGGAATTTGATCTCAACTTTTTCGGTCTCCTCCTGCTCCCGGTTCCGGACGATGAGCGCCTGTTCTACCCGGTTGCTGATCTCAAGAAAGGATTCCGCAGCCGGTGAGCCGGGATCAGAGTGGACAATCGGATCTCCCTGGTCGCTGGATCTCATGATCGACTCTCTCAGCGGAATTTCTCCAAGAAAGGGGACCTCCAGCTTCCGAGCCAATTCTCTGGCTCCATGCTTGCCAAATATATAATACTTCTTTTCCGGCATATCGTCGGGAGTAAACCAGGACATATTCTCAATTACTCCGAGTACCGGAACATTAACTTTTCGAAACATCGCCACACCTTTTCTTACATCATCAAGCGCCACGTGCTGCGGCGTGGAGACGATAACCGCACCGGTCAGGGGTACAGTCTGAACCAGCGTCAGCTGAATGTCGCCGGTCCCGGGAGGCAAATCGAGTACCATATAATCGAGCTCCCCCCACTCAACTTCCTGCATAAACTGTTTGACGGCACTTGTAACCATCGGGCCTCGCCAAATCATCGCCTGATCGGTGTCCACAAGGAAACCCATAGAAACCAGTTTGACACCGTACTTTTCAATCGGAACCAGTTTCTTTTGAGTGGTGATATTGGGCCGTTCGTGGATATCAAAAAGTGTCGGAATACTCGGGCCGTAGATATCGGTATCGAGAAGGCCGACGCGCGCACCGGTTCGGGCCAGTCCAACGGCCAGATTGGCGGCTACAGTTGACTTGCCTACGCCGCCTTTGCCGGATGCAACGGCGATCATATTCTTGACTCCCGGAAGCAGTTGTTCCGGTTCGGCGGTTTGCTGTGAGGAATCCTCAGCCGGTTCTTCTCCTTCCAGTTTTCTCTTCAGGGATATGTTGACCCCCGTAGTAATATCCACGACTGCTTCCCGATCTACAAACTTCCTGATCGCCTCCTCACACTTCGATTTCAGGCTGTGAGCCAGCTTATCATTCTTCTCGGGAAGTTCCAGCGTAAAAGAGATATATTTCTCCTGTACGATAATATCCTGAATCATTTCCAGGCTTATCAGGTCGGTCTCTTTATCAGGATGAAACACATGTGTCAATGCGGTCCTGATCTGCTCTTTGTTAATCGACATCGGGTATGGGTTCTGGCTTGGATATTTCTGCTTGAAACTTGTCTGCTCCAATTTTTCACTCTCCTGCCGGGAGCCCGGAAATATACGAAATTGACCCGCCAAATTAAATGCAGTGAAACACCATTCGCCCCCTCTCGTTCTGGATCTTTAAGCCGGCCGATCGGCTCAGGTTCAAAGTATCCAGTCAATACCCTTTCGGCGGCAGCGGCATTCCACCTGCCGATCTCAATGCATGAACAGGAATATAAATTTGTTATCTTGATTACCTTTCACAGTAGTTCCGGATCTTGAGAAGTATTCCATACACAAGAACGTATCTGTATTAAGAATCAGGTTTCGAATCGAACTCCACTCATAATGTCTAAACAAACACCCCTGTTTGAAAAACATAAAGATCTGAACGCTAAAATCGTTGATTTCTCTGGTTTTGAGATGCCGATTCAATACAAGGGCATCCGGGAGGAGCATATGGCGGTTCGAGAACGAGCCGGACTTTTCGACGTCTCCCACATGGGGGAATTTTTTATAAGCGGCCCGGAAGCTCTTGACTTGATCCAGCATGTAACCATTAACGACGCCTCCAGGCTGCGGCCGGGAAAAGCACAGTACAGTGCCATGTGTTATGAAAACGGAGGGATTGTCGACGACCTTCTTGTCTATTGTTTTGATGAGAACTCATACATGCTTGTGGTGAATGCTGCCAACATCGACAAGGATCGGGAATGGATTCATTCCCACAACAACTTTGATGCGAAACTGGATGACCGGTCCGAGACCACCGCACTGCTTGCTATCCAGGGACCTTCTTCGATCGATATCCTGAGCAAGATTGTCGATGAAGACCCATCGGGCATCGGGTTCTACAACTTCGAACAGGGTAAAGTGGCCGGCCAGAAAGAAGTGATCATTTCGGCCACCGGATATACCGGTGAAAAGGGGTTTGAACTTTACATCGATACAAGGCTTAGTGACCCTGTTCAAATCTGGGACGCACTGATGGATGCAGGCAAGGGAGCCGGCCTTGAGCCTGCCGGGCTGGGCGCAAGAGATACACTGCGTCTTGAGATGGGGCTGGCACTCTATGGAAATGATATCACCGAAAAAACGACTCCCCTGGAAGGTCGCCTCGGATGGCTGACCAAACTTGACAAAGGGCCATTTATCGGCTCCGAAGCACTAAAAAAACAGAAAGAGAAGGGGGTTGAGCGGCGTCTTACCGGTTTTATAGTACAGGAATCGAGACTGATTCCACGAAAGGACTATCCGATCTGTGATTCCGGCGGGGACAGAATCGGTATTGTAACCAGCGGAACACAATCGATTGTACTGGGTAAAGGTATAGGAATGGGTTATGTTCCGGCCGAGACGGCTGCCGAAGGTGAACAGATACAAATTTCAATCCGAAAAAAAATGGTGTCGGCAATTACCAAAAAACCGCCATTCATCGATAAATAATATTCTTGTAATACAAGAGATGAGGCAGATATGAATCCAAACTTGAATCAGCTGGATGTCTTCTTTTCGGTGCAGACATTTCAGGAAGAACAGATCCGCGACAAAACCGTTGTCATCACCGATGTATTGCGAGCTACATCGACCATTGTCACCGCATTGGCAAACGGTGCCAGAGGGGTTATCCCGGTTGGAGACATGGGTGAGGCAAGCAGAATTTCACAAAGCATAGATTCTGACGAAACACTGTTGTGCGGCGAAAAGGATGGTGTGAAAATCGAAGGGTATGATCTCGGCAATTCTCCGCTGGAATATACCCGGGAAAAAGTCGGCGGCAAAACCCTGATCTTCAATACGACAAACGGAACCAAAGCGATTCGCAAATCACTGTCGGCCAAATCGATATATATTGCATCTTTCCATAATCTGAACCCGATCGTGGAAGCGCTAAAATCGGTCGACGAAGAGATACTGATTGTATGTTCAGGATGGAAAGGACGGCTCTCACTCGAAGATCTGCTTCTGGCCGGAAATATAGTTTACAAACTTTGTGATGGAGATCTTCAGCCCGAAGCACGCGACGGAGCCAATGTAGCGTTTACCATATATGACCGATATAAAGAGGATCTTGAATCTGTTATATTGAATACCAATCATGCAGCCAGGCTCAAAGAGCTGGGTAACGAAGAGGATCTTTATTACTGCAGCAAAATCAACACACTTAATACTCTGCCTGTACTCGAAGACGGGATTATAACCGACCGACATGTCGAAGAGGCAAAATAAAAAACGTTTTCCGACGGGGTTGAGCTACACCCGAAAGCTGGAAATTACCGGGATCCTGATCATCGGTGTATCTCTTCTGTTCATGCTCAGCATCATCTCTTACCACCCGAACGACTACGGCCTGGTTAAAACCATGCCGACCAGTTCGATTTTTTCTCTCGATAGCGGTGCCACCCTGCAAGTTAACAACTGGCTGGGCGTTTTGGGCGCTTTCATCTCCCATTTTTTTGTTCATCTGATGTTCGGGTATATGAGTCTGATCATACCGCTGCTGCTTGCAGCACTCGGCTGGTTTGTATTCCGTGCAAAAAGCCTGAACCGGCTCGTCTGGCCCACCATCTATGGAATCTGGTCAATGATCCTCTTTTCCACGCTTCTCGGCTGGATCTACAACCGGTTCGACCTCTATTCGTCCGCCTGGACCGGAAGCTCCGGCGCAGCTCTGTCGCTCTACCTTCACAACCTGACGGGAATCGGTTCGATCGTCATACTTTCGCTCCTCACGGTCGTCACCCTGCTCATACTGCTCGACCGGGATCTCCAGAAGACGGTGGATGCCGTGAATCACTTTTTCACCCGATTCAAGGAGCGCCGGGCCGAGAAAAAAGAGAGACGCAAGGAGAAGAAAGAGCGAAAACGGAAACAAAAGGCTGCAGAGGCCGAAGAGATGCAGCACCCTGCCAAAAAGAGTTCATCACACAGCGGGATAGACAATACGGCTGGAGCGGCAGGCAGCAAGGATTCCGAAGAGCCGGCTTCCATCGACCAGATCGTCGAAAAATCCCATCGTGAGGATTTGGAAAAGTTCAACAATGAAAAGAAGGAGTCCGGCCGGCTGGAAGAGCGGAAACCGCGAGCGATTCTCGAGAAAGAAGCGCCCGAAGAGGATGTGGAGGATGAAGAGGATGTGGAGATTTCGGTTTTTGTAGGAGAAGGGGATGAAGAGGCAGAAGATAAAGCACTCGACCGGCAGAACAAGGACAAGGCCCGGGAAACACCGGTAATCAAGTACAAGTTTCCGACCATCGACCTGCTCGACAAACCGCCTGAAGAGGGTAACGATGTGGATATGGAGGAGATTCGCCAGAACAAGAAGATCATTCTGGAAAAACTGCAGCGTCACAAAATCGAGATTCTGGGCATCAACGCCATCGTCGGGCCTACCGTAACGCTATACGAACTGGAGCCGGCGCCGGATGTCAAGATCAGCAAAATTCAGAGTTACGCCAACGATCTGAAGATGGCAACCGCTGCGCACGGACTACGTATCATCGCTCCGATTCCGGGCCGATCTGCCGTCGGTATAGAGATTCCCAACAGTTCGCGAGAAACAGTCTATATCCGAAGTGTGATCAACACAAAGAAGTTTGTCGGAACCGACTACCATCTGCCGGTCGCTTTTGGCAAGACGATCGAGAATGAGGTGTTTTTGATGGACCTTACCCAGATGCCTCACCTGCTGATCGCCGGGGCCACAGGGTCCGGAAAGTCGGTCGGAATCAATACGATTATCACCTGTCTGCTCTACAAGTGTCATCCGGACGATCTGAAATTTGTGATGATCGACCCGAAGAAAATTGAACTATCTCTCTATAGAAATATTCAGAATCACTATCTGGCCGTACTGCCCGGTTCCGAAGAACCGATTGTCACAGACACTACACGGGCATTGGAAACACTTCAGAGCCTCTGCAAGGAGATGGACGAACGATACGAGTTGTTGAAAATGGCGATGGTCCGTGACATACGCGCCTACAACGAAAAGTATGATGCGGGGGAGCTGGACGAGGAGCTGGGACACCGGCACCTGCCCTATATCGTCGTCATTATCGATGAGCTGGCCGACCTGATGATGACGGCAGGAAAACAGATCGAAGAACCTGTCGCCAGGCTTGCACAACTCGCTCGTGCGATCGGTATACACCTGGTCGTTGCCACCCAGCGTCCCTCCGTCAATGTGATTACCGGAACCATCAAAGCCAATTTTTCGGCCCGAATTGCTTATCAGGTCGCCTCAAAAGTAGACTCCAGAACAATTCTCGACGTTAGCGGTGCAGATCAGCTGGTAGGAAATGGAGATATGCTTTTTACCAATGGAGGCAGCATGACCCGACTTCAAAATGCGTTTGTATCGACCGACGAGGTTGAGAAGATCACCGCTTATATTGGAAAGCAGTCGGGATATAAACAACCCTTTTACCTGCCGGTTGTCCAGGACGAAGCGGCCGGGGTACCGGATCCGCTGGATGATATCGATGAATATTTCGAGGCGGCCGCAAAAGTGGTGATTCTTCATCAGCAAGGGTCCGTATCGCTGTTGCAGCGAAAACTGAAGATCGGCTACAACCGGGCGGGGCGTATTATCGACCAGCTCTTCAACGCAGGCATTGTCGGCCCCTACCAGGGAAGTTCCGCAAGAGAGGTTCTTGTCGATAGTGAAGAAGAACTCCAGGAGATCCTCGAAGAACTTGACCTCTCCTGAAATGAACAGCCTCATCAACCAACCGTTCACTGCGTCATCAGATATCCGACCGGCAAAGAGCCCGGAAACCGTTGTAAAACCAGGATCGAACCTGTTGGCAGCGGATAATAAAGTTGCGTCATTGATGGCCGCAGCAGCCGGAAAAAATGATTCATCGATAATAACACCGGCCCGCCTGGCTCTGCTTTTTCTGATAGTTGTATTCATACTGGCACCTCTCTTTCAGGCTGCCGCTCAAACTTCCGATCATCCTCATTTTGACCGGCTGATTTCAGAATTTGAAGAGGGCCGGATCTTTCATGCAACGTTCAGCCATGAATACCTGGACTCCTACACCGGTGAGCGAACACGGCACGAAGGAGAGATCTGGATTAGCAGGACCATGTACAGGGTAGAAAGTGAAAACCAGATCATGATCGTCGACGGTGAAATCTCAAAGGTCTATGACGGGCTGCGAAATCGTCTGCTGATCAGTGAGTATATCGAGGAAGAAGATGATTTTGCGCCCTCGCGAATGCTTCAGGGGGTTGATGACACCTACCGGGTAGAGGAGGAAACAGATAACAACGGGCCCTCTATTCACCTGGTTACCGACGACCCGTTCGCCATATTTACACGTGTGACCATCTACCTGGACTCACGGGGCAGGCCGGAAGGAATCGAGGCGGTCGACCAGGTTGAGAATCAGTTGATTACTCTTTTTTCGGGTGGAGAGTTTATCGAAGAGGAGGCCGGACTATTCGAAATGGAAATTCCGGAGGATGCGGAACGAATCGACCTGAGGCACTAGAAAAAGCAGCCGGAATATGGAACACTCTCCCGACGTTGTCCATCAGGGTAGATCTTCGAGGCACAGAACTATCAAAATTCTTGTTTCCGTAGCCGTTGGAGGGCTCTTTCTATGGCTGGCATTTCGCAACATCCAGCTGGAAGAGCTTTGGCAACAGATCCTCTCAGTCAATACGAGTTGGATCATCCCCTATATCGGCGCACTGGCTGTGAGCCACTATCTGCGTGCAGAGCGCTGGCTGCTGCTGCTCGAAGATCTGGAGAAAAAACCGCCCCGCTCAACACTATTCGCCGGCGTCATGGTCGGTTATATGCTCAACAATGTGATTCCCCGGCTCGGCGAAGTTTCACGGCCCGTCTATGTGGCAAGACGGTTAAAAACCGGCAGCGGAAGCCTCTTCGGCACCATTGTGCTGGAACGGATCATCGATATGAGCTGTCTCATTCTCTGCCTGCTGTTTATCAGCTTCTATTATGTAGCCGAACCCAACACCATTTCAAGGATTTTCGGAACCGACCAGTGGGAATCCCAGGTCTACCTGGTCCTTCCGGCACTTATTATTGCCGGGGTGGCTGCAATCTGGGCCGCCTTTAAAATGATCCGGCGCATCGACAAAACAGGAGCGATAGAAAACCCCTTGTGGTCCCGATTCGTTGAATTTACCGGCCGGTTCTGGACAGGAATCAAATCGATCCGCAAGGTGCGAAACTGGCCCCTGTTTGTTCTGCTGACACTGGGCATCTGGACCGGTTACGCACTGATGGCATATCTGCCATTCTGGATGCTTGACCTTCACCTGGATTATCAGCTTGGACTCATCGAAGCGATCGTCGTAACTGTAATTTCGGCTGCGGGCATGGCGGTCCCCTCCCCGGCCGGTGTGGGTTCCTATCATCTCTTTGTCCAGCAGAGCCTCTGGATTCTCTACTCCGTACCAATCCTGTCGGCACTGACCTATGCAACAATCACCCACGCCATGATGGTTCTCATGGTGTTCGTAACAGGCGGCGCAGCACTCTGGTTTGATAAATATTACACACTCAAAATGAAACTGAATCGTTAAAACCAGGTAAAAGATAACCTGAACGACGGAATCGCATCAGACAAGCAGTTAGTCGCCTGATCGGGCTCCGGGACAGTTTCAGTTAGTTCGGTGCAGAGGCTGCATTACAGCCATGGAGATCAGAGCCGGCAGAAAAGGGAGTGGTTCCCGACGTATTATTGCTGATCATTTTTTCATACATTCCAACTGTCGACAACTCATCTATCCTCAATCCGCGAGTTCGGCACTTCGGCAGCCGGCAAATAAGCAGCGAATTGAAAGATTGAGGAGATGATCCGGCACGATAACACAGGTGATACCCCAGATGTCTAAATATGCTCTCTTCCTTGCAATGTGGATCGTGGCAGGTCTGCTGACGGCCCAAACTCTGTCCGGCCAACAGGTCAGCGATACAGAAGCATCTCTTCTGCCGGAGATCGATCCCCAGGATATCGAGATCAGAAGCCAGTACCGTGCTCGCTTTCCAGGACTGCGCCGACAGCCTATTCTGGGCTTTACACCCGGATCGAGGGTGTTTCAGGTCGACCCCGGCCGTACTCCATGGCTTGAGGAGCTTGAGGATATTGCAGCCCGGCTTCCTGTAGGCGAGCTTGAACGCCCGGATGCTCCCGAATTCCGAACCTTCCCCTTTGCCGATCAGGGAATCGGCTACGGACGACTCGGTTTTGGCAGATTTAACTCGCCCGAAGCTCTTTTCCACACCCAATACGAGGCCGCCGAAGATCACTGGCTCTCCGGCACCATCAGCCACCATTCAAGCGGGGGACATCTCGCTCAGCAGAGTGGTTTCCGATATTTCGACAACGAACTCAATTATCGCGGTAAAGTCAGCGACAGAACCCTGCTCGGGGCATTTGTCGATCTCAACTCAGATTTTAATTATTTGCCCGGTATTCAGACCCCTGCAACAGATCTGAGCGAACTCGCCGGACGGAAGGATTATCGTAATGTGGCAACCGGAATGAGGCTGGTCAACTATCAGACAATTTACAATAAGCTGAATGCCGGTTTTGAAGCCCGATACAGTACGATCGATGTGACAAATGAACCTCTTGCAGGCGATGCCGGGCTCAATGAATGGGGTTTGTCGGCTGATGCGGATTATACCTGGACCGGAGAACGAATCCACGAACTCTTTTCCATCAGAAGTGACCTCCACGTTGGAGGGTATGAACTGATGGGAGGAGAGAGTCACTCCTGGCATCTGATTGGCGCATGGGCCGGCTATCAACGCATGTTCAATAACTATCGGACACGGATTGACGCCCGGCTCGGACTTCAGCATGCAGGAGACCCCGAAGAGCCCTCCGCTTTCTATTTTGCTCCGGAACTGCAGGGAGAACACGATTTGACAAGTCGCATCATGGTATCGGCAAGTGTGAAAGGGGAAGCCGAACATCCCGGCCATATGGAGCTTCATACCAAAAACCGGTTCCTGTTGCCACAACACTCCATTCGGCACTCCTATCATCTGGAGGGGAAGATGGAGTTGGTCATCGAGATGCTACCCTATAATAAAATCAGAGCCGGGGCTTCCTATCGGCAGACCAAAAACCATCCCTATTTTAGCCGGCAGCAGATCTCGAATGCTCAACAAGGATCCGAAATCACGACCGGCTACTATGTACTTCAATATGGAAATGCGAGTATCCCCCGAGCCTGGGCCGGAGTCAGTGTCGATCTGAGCCGGGACAATCTCTGGTTCGATCTGGAAGGATATATGCAGTGGCCGGAGTTTACCAACGGACAAGAGATCCCTTTCACCGAATCGTATGGAGTACGTGGAGGAGTCAACTTTCGACCGATCGATCGAGTCCATATCGAGGGATGGGGCAATCTCTCGGGCCCGCGAAAGACTGCGGAAGGCGATGATCTGCCGGCCTACTTCATTCTGGGAGGAAAAGCGGAAGTCCGCCTGACCGACCGTGTGGGTGTCTATGGAAAGGCGGTCAATCTGCTCAACGAATCCTATGAACTATGGCAGGGATTTGAAGAGCGGCCCCTGCAGATTTATGGTGGTGTTTTGATTAGCTTCTAACGGAAAACCGAGTAGTTATGGAAAAAAAATTTCTAAACGCTTTTAAAGATATCGTCCGGGAAGAGATGGTCAAAAAGAACCAGATCGAAATTCGCGGACTGGGACGGTTCAAGGTAATTCATGAAAAACAACACCAGTCGAAACTGGAAGATGGTACCGTTGCCATGATGCCGCCCAGAGACAAAATCATTTTCACGCCCTACAAAGAGGAAAAAGCATGAAAATAGACAGAGATAAACTGGTTGAACTGCTGGCAGAAAAAACCGGGCTGGAGAGGGATGCGGTCGAATCACAGCTGAAAGAGCTCATTGAACGGATCATCTCCACAGCCGAAAAAGGCAAAGCACTGGAAGTCAAAGAGTTTGGCATGTTCTATCTGTCGAAGGATAACGAGCTGACTTTCAGACCTTCCGGTGATTTGAGTACAGAAGTCAACTACAAATATGCCGGGATGGAACCTGTCGTTATCAAGGAAACCGAATTAACGGGGGAACAGGAACCGGCCGCTGACCCGGCAGAGGAGAGCGAAGCGGAGCATAAAGAGGAATCCGGTGAGAGGCCGGCAGAGGGGGCTGGTATGAAGCCCGGACAGGACTCTGGAGCGGAGTCCGAACCGTCAGATCCATTTCAAATCGACGAATCCTCCGCCGATGAACCCTTCCCGGAAATGAAACCGGAAGAAGTACCGATCCCTGAAGGTGCGGCTCGCGAAGAATCACCGATTCGAAATACAAAAAACCCCGTCACCACGCTGATAACGACCATTGTAACGATACTGGTCCTGATCGTCGGAGTCATCATCGCAATCGACCTCGGCTACCTGGATCAGATATTTGGCGGCGATGAAGATGAAGAGATCACGATGGCCGAACCCCGTCAGCCGGATCCGGTAGTGCCGGATGAACCGACTCCGGATCCTGCCGAACCGGAGCAGGCGGAAGTGATCGATGAATCAGCCGGGGAACAACCCGATCCGGCAGCCATAGAAGAGGATGAGACGGATCTTCCGGAGGAGGCAGGTGTCGGGGAACCGGCGGAGGAAGAAACGGCGGAGATGGAGACGGAAGAAGCGGTGCCGGTCGTTGAAGAAGAGACAGAAATTGCGCCTTATGGCCTTCACGGAGAATCCCGGCAGATTGACGGCACCTACTACAGCATTGTACTGCACGCACTCGGAAGCGAGGCGCGAGCCGAACAGCTTCGGTTGGTGCTGGAGGATGAAGGGTATCGCGTCGTGGTCGCACCGATCGAACATGAAGAGCACGGCCGGCTTTGGCGAGTCGGTGTCGGACAGTTTCAGACAATTTCCGCCGCTATGCAGGCGGCCGAAGAACTACCGGAAGATTTCCGGGAAAACCATTTTATCGGACGAATTCAATAAACTCTCATTAGAACTTCCATGATGCATTTTCTATTTCAAAACCAAGACGGCATTCCCGCTGATACACTCGAAGCCTTACTGGCGGAAGAGGGCTCCATGACATTTCTGGAAATCCTCTCCCAGGGCGGCGTACTTATGATCCCCCTCTTTATCCTTTCGATCCTTGCCATCTTTGTGATCGCCGAACGATGGCGGTTCCTCAAGAATTCGACGATGGAGGTTGAATCGTTTCTCGACAATATCGAAGCCCTCCTCAAATCCGGTGACCGGGCACGGGCTCTGGATCACTGTGACCGCTACAACAAACCGCTGGCCCGTATTCTCAAGAGCGGAATTCGCAGGCTGGGACGCCCGATCCGCGACATCGAGGACGCAATCCACAATGCCGGCAAGAAGGAGATCTACAATCTGGAGACCCGGATGAACTGGCTGGCGACGATAGCGGGTGTAGCCCCCCTGGTCGGGTTTACCGGAACCGTTACAGGGATGATTCGAGCTTTTATGGATATTCAGGCTCTGCAGGGCAATGTCAATCCGAGTGTTCTGGCAGGTGGAATCTGGGAAGCCCTGATCACAACCGCTACAGGCCTGATCGTGGGAATTATCGCTTACGGTTTTTACAACTACCTTGTCGGCAAGATCAACCGGATGATTTTTGAACTGGAAAATGCATCGGCAGATTTTGTCGACATGTTACAGTCGCCGGCTAACGGGATCACCAAAAAGAGTAAAAGTGAAATAAGAGCGTAATGGACTTCCGTAAAGACAGTCTCAAGAAGGAGCCGCTGACACTCTTTTCGCAGTCGTCACTGACGGATATCATTCTGCTCCTGCTGATTTTTTTCCTGTTGACCTCTTCGTTCGTCCACAATATTGGAATACGGGTCGATATTCCCCGCGCCGAAGCTGGAACTACGACCGATGCTCAACATATCTCGGTGGCGATTACTGCCGAAGGCAATTTCTTTGTAGACGGTACCCAGGTTTCGAGGGCCAATCTATCAAATGAGATCCGCCAGGCCTATCAGAGTAATCCAAGGGCCACCCTTGTTATCCGCGCCGACAGGGACTCCCGGGTAGATGACGCTGTCCGTGTGATGAATATCGGGCAAGCAATGGAGATGAATATCGTTATGGCAACAGAAAGGTCCGACCCTTAAGTCCGACTCCTGAATAAAGAGCCCTCTTGATTTGAATGCTGAATCGCATTAAAAAATATATAAACCTGAGCGATGAGAACCGATTTGGCGCCGCAATCACCGGCGGTATCCACCTGCTGTTGCTGATCTTCGCCATTCTCTACCAGGTGCACTTCAAAGTGGACACTCGGCCAGCTTATATCGAAGTGGCAGTCGGCGAATTTCGAACCGGAACCCCGGCCGAATTTGCTGAAGAGCAGCAGGAAGAGGTTGCCACCCGGCCCGATCCGGCAGAGGTTGAACCTGAGGAGCCGGACCCGGATGTTCCCGAACCCGAAGAGACCCCGGAACAGGTGACCGAAGAGACCGCAAGGCCGGTAGAAATGCCTGAACAGCTCGAAGAGATCGATGCGGAAGTGATCGAGACGCCCGATACGGACCAGATCGATCCGGAAGTGCCGCCACAACAGCAGGAAGAGGAGGTTGTAGCCCCGCCGCAAACCCGCGAGGATGAACAAGTCCAGGAGGGAGAAGAGCGAAGCGGTGATGAGGAGGGGGTCGAAGGCGAACTCAATGTCGACCATGGAGACGGGCGCGATGAAGAACGAACCTCCCCTTACGACCTGCAGTGGGAAGGAGACCTCGATCGAACCCCGATGGTTCAGCCTCTCCCGGAAAACACCGAGGATGTGGAAGCGGTCATTACAGTACGTTTTGAAGTGTTTCCCGACGGCTCCATCGGCCGGATTATACCCCTTTTGAAAATGAACCCGGAGCTTGAGAGGGAAGTGATGCTTACACTGCGAAGCTGGCGTTTTTCAAGATTACCGTCAGGTGTGCCCCAGGAGCCGCAATGGGGAACCATTACGTTTCGATTCGTGCTCGACTGACAGTGGCCGGATTCAAAAAAGTGCGCTGATCTGAAATGCAACAACATCGTCATCGATCTCCCATGCGGCCCCCGGCAAGGCAGAGGTTTGATAAGAGAGTTTCAGAATGATGTTTCGTTCGATCCGGTATCCGGCCACAATCTCCACCCGGTTGACCTCCGTTGCCCAATCAGGATTCTGCCCCGGCGGTGCGTAAGTGGTGCTTCGCAACTCAGAGGGCCTGAGTATTTCGTATCGGAGAGCTGCATAGGCGCCGGGCAGAAACGAGAACCGGCCGTGCAGTTCGGCCCCGGCGTGCCAGACCGGTAAAATGAGGTCGTCATTTTCAACCACTCCCGCATCAGTTATATAGGGAGCAGTCCACCTGCTGTAATTGAGGTCCAAAGCCAGCATATAGTACAGATAGGAGAAAGAGAGGTCGGCGCCCGCCATTGTCTGTGAAAATTCCCGAAACTGGCGTTCCGAGAGTGCGGAGTTCAGCTCCGACCTCCGCATATAAGGCCCATAACTGAACGATATCCCCATGTCGGCCCAGATAGCCGGAGAAGCTTCTGCCCTTCCCGTGACCGATATCCGGTTATGATTTCCCAGGTCAGTACGGCCTGATGCGGGTGACAGCGTCGCTGCTAACTCAAATCTGAATCGATTCCCGGCTGCAGAGTTACTTAACATCAGCCCCTGTGAATACATTCGCTGATAAATCATCGATTGCCCGGACACTTTGTCATAATCGAGCATGCCCTCGTAGTATCCCCGCACCGGATCGGCCGGAAGATACCAACTGTGCGACAGAGGCAAATTGACAAACGGATTGTCCGAGGAGAGGATCAGGCGGCTGTAGCGTCCATAGGGTGTAAAAAATCGTCCAATCGTCAGCATCAGGTCGGAGTTCTCCTTCAGGAACCAGTTCAGATTGACCGCAGAGAAAAATACCGGGCTCAACGAATCACCTTCATAATAGTCGCTCTGAAGCGCCACTTCCAAAAACCAGCGATCCGACAAACCTGCGCTGCCGAAAATGCGGATTGTTGGTGTAAAGATATTGAGCTTGTCATTTGGTGTCTGATTAAGCAACGGAGAGGAGTCGGCTCCTCCTTTTCGAATCTCGAAATCGATCAGTCCGCCCGGGTTCAACTGTCCAAAGGCCGGAATTACGGGAAGAATAAGGATCAGAACGGAAGCGATTAGATCTTTCAGGCGGGCGGAATCACTCATCAGGGTGTCTCCTCCTTGCTTTCATTCTGCATTTTTTCCGGTACTTTCGAAGATTTCCAGTCCACTTCGTAGAGTGTCACCGGTTCAGAGAACCCTTTCATTTCGATCGGCTCCAGCTCCTCGACAAAGATTCTGCGTTCGAGACAGAGATAGACAGGTCCGCTGATCAGAATCTGTTCCGCGCCGGCCGACGAACAGAGGCGGGCTCCCAGATTCACCTCATTGCCGAGAACGGTATAATCCATCCGATCGGCACTGCCCATCGCCCCCATCACCACTTCACCGGTATGAATTCCGATTCCTACCGATATCTCCTCCTTCTCCGGGATCACCTGCCGGATGCTCCGCTGAATCTCCATGGCGGCCTCCACGGCGTTTCGCTCCTTCTCTTCGCCCTGGAAAACAGCTACAAGTTCATCGCCTACAAATTTGTCGACGTCGCCGCCATAACGGTTTACCACTTCGGTCTGAAAGCTGAAAAGCCGATTTAACATTTCTATCACTTCTTCCGGTGAGCGCAGTTCACTCCAGGAGGTAAATCCGCGGATATCGGAAAAGAGCACCGTCACATCCCGCCTCTCGCCTCCCGGTTCAATTCGCGAAAGATTGTTTTTGATCGCATCCAGAGTTGCACGAGATACAAATTTGAGCATCAGCAGACGCTCCCGGATCCCCTTTGACAGCTCGTTAAATGCTTCCGTTAGTCTTCCCAGCTCATCCTTCGTGGTGACCGGAACCTCCTTACTGAAATCCTCATTTTCGACTCTCTGGACTCCCTCGACAAGCCGTTGAATCGGGCTGGTGATTCGCGTAGTGATCCAGAAGCTGGTCATCACCGCCGCAATCACAGAGAGAACACCCAGAATAAAAATGATCATCTGAATGTTGCGAAGAGGCTGAAGTGCTGCCGTCAAAGATTTTGCCACGGCATAATAGCCGCTGATTCCACGACTCCCGGCTTGTGCATGCATCGGGGCCACATAGACAAGCCAGCTCTCCGTGCCAAGATTGATCTCCATACTGTGCGCTTCACCCTTCTGGGTCACCTCGAAGGTAGCCTGATGAATCTGGCGTCCCAGATGATCCATCAAATCATCACTCAGGCCGGTAAAAGAAGTGGCGCTCAGGTGGTTGTCGATAAAATAGGAGATCTCCATCCCGATATCTCTTGAGAGCTGTTCGGTTTCGAGCTGACGAATCGGGAAACCGTGTGAAAGCGTACCCAGGATCATGCCTCCGCTAAAGATCGGCATCGACATTACATTGAAGTACTCACCCCCTTGCTCCCAGATATAAGTCTGATCGGGTATACGTCCCTGAAGTGCTTCCGAAACACCGGATCGGTCGGCAATTGAAAATTGAGAGAGCGAACCGCGAGAAATCTGCCCGATTGGCATTCCGGCATCGTCGGTCACCAGCAAAAGGCCCGAACTCTCAGGCTCATCATAGAAAGCGTCCGGGACCAGTGTGTCCGGAATGATCGGATCGAAGTCGAGCAGAAAGAGAATATCCTCCCGCAACAACTGATTCACGGTTGCCGTATCCCCCGTACTGACAGCCGCCTTCAGTTGAGGTACTTCGGCCAGCAGAATCCCCGACTGACGCATCTGGCGGAATCGAATATCCTGAACACGGTCGAACACCCGTGCCACTTCGGTAAAATTTTCGTTGATATCTTCGATAATCCGGTTTTCAACAAGCCGGCTGATACTGAAAAGCATGACCAGGATCACAACCACCACAATCCCGACAAATGCGGTAAGAAGTTTCCATTTTATAGATTTTCCAAGTCGAAACATAACGGGATTCAAGGTGAGAGTCTGATGGTTCCGACCTGTACCGTTTCGCCGTTCACTTCGATGCGGCGGTTGTAGAGCTCATATCCCGGAGAGAAGACATTGAGTGTATAGCTCCCCTGTCGAAGCTGATCGATCTGAAACTCCTCCTCTTCACTTATCCGTTTCCACTCGATCGTATCGGGACCTACCACATAGATGACAGCATGCATATTGGAGTGAATATCGCAAAAGACATCGACCACACCTTGCCGATCGAACTGTACATCGTAATAATCTCCCTGGGGACGGCGGCCAACGTCAAACCGTTTGACCGACGAGTAGCTGAAAACATTATGGTAAACCGGGTCGGAATTGAGAATTCGAACCGATTCATTTACCCGAACCGCAAGAAGGTCGGGATGAAATGCCTGATCGACCTGGTCCAGCACCACCGGCTCATCTCGTGATGCTTCAACAGAACCGTCACCTTCGATCCAGATCAGTATCGATTGGCCGGTATCAGCTTGCTGAGGTGCCGCGCGTCTGGCATAACGCCCGGCAAAACGCCCCTGGCCGGAACCCGCCCTGGCCTGAAGAACGACACGGCCGGTAATAGCTCCACTCTCCAGTTCGCGAACCGATGACGCAGATCGAAAACCGGTTGCAGACCCGCCAATTGATGCGGAACGACCAAGATTCACCGCCATCGACGTTTCGGCCATCTGAACCTCCTGTGCAGGCGAACCTGTTTCCATACCATCTGCCAACAGCAGAAAAACTGTGAAAATAAGAGCCAAGAGAGTAACTCTGGTCATGATACCCCTGTATGGCAATCTGCCGAAAAAGTGATCTCCTTACAGCCTGTAAGCTATACCGGTGATACCTTCCACTTGCGACAGATCCATTCAATTAACTGAATTCAATATCCTTCCTAAATCTAACATTTTTACTTCATGATACCATGTTGGCTAAAAAATGTATCCGTATTCCCGTTATCGCCCGTTACAACTCTCAGCCGTCAGCAGGCTGCTCTGCCGGCTCCACATCCCAGATCTCATCGGCATACTGGCGGATCGTCCGGTCCGAGGAGAATTTGCCGATGCGGGCTACATTCAAAATAGATTTACGGATCCAGGCCTCCCGGTCCCGATAAAGTTTCTCCACCTCTCTTTGCGCATTACTGTACGCCTCGTAATCGGCCAGAACCAGGAAATAGTCCCCTTTATGCAGCAGTGCATCGATAATCGGAGCAAACAGGTGCGGCTCCTCCGGGCTGAAAAAACCATCCCTGACCTGGTCGACCACCTTTTTCAATTCGGCATTCGCTTCATAAGCTTCCCACGGGTTGTATCCCTCTTGCCGCAGCTGCTCCACCTCTTCTACCGTTTTACCAAAAATAAAGATGTTCTCTTCTCCGACCTCTTCGAGAATTTCGATATTCGCTCCGTCTAACGTTCCGATTGTCAGAGCTCCGTTCAGCGCAAACTTCATATTCCCGGTTCCCGATGCTTCAAACCCGGCCGTCGAGATCTGCTCGGAGAGGTCGGCGGCAGGAATCATCTTTTCGGCAAGTGTAACGCTGTAGTTTTCCAGGAAAACACATTTGAGTCTGTCACCGACATCCGGATCGTTATTCACCTTGTCGGCGATACTGTTGATCAGCTTGATATAGAGTTTGGCCATGGTATATCCCGGTGCCGCTTTACCGGCAAAGATGACCGTTCTGGGAACCATCTCCAGATCGGGATTCTCCTTGATCCGGTTGTAGAGTGCCGCCGTGTGGAAAGCCGCCATCAACTGACGTTTGTACTCATGAATTCTTTTAATCTGGATGTCAAAGATCGAGTCGGGATTGACCTCGATCCCGTTCTGATCTTCGATATATTCGGCCAGACGGAGTTTGTTCTGCCGTTTGATCCCGGCAAACTGCTCCCGGAACGACTCATCGTCGATCTGCTTTTCAATCTCGCGAATCTTGTCCAGATCGGTTATCCACTCTTCTCCGATTTTTGACGTTACCAGATCGGCCAGGCTGCGATTACACTGCCGCAACCACCGCCTCTGGGTTATTCCGTTGGTTTTATTGGTAAACCGCTCCGGCCAGAGTTCATAAAAGTCGCGAAACAGAGTCTTTCTGATGAGGTCGCTGTGAAGTTCTGCAACTCCGTTTACCTTGTGAGAGCCGACGATTCCGAGGGATGCCATATGAACCATCGGATCCTCTTCATCTCCGACAATCGACATACGGCTGATCCGATTCCGATCCCCTTCGAACTTTTCTGAGACCTGTTTGATAAAGCGCCGGTTGATCTCATAGATAATCTGCAGGTGGCGGGGCAACAATCTCCTCAGCAAAGAAACGGGCCACTTCTCCAGAGCCTCGGGCAGAATTGTGTGGTTGGTGTAAGAAACCGTCTTGACCACAATTTCCCAGCTCGTCTCCCAATCCAGCCCCTCCTCATCTATCATGATTCGCATCAGCTCCGGGATTGCAAGGTTGGGATGGGTATCGTTACACTGGATTGCCACTTTCTCCGGCAGCTTTCGCCAGTCGTCGTGCACCTTCTTGAACCTCCGGACGATATCCCGGATAGAGGCTGCTACCAGAAAATATTCCTGTTTGAGACGCAGCTCCTGGCCGACAAACACCTTGTCGTTCGGATAGAGGACACGTGAAATGTTTTCATTCAGCTGTGTATCACGGACTGCGTCGATATATTGGCCCTGATTGAAACTCTTCAGATCGATCGCCGAGGAGGATGCTGCTTTCCAGAGCCTCAGATGGTTGACAATTCCGTTTTTATAGCCTGGAATCGGGGTATCATACGCAATGGCAAGCACCTTATGACTTTTCTCCCATCGGAACCGAAGCTCTCCCTCTTCGTCGTGCCAGGGATGAGATTCACCGTAAAAAGAGACCGGGTACTGGGTTTTCGGCCGGACGATATCCCACGGATTGCCGTAACGCAGCCACAAGTCGGGTTTTTCAACCTGATAACCATTCTCGATACGCTGATAGAAAATCCCGTAGTCGTAACGGATCCCGTATCCGATTGCAGGAATCCCGATTGTAGCCATGGAGTCTAGAAAACAGGCAGCCAGACGCCCCAGGCCTCCGTTCCCCAGCCCGGCATCCCATTCGGCACTTCGAATCTCGTCGTAATCCAGGCCTACTTCATCGAGCGCTTCGGCAATGACATCCTGAACACCCAGGTTGATCATCATATTGTCGAGCAGCCTGCCGATCAGATACTCCATCGAGATGTAATAAACGCGCTTGGCGTCCCGCTCGTAGTAGGATTGCTGGGTATCGAGCCAGCGGTCATGCAGCCGGTCGAGCAGGGTGAGGACTATACTCCGATAGTTGTCCCATCGCGTTTTGGAAAATTGGTCTTTGGCCAGTGTGTATCGCAGGTGTTCGATGATATCTTCACGAAAGTCATCGACGCCCATTCCGGACCGGGGGTAAATTCCATTTCTTTTAACCATGATTTGCAGCGATTCTTGAAGGGTGATGGTCGTGGCAGTTACAGATCTATCCGTACTAGGCCGAATTCTCCTTTAAATAGATACCCTGGTCAGGTTGAAAACCAGGTCTCGTCAGGTTTGCCTGAAACCCTAACTCATGAAACGACTCGTAGGCCTGAATTGCAACAAAATCCTGTTCAAAAATTCCGTAAACCGCGGAACCGCTTCCACTCATCGATGCATACTCAGCACCCAGTTCATAAAGCTGATCCCGGATGTTGCCCACCATATCATGGTGAGCCACCACCGGAGGTTCCAGGTCGTTTTGAAGCAGATACCGCCACTCGTCTCTTGGTTCATTCGTGAGAATGGACCGAAGCGACATGTTCGGTTCGGGGTTGGGTTGACAAATTTCGTATGCCTCTGCCGTCGAGCTTTCAAAGCCCGGATAGATCGTGAGTATCCAGGCGTCGGGCTGAATCTCAAGAGGTTCGATCTCCTGGCCCAAACCGGTTCCGATACCCGGTTTTCCCCGGATGAAGAATGCGATATCCGACCCCAGATTCCGGCTCAGGTCGATCAGGTCCTCCTCATCCAGGCCGGCTTTTTCCAGTTTGTTCAAGATTCGGAATGTCAGGGCGGCATTGCTGCTGCCCCCTCCCAGGCCGGCACCGGCAGGAATGTTTTTTGTTACTTCGAAACGATAATGTTGATGGAGCCCTACATATTGATCAAAAGCACGATAAGCTTGAGTAATCAGGTTCTCCCCGCCGCCCGGCAGCGAAGGGTCTGAAAGCTGCAGGCTGTAGGAGTCTGAAGGCCGAACGGTAAACCGGTCTTTCCATTCAATAAAGCAGAAACCCGTCTCGATTCGGTGATAGCCGGTGGGCAAACGCTCCAGAACATATAGTCCCAGGTTGATTTTTCCGTAGGAGTAGGCCAGCCAGCTCATGGTTCCTCCCCGATTATGAGATGATCCGAACTTTTATGCTGCTGCTGACTTCCCGGCTGTTGGTTACGAATTCTTTTTTTCAAGATATCGGTCCGAAATTTTTTTCATATAGTCCAGCGCTTCCTTGCGTTCATTCGGTATTTCACCCTCCAGTATAGCCTCCTTGACCGCCTCCTTGATCTTGCCGATCACCGGCCCCTCGCCAACACCGAGCTCGTTCATGATATCCTCTCCGCTGACCGGATTTTTCCAGTTTCGGATTCGATCCAGTTCTTCAACCTCCTGAATTCGTCTTTCGACCTTGTCGAAGTTGGCCAGGTACTGTTTCACCTTTTTCTCATTCTTGCTGGTAATATCCGCCCTGCAGAGGGCCATCAGATCATCCAGATCGTTGCCCGCTTCATAGATCAGCCGCCGGATGGCACTGTCACTCACCTCCTCAGACACCAGTGCAATCGGCCTGAGGTGAAGGCGTACCAACTTCCTGACAAATCTCATTCTTTCATCCAGAGGCAGTCCGAGCCGCCGGAAAATCCGGGGCACCCACTTCGCCCCGAGAGCATCATGGCCGTGAAAAGTCCAGCCGGCACCCTCGACAAACTTTTTGGTCGGCGGTTTTGCAATATCGTGCATAATCGCCGCCCAGCGAAGCCAGAGATTATCAGAAACCTCCGCTACATTGTCCAGTACCTCCAGGGTATGCCAGAAGTTGTCTTTATGGCGCACTCCCTTCACTTCGTCCACCCCTTTCAGGCGGGCCATTTCGGGAAAAAACTGTTCGAGAAGGCGAGACTCCAGCAGCAGCTTGAATCCGACCGACGGTTTCGGACTCATCACAATCTTGTTGAGCTCATCGGCAATTCGCTCTTTCGAGATGATCTCCAGCCGGGGAGCCATCTCCACGATCGCTTTATGGGTATTTTCTTCAATTCGAAACTGAAGCTGACTTGCAAAACGTACCGCCCGCATCATCCTCAGCGGATCGTCGTCGAAGGTACTGAAAGGATCAACCGGTGTACGAATCCGTTTACGCTTCAGGTCCTGTACCCCGTTAAAAGGGTCCACAAGAACTCCAAACGAATCTGGATTCAGCGACCAGGAGAGTGTATTGATCGTCAGATCCCGTCGTTTCTGGTCATCCTCCAGTGTTCCATCCTCAACCACCGGTTTGCGGGAATCCCGCCGATAACTCTCTTTGCGGGCACCGACAAACTCCAGGTCAAGATCGTCGATATGTACCTGTGCAGTACCGAACCGTTTGAAAACTGCAACCTTTTTGGCTCCGAGAAGCTCCGCAGCCTTTTCTGCAAGTTCGATCCCGGAGCCGACGGTCACAAAATCAATATCCATCTTCCCGCTCTCCGGCAGTCGGCCCAAAAAGTAGTCACGAACATATCCCCCCACCACATAAGCGGGCTGTTCTATTTCATCTGCCGCACGGCCGACGACCTGAAAAATTTCCTTATGTCTATCGGGTATCTCTTTCAAACGTCTGATTCTACTTGAGCACCTTCACAGTTGAGTGATCTCCAAGATGAACAACCCCCGTCTGGCTCTCCAGAACGGTGTGGTTGCCGATCGTCGAATCGTGAAGATTGCTGTTTTTTATCTCCGCGTCGTGCTGAATAATGGTGTTCCGGATTACAGAGTTTTCGATCTGTGTACCGCTCTCGATACTTACGTTCGGACCCACTTCGCTGCCGGCAATTCTAACCCCTTCACCGATATAAACGGGAGGGGTGATCTTCGACTCCGGACACGCCCTGTTTTCCCACGAAGGATTCTCTTTTTCAAGAATATGCCCTGTTGTATCGAGCCACGCGTCTATAGTCCCGCAGTCAAGCCATTCATCAACCGTTGCTTTCTTAAACGTTTTACCATCCTTGAGCATCCGGTCCAACGCATCGGTCAGCTGATACTCACCGCCGTGGCCCGTTAAATTGTTGTCGAGAAGGTACTTGATCTCCTTTTTCAGCGCTTCACCCTCTTTGAAGTAGTAAACGCCGATGATGGCGAGGTTCGAAATCGGCTCACTCGGTTTTTCCACAAAGTCGGTAATTGTTTCACCCTTGTGCACTGCCACTCCGAACCGGGAAGGGTCTTCGACCTCCTTGAGCCAGATCACGCTGTCTGCCCCTTCCAGGTCCACGATTCCGGTTGTATCGAAAATTGTATCTGCAAAGACGATGATCACTTCGCCGGACAGATCCTGCTCTGCAGAGTACACGGCGTGAGCGGTGCCCAGTGCAACTTCCTGAACCCGAAACGTTGCCCTGGCTTGCTGTCGTTCACTCATCTCAGACAGAGTCTCTCTGATTTCCCGTCCGAAGTCGGGCCCGAGAATATAGACAATCTCCTCAATTTTCCGATCCAGCGTACGGGCAAATGTCTCAACGATCCTCTCGACGATCATAGTCCCCGCCACAGGAAGCAGCGGTTTGGGTGTTGTGTGTGAGTGGGGGCGCACCCGGGTACCCCTGCCTGCCATCGGGATGATTAATTTCATATATTTTTTCTTGTTTTATTTTCCTTGTGGCTGCTTTTTCTGCCGTTTTTGACGTTACCTGAAAAAGCAGAATGACAGCTGTTAAATATAACCGTTGCCCCGCTCAGAATCGAACGACGACAAACATAACGTACTTTCACCTTGAATACCTATTACATCTTTCTGAATGTCCTTCTGATTCTCGCCGGCCTTGTGATGCTGAGGCACTCCTTTTCAAGGGTTCGATATTTTCATCAGATGATTCAGCAAAACGGATATAAAACAGGAGAGTTTTTCAGATGGCTGATGAACCATTTTTACAGCCGCATCCTGCTGCCTGAACACTTTCTATTTCTCCTCGTTCTCTTCTCTCTGCTCTTCTTTCTTTCGGGCAGAATCACTATCACCTCAGTGACTCTTATTCTGTCGGTTTTCGCACTATTCTGGTTTGGCTCTATTCAACGATTTCGCAGAGATCGGCAAAAAAAGCCGCTCGTGTACACTCCAAGAATGATTCGACTGGCCTTCACTCACGCGGTCCTGGTACTTTTTTTCACCTTCATCATTATTGAGATGGCCTACACCGGACGCCTTCTCAACACACCGATTCATATTCGGCAGTCGGCTGCAACTCTGATGCTTTTCGACCCCTACTTTCTCTTTTTCGGCCTGATGCTGGTCGATATCACCATTCCGATGTTTCTGATTTTTGCCGCTTGGATCAACTTGCCCATGGAATGGTTGTTTCACAGACGGTTTAAAAACAGGGCCCGCAGAAAGCTGAAGGAGATGCCTGATCTGAAAATCATCGCTATTACGGGAAGTTATGGTAAAACCAGCACCAAATTTATCACCGGAGCCCTGCTGAAAGAGCGATATGAAGTATGTGTTCCGCCCGGCAGCTTCAATACCCCGATGGGCATCTGTAAAGTGATCAATGATCATCTGAATAACCGGCACCAGATTTTGCTGCTTGAGATGGGGGCTAGATACGAGGGGAATATCCGGGAACTTTGCCAAATTGCCCGGCCTCATGTAGCCGTAATTACCAATATGGGCAAAGCGCATCTGGAAACATTTGGTTCACAGGAAGCGATCATCCGGGAAAAATCGACACTTGCCAAGGAGCTTTACCCCGACGGTTTGCTGGTCCTGAACGCAGATGATGAGAATGTGGCCCGACTTGCAGAACTCAGGGAGGATGTGGAGGTGGAACTGGCCGGAGTTGAGCATGGCGGGCTCCGGGCCGGGGAGATCCATTACGACCAGGAAGGAACTCGGTTCAGCCTCAACCGCATGAACAACGGCAGAGTTCAAGAGCGACAGGAGATCCATATGAAACTGCTCGGCCGGCACAATGTGCAGAACTTTCTCCTCGCCGCCGCTGTTGCCGGGCGATTTAATATTCGGCTTGCAACCATGGCGTCGGCCGCCGGCAAAATTTCTCCGGTCGAGCATCGTCTTGAACTCAAAAAGCAAAACGGGCTGACGGTGATCGATGATGCGTTTAATTCCAACCCGATCGGCGCAAGACATGCACTCGAAATCCTTACCTCCTTTCCCAGCGGCAGAAAGATTATTGTAACACCCGGAATGATCGAGCTTGGAAAGCTTCAGGAGAAGGAAAACCGAAGCTTCGGCGAACTGATCGGCAAATCGAGCCTCGACCTGGTGATCCTGGTTGGCCAGAAGCAGACGGCACCGATTCTGGATGGAATCCGCCAGTCCGCCGGCGATACGACCGATGTCCGAACTGTCAATTCACTCTTTGAAGCCAATGAGATTGTCCGCAGCTACGCTGAGGATGGGGATGTGGTGCTTTACGAAAACGACCTGCCGGATACTTTTGAGGGCTAGAAATAAGCTGAAAGCTAAAAGCTGAAGGCTAAAAGCACGGCCTCCTCTCCTTTGTCCTGCTCCGAAGGCCTGGACTGCTCGGCTCAGCTCCTATGTTCACCGCTAAAATATTCAAAGGGCCTTCTGGTACAGAATCGTTTCCGGGTTTATTGCTTCTGGAGTCGACCGGTTACTTTTCAGTGGGAGTCACCAGGCGTGAATATTTTTTAACGCGGCTCACTCCGGAGCTGCGAGACGCCTCACACTCCAAAGCTTCTCGGGCAGGACAAAGGGTGAGGCCGTATCGTCTCGTCTTTTTCAGGTAATCAGCGCCCTGATGCATTGCAACACCTTGTCAGAGCACCGGCTCTGACTCGTCGATGAGCCTTGCATGGTGCACGCTTCGCCACGCTCGTTACTAGCCCGAACTTTCAGCTTTCAGCCTTGAGCTATCAGCTCATCACTCATACCTCACCGCATCAGCAGGCTGGACAGAAGCGGCGCGAATCGAAGGATACCAGCTGGCCGCCAGGCATAGAA
>SLKI01000051.1 GCA_007134695.1 Balneolaceae bacterium
CTGCGCTCGGGCAAGAAGGACGGTGACCGGCAGACGCTGGGCACCGACGACTTCGCTGCTCCGAAGACCTGGACCAACAAGCTCGTCGTCGAGGAGTTCCAGGCTGTCACCAGCCTGAGCGACCGGGCGCTCCGACGCAACATCGAGCGCGAGGACTTCACGAACACGCTCATCGACCTGTTCGGTGAGGCCGCTGGCCGTGACCTCGAAGAGCTCGCCATCTTCGGCGACACCGAGATCGACGAGAGCACCGACGAGGTGCTCGCGCAGATCGACGGCTGGGCCAAGCTCTGCGAGAACGTCCTCTGGGAGGACGACATCTCTGGAGACAGCGACCCGGAGAAGGCATACAACACCCTCGACGGTCTCCTGGAGGCGCTCCCCAAGCGCTACCTGGGCGACCCCAGTGAGTGGCGCTTCTACGTCGACTGGGAGCTCCTCAACGACTACCGCAAGCACCTCCGCGACCGCGAGACGGACCTCGGTGACCGAGCCTACGCCGAGGGCATGACCTCCCCGACCTTCGCGGGCATCCCGGTCGTCTACGTTCCGCTCCTGAGCCGGGCGAAGGACGCAGACAACAGCTACGTCTCCGGGCGCGTCGCCATGCTGCAGCACCCGGACAACATGGCCTGGGGCGTCTTCCACGAGGTGACGGTCGAGGACGAGCGCGAGGCCAAGTCCCGGCGCACCGACTTCGTCCTCACGGTCGAGGCAGACGTGCACTACGAGGACGAGGAAGCGGGCGTCGTGGCGTTCCTGGAGCGCGAGGAGGACACCGACTAGTGAGGTGGTGAGGCCCGGGCGAACACGGACCTAGCTGTTCGCTCGGGCTTCGCGCCCGGGCCACCAGCCACCCAGCAGGAGGAACCATGGCCAACAAGGCATTCGACGTCGAGAACGTGAGCAAGCGCGCGGTCAGCCGTGCGGGCAGAACCTTCCCTCCCAAGTCCAAGAAGCGCGTGGTGATCAGCGACCGCCGCGAGCGGGAGCTGCGCGCGCCCAAGAGCCTCCGCGTGAGCGCTGTCGAAGGTGGCGACGTTACCGAAGAGGCAGTCACGAAGGTCATCGAGGACGAGGACGAGGACGAGTGGTCCGAGGAACCTCCCACGGTGACTGAGCTCCGCGGAATGCGCAAGGGTGAGCTCGTCGAAGTAGCTGAGCGCTACGGGCTGGGAATGGGTGAAACCAGCACTCGCGACGAGCTGTTCCAGGGCCTCGTGGCCTTCTTCGAAGAGGAAGAGGTCTAGAGGACCCGGCGCCACGGTAGGGTGGCGGTGACGTGAGGGAAGGGCGTCATCGCCACCCACCGCTACAGAGGAGGGAGCCATGCCTGAGCAGGTCTACGGCGACGCGGGTGAGGTCATCTCTCTGACGGGCGTGAGGCCCGAGCACCTTTCTCTGGACGACGACCAGGCGCTCACCGACCTGGTCGACAAGTGGCTGACAGCGGTGAGCGACCTCATCGAGGCGCACCGGAATAGGAGCTTTCCTGCGGAGCACGCGGGCATCAGCTCCATCGCCAACCGCGCGGTAGCCAACCTGATCAACGCGGCGCGACACCAGCGCGAGGCGCCCGTCATCAGGGTGGACGAGTGGACGGTCCAGGCTGTTGAGGCCCGGGCGATGACCCCAGAGCTGCTGCGCGAGCTCAAGACCTACCCTGCCAAGCCACGCTTCAACATGACCATGGCTGGCGGATGGGCGCACGATGAGCGCTGAGATCTCGGGCGTTGAAGATCTCCACGCGCTGAGCGACAGTGTTGTCCAGGCTGTCGGGCGCGCGACTGAGCTCATGGCCCAGGAAGTGTTGCGCAATGTTGGCCAAGAGTCACCAGTCGACCACGGTCGGCTCATGGGCTCGTGGAACATCTCTCAGCGCGACCAGCTCACCTGGTCTGTGTACACCAACGTCGAGTACGCTGCTGCCGTCATGGAAGGGTCCGGCCCACGGACCATCGTGCCGGTAGCTGCCCGGGCGCTCAGGTTCGAGGTGGGAGGAGCAGTGGTGTTCGCCCGGCGCGTCGAGCACCCTGGCACTGAGGCCAATCCCTTCCACGAGCGGGCCATCGACCGAGCCAAGGCGCGCACGAGCGAGTTCGCGCGCCAGGCCATCGAGGAGAAGATGCCCTCATGAAGCTGGAGGACGCCACTGACGCGGTGTTGGACGCGGTCATCGCCCAGCTCAACGACCTGGAGGACATCAAGACCATCGTCCGGGGCGACCGGGCCAGCCCTCCTCCTGAGCCGCCAGCTCTGTGGGTCTGGCACGAGGAGATGACCTGCCAGCACGTCAACACCGCGCTCCGCGAGGAGTGGTCGATGCCCATCGTGCTTGCGGCGTTCGTCTACGACAACGACCCCACTGAAGGCTACGATCGTGCTCGGAAGATGGCCGCACAGGCGCGGAGCGCAGTGTTGAGCGACAGGACGTTGGGGATGCGAGGTACGGTGCGTGACGTGCGCAGTACCTCGTTCTCCGCCAACCCACGGATGACCAACGACAAGAAGACGCTGTTCTGGGCTGACGCAGTGGTCACAGCGAACCTTCTCCTGGAGGGATAGGCAATGCCTGACGAGATCTTGCGCTACGCTGGCTTCGCGCCTGAGTCTGAGTTCGACGACGAGCCCAGCGAGGCCACGTTCCACGTGGACATCGCGAGCTCATCGCTGGACGCGCCGGGCGACGACTCCATCATGACCTACGGTGGCGGCATCGGGCGGTCCAGGAACCTCTGGCGCCCGGGCTTCTACGCTCCCAGCGGCGACATCGAGTTCGCCACCGACATCAAGACCCTCTCCTGGGTGCTGTACTGGGCGCTGGGTGGCTACAGCTTCGATGATGCCGACGACGAGCACCACATCTGGGGTTCGTCGCGCCGGGACCTACCGACCTTCTGTGCCCGGCTGGGCAAGGACCTGTTCGAGCACGTCTTCACCGGTGCCACGGTCAACAGCCTCACGCTGGAGGTCGAGGACGAGTTCCTCACGGTCTCCATGGAAGTGGCTGCTGCCCGGGACCACCGCTACGACGTCAAGGACCTGAGCGAGCTCTTGCTCCGTGAGAGCTACCCGATTGCGTTCCACGAGGTCGGCATGACCATCGCTGGCAGCGACGTGGCGGCCAAAGTGCGCTCCCTGGAGATCGAGATCGACAACAACGTCGACGCGGAGGACGGGCGCGGACTGGGCTCGCGGCACCCGTACCGCATGCCCGCCAGCGAGCGCAATGTCGACGTCTCGATGGAACTCTGGTTCGACGACATGTCCGAGCTCCAGCGGTTCTGGGGAGACAACGACGGCCCTTCCGAGGAAGGCCCGGAGGAGTTCGAGATGGTCGTCACGCTCGACGCGGGCGACGACGGCAACGCCGAGCTCACCTTCCCACGGGTGATCTACGGGAACGTCGAAACCCAGCCCTCCGGGCGCGACAACATCGAGCAGTCTGTCGAGGCGATGGCCTTCCTCGGGGAGGTCGACGGTCGCGACACAGAGATCCACGCAATGGTCAAGAATGATGAAGGGGCACTGAATGAGTAACGGCGACATCCTCACCAAGGACCAGATCCTCAATGGTGGAGAGATCACCTACGAGGAGCACATCGAGGCCCTGGGTGGGAAGGTCGCTCTGCGCCAGATGACGGACGGCGAGATGTCCTCGTGGCAGGCTCGGCGTGTCAAGGGCCAGAGCGTCACTCAGCCAGCCAACCAGAGCAGCGAGGACGGCATGCTCAATGTCGACCTCTACGCCAGCCACAACAACATCTACAGCGCCAACTGCTGGCTCGTGGCCAAGGCCCTGAGCCACAGCGGCGAGAAGTGGACGCCCGAGGAGGTCCAGGGCATGCCACCCGGGGCGACCTCCGAGATCGCCAGCAAGATCCGCAAGCGCTACCGCGCCGACGAGGAGGAGGCAGCCGAAGCGGCACAGTCCTTTCCTGACGAGTGAGGCTGGCCAGGAACTCGCTGTTCTGGTTGTGAGGGCTGATGTACCGCTGGAGACACGGGCACGAGACCTGACACCATTGCAGCGAGCGTTCCTCATCGAGGCCCACGCCGAGATGAACCGGCGCAGCCAGAGCACGAAGAAGGCCAACACCAGCGACCTACGGCGACGAGCCAAGGAGCGCCACCGTGGCCAACGCAGTAGTCGACATTCTGATCCAAGCCCAGGACGCGGCCAGCGACGTCATGGATCAGGTGGCGGACACAGGCAGCCAGGCCGCTGACACCCTCGTCTCCAATTGGAAGGAGATCACGCTAGCTGCCGGGGCAGCAGGCGGGGCAGCAGAAGGCTTCGCTCGCAGCCAGGCCCCTCTGGAGGAGGGACTCGCCCGGCTGGCCAACTCCACAGAGGTCTCCAGCGATGAGTTCCGGAGCATGGCCACGGACATGTCCGACGCCACGTTCCCTCTGGACGAGGTCATCGGGCTCATGGAGACCGGGCGTCAGCAGGGCATCGAGTCGGCTGAAGGCCTCCGTGACTACGCTGAGTTCTGGGACATGGTCGGCGACGCCACGGGCGAGTCCAGCGATGTGCTTGCCGAAGGTGGAGCTGCGCTCCGGGCCATCGGCATCGACGCGGGCAACGAGGCAGAGGCGCTCGACGCCTTCGGCTACATCGCTCAGGAGACCTCCAGCGACGTCAGTGACTTCAACAACTTCATCGACCGGGCTGGCCCGGAGCTCCGCGAGATGGGGATGGACGTTGACGACACAGCGGGCATCCTCGGCGCGCTAGAGCACGAGCTCGGCATGTCCGGGCGCACCGCGCGCACCGAGTTCCGCCAGGCAGTCAACGAAGCTGACGGCGACCTGGGCGAGATGCTCGACACGCTGGGCCTGAGCCAAGACACGTTCGACGAGTACACCCAGGCAGTGGGCGAGTCCGGTGACGTCATCCAAGACAACGCGGACATCCACGCTGACGCCCAGACACCGCTCCAGGAGCTCCAGGCCTCAGCCCAGGACCTGATGATGCGCTTTGGCCCGTTGGTAGACATCGCGGGCCAGCTCGCGCCGGTGATGATCGCGCTCGGGCCAGCCATCCGGGGCGTGAGCTTGGCTGCCCGGGGACTGGCCATCGCCAAGGGCGCAGTAGCAGCAGCCATGGGCGCGGTCAGCGCACCAGTGTTGGCAGTGGTGGGCGTCATCGCGGCGCTGGTCGCGGGCGTCACCTACGCCTGGCGCAACAGCGAGACCTTCCGGGACATCGTCCTCAGTGTGTGGGACACCATCCGGGGCGCAGTGTCCTCGGCTGTCGAGGCCATCCTGGGCTTCTGGAACAACATGACCGAGCGCGCGCAGAGCTTGTGGGAGACCATCTCCGGAGGCACGAGCATCTTCGAGACGCTCCGCGAGGTGCTGTCCGGGCTGGGCGAGCGGTTCGAGGGTCTGGGTGGAGTGTGGGAGCGCATCCAGGAGATCGCGAGCGTGGTCTGGGAGGACATCCAAGGCATCGTGGGTGGTGCCGTTGAGGTGCTCCGGGCCATCATGGTCGAGGTCATCAGCTGGTCTGTTGCCGCGTGGGACCGGTGGGGCGAGGACATCATCAACTTCGTCCGCTCCGCTTGGGACACCATCAGCAACGTGATCTCCACTGCTATGGACGTCATCCGCAGTGTCTTCGACGCGGTGCTGCCCGCGCTCCAGTCGATCTGGTCCGGAACCTTCGACGCGGTGCTGTCCATCGCCGAAGGCATCTGGAACGCCATCGTCTCTGTCATCGAGGGCGCGCTCGACGTCATCATGGGCGTGTGGGATGTGTTCGCAGGCGCGCTCACCGGTGACTGGGAGCGTGTCTGGGAGGGCATCAAGGGTATCGCCGAAGGCATCTGGAACGCCATCAGCGGTGTCATCGAGTCCACGCTCAACACCATCCAGGGCGTCGTCGAGGCTGCCACCAGCGCCATCCAGGGCGTGTGGGACGCGGCCATGAACGCCATCAGCGACCTGGCCAGCTCGATCTGGGACACGATCACCAACAACATCTCGGCGGCCATCGACGCAGTCCAGGAGGCCATCTCCTCCGGCATCCAGGCAGCCCAGGACGTCTGGTCGTCCACGTTGGACGCCATCTCCTCGACTGCCTCCAGCGTGTGGGACACCATCACCGGTGCCATCACCGGCGCCATGGACAGCGTTCGCTCGTCCATCTCAGACGGCATCAACTCGGCGCGCGAGACCTTCGTCAACGGCATCAACACCATCCGCGACCGGGTGACTGAGCTGCCCGGACAGATGATCAGCGCGCTCAGCGGGCTGGCAGGGCGCTTCACCAGCGTGGGACGCGACATGGTGCAAGGCATCATCGACGGCGTGACCGGAGCCGCCAGCAACCTGATGAGCCGGATGCGCTCGATGGCGAGTGACGCGGTGAGCGCCGCGCGCGACGCGCTGTCCATCGGCAGCCCGTCTCGGCTGTTCGCCGACGAGGTCGGTGCACCCGTGGTCGAGGGTGTCGCCCGGGGCATCGAGGGCAGCGACGACGCGGAGAAGGCTGTCGCTGGGCTCCGGGACCTGGCTGAGAGCCCACAGGTGGCCAGCAGCCTGGCAGGGCTGGCCAGCGGTAGCTCGGCTCAGGGTAGCGGTGGGGGCGAGCTCGATCGCCTCTTAGAGAAGCTGCTACGTGTCAACGAGCGCATGCTGGAGCAGGGCCGGGGTGAGACTAACAACCACTTCGACATCGATGGCTCGATGGACCCAGAGGAGACCGCTGGAGAGATCGTCGCCAAGCTGCGCCGCATGGAGGTCATGAATGGTCGATGAACGGCTCGTCTGGGTCGATCCTTCTGGTGCCGAACAGGACCTGCTCGCCCAGCCCAACGTGTTCGTCCAGTGGGGCGTCCTGGGGCGAGACATGCCCGCCTTCCGTCACATCGAGGAAGAGGTCGTGGGCGAGTTCGGCACGAGGCTGTCGGCGATCAAGGTGCTGTCTCGTGAGGTCGAGCTGCCGTTGTTCATCACGGCCAAGACTGAAGCCGAGTTCCGGTCCGCGCTGGACCACTTCACCGGGCTGTTCAACCCGCTCCGGGGCGACGGAATGCTCCGGAGCATCCGCAATGGCCAGGAGCGCGAGCTGACCTGTCGCTACAAGGAGGGGCTGGAGGGCAACGAGGACCTCGACGCTGGCGGGAGCAACGGGCGCCGGGCGATGGTGGTGTTCCGAGCCCACGACCCCTACTGGTACGACCGCGAAACCACCGACCAGGTGTTCACCGCAGAGGCGCCTGCCTTCTTCCCGATGATGCCGATGACGCTGTCGGCGGGTGACACCTTCGAAGAGATCACCATCGACAACGACGGCCACGCCGACACCTGGCTGCGCTGGACCATCCGTGGGCCGATGGAGGCGCTCAAGATCACGAACCAGTCGTCCGGGCTGTACCTCGACTTCGGTGAGATCGACCTGGGCTCTGAGGACCTCCTGCACATCGACACACGCCCGGGCGAGAAGCTCGTGATCAAGAACAACGAGCCATGGCGCCAGCTCAAGCCCGGGAGCCGGATGTTCCCGCTGACCACAGGCGCCAACACCATCAGCGCCGAGGCCACCGAGACCACAAGCAACAGCCTAGTGTTGGCTTCCTACCGGAGGCGATGGAACA
>SLKI01000061.1 GCA_007134695.1 Balneolaceae bacterium
ACATCTGACTGACCACCCGTCTGATTGCTGTAGAAGATCGGCAAGCCAAGCTGTTTTGTGTGATAGCGAAGCATCTCAAGACGGCCTGCATGCTTGCCCCGGTTGTACGGGGATGCCGAGATGTTGACGATTGCAGCTGCACCTTGTTCTTTCAATTCCTTTGCCGGATTTCGGTCGTAGAAGTGATACTGTACCTGATTTTGATTGTACCAGATATCCTCACATATGGTGACTCCGAGCCGATACCCGTCGATCTCAAGACACTCCACCTGGCGGGCGGGCTCAAAGTAGCGCAGATCATCAAAGATGTCGTAGGTCGGAAGAAGAAGCTTGTCAGCCTTCCCCAACAACTCTCCGTTGCGGCAGAGTAATGCGGAGTTGAACATTTTCCTTCCGAATGCCGAGGGGTTTTCAGTCAGCGAACCGAAGAGCAGAGCCGTTTCTGACGTACTGGATATGATCTCCTCATTGGACTGGTAGCAATGTCTGCGAAAGGTACGGTTTTCGAGCAGATCCTCAGCCGGATAGCCGGTTAATACCATTTCCGGCACAATCAACAGGTCAATCCCATCCTGTCGGGCGCGCTGATACGACTGAAGAATCGAGGTGCGATTTTCAGAAATCGCACCCACTATCGGATTGAGCTGCTCGACCCGAACCTTCATAATTCAGTCCGCAGTGTAAACCCGTTCACCGGCCACCCAGGTCTCCAGAACCTGCGTCTGCCAGATTTCTGATGGGTCCACTTCAAAGAAATCCCTGTCGATCAGAATAAAATCTGCCCACTTGCCTGGCTCCAGGGTACCCAGCAGGTCTTCCTGGTGGGCGGCAAATGCCGCATCGATGGTAAATGCGCTTAATGTTTCAAACCGGCTCAATGCCTGCTCCGGATACCAGCCATTGGGCGGATTTCCGTCGTGGTCCTGCCGGGTTACAGCGGCGTATAGACCATAAAAAGGATTGACCGGTTCAACGGGAAAATCGGATCCTCCGGCAATCACAGTACCCTGGTTGAGAAATCTCTGCCAGGCATAAGCACCCGGTATGCGCTCCTGCCCTACACGGTCTTCGGCCATGTTCATATCGCTGGTTGCGTGTATCGGCTGCATCGAAGCGATCACATCCAACTCTACAAACCTTGAAAAGTCGTCCGGATGGACAATCTGAGCATGTTCAATCCGATGGCGGAGCCCCTGATCGCCAAGTTCATCCCGAGCATACTCAAATGCATTCAGAACCTGACGATTTGCCGCATCACCGATCGCATGAATATTCATCTGGAACCCGTTGGAAGCTCCTTTTAAAACCATTTCGTTCAACTCTTCCTGGTCAAAAAAGAGCAGACCTTGATTCCCCGGTTCATCATCGTAATCTTCAAGAAGTGCAGCTCCCCGGCTTCCAAGTGCGCCGTCGGACGATATTTTAACACTTCGCAGGGCAAGCATATCATCTGCATAGCTTTCGATCGGCCCGTCGGATGCCAATATATCAAACGTTTCCCCGGTACCGCCGATCATCGCATAAATTCGGGTCTTCAACCGTCCTTCGTCGGCAAAACGGGTATAAAGTTCCCAGTCATCCACGCCGATGCGGGCATCATGGACGCTGGTCAATCCGTTGGCCGCCATTTTATCCAGTGCCAGCTCCAGTGCGCGTTCACGCTCTTCAGGCGTTCGTTCCGGCACTTCGCCGGATATGTACCTCATCGCCGTATCGATAAATACTCCGGTTGCCTCTCCTTCGTCATCCCGGATGATACGTCCGCCCTGGGGGTCGGGAGTATCCGCTGTGATTCCCGCCAACTCCATCGCTTTTGTGTTGGCCCACGCAGCATGACCGTCAACCCGTCTCAGCCAGACCGGACGGTCGTCGACAACCCGGTCGAGATCTGCTGCCGTCGGAAATTCATTCTCTTCCCAAAGCACCTGATTCCAGCCCCGGCCGAGAATCCACTCCAGCTCCGGGTTCTCTTCGGCATGCCTTTGTACCTTTTCAAGGGTCTCTTCGAGAGATCTGATTCCGGCTACATCCACATCCATTTCCTGAAAGCCAAGCCCCATAACATGTACGTGAGCGTCTATCAGTCCGGGCAGGAGGGTAGCCCCATTACCGGATATTTCAGTTGCATCCGGATGGTCGACACCAAGTTGATGGTAGGTACCAATCCCCAGCACTTTACCATCTCTGAACGCGATCGCTTCGAACTCTACAAGCTGGTTATCCTGAATAGTATATCCAGTGATCTCGTGGAGAATGGTCACCTCGCCTCCCTCACGTTCGCAGCTACTGATCAACACAAGAGTTACCAATAAAAAAATCAATCGTTTCATAACTGTAGGAATTCCTTTAAAAGTGAATGTGGTCGAATATACGAAGCTAATGGTTTCACCTAAACTCACATCAAGGTAACAACTTCTCCATTTGGGCGGGTCAACTCTTCGGCTCGTTCCCTGAGGATTTCCGGATATACTGCCAGCTCTGAGAGCCTGCCGAATGGAATGTAAGCCAGGTCCAGCAATATCTGTCCCTCACTATTTCGCTCAGGATCGTTACCGAGTTTAAGTTCACCTCCTGTAACTTCACACAAAAAATAGAACTCCAGAGCATGAAGCGGAAACTCGATAAGTTGATGGATGAATGAGAGCCGGCCGGAACAAACAGTAAGTCCGGTCTCTTCAGTTATTTCGCGCTCGAGTGCCGCTCTGACCGGCTCACCTGGCTTTGGCCTCCCTCCCGGCGGAATCCATATAGGATTCTCTCTAACCGGAGATCGAAGCTGAACCAGCAGCAAATGATCGCCTTTTGTAATCAATCCACACGAACGCAGGTGAATTTGTTGTCCGCCCGAATTTGGCTTCAAAGGTGTCAAATGACCTGATCGGCTTTTTTTACACTGGATTCCAGCCCGCTTCCCGCCTTCTCAAGTGCTTTTTCTACAAAGCAGACAAAGAGCGGATGGGGCTTGCTAACTGTACTTTTCAATTCCGGATGAAACTGCACACCGATAAACCAGGGATGTTCCGGTATCTCCACGATCTCCACCAGGTCGCGCTCGGGATTGATACCAGCAAGTACCATCCCCCCCTTCTCCAGATCCTTTCGATATCGGTTATTGACCTCGTATCGGTGTCGATGGCGCTCCCAAATCAGCTCTTCCCCGTAGGCTTGATACGCCCTGGAACCGGCTTCCAGTTTACAGGCATATTTTCCAAGCCGCATGGTTCCGCCGGTATCGAGCAGCTCTTTCTGTTCGGGCATCACATCGATAATCGGGTAGCTGCTCTTTTTGTTAAACTCGGTGCTGTCCGCTTCTTTTTCCCCGCACACATTGCGCGCATATTCAACAACAGAGCACTGCATTCCCAGACAGATGCCGAAAAACGGTATCATCTTCTCCCGGGCAAACCGAACAGCTTCCACTTTCCCTTCAATACCCCGATCGCCAAAACCGGGAGCAACCAGGATCCCATCCGCTTCAGCCAGTTTCTTTTCGACATTGTCCCTGGTCACAAAATCGGATTGAATCCATTCAATATCTACCTGGCAGTCATTGGCCGCACCACCATGAATCAACGCCTCCACAATCGATTTATAGGCATCTCTGTGCTCCACATATTTTCCAACCAGAGCGATGCGGACTTTGTATTTTGGATACTTGATCTTTTCAACAAAGCGGATCCACAGTTCCAGATTCGGTTCTTCCGCCTCGAGTTGTAATTTTTCAATCACCCGGCTGTCCAGGCCCTCTTCCTGCATCAGCAGCGGCACTTCGTAAATGCTGTCGGCATCCAGTGAAGCGATGACATCCTCGATATCGACGTTGCAGAACTGGGCGATCTTCAGCCGTATACTATCGTCCAGCGGATATTCGGAGCGGCAGACCAGCATGTCGGGGCTCAATCCGCTCTCGGAAAGGGTCCTGACCGAGTGCTGAGTCGGTTTGGTCTTCAGCTCTCCCGCCGCGGCCAGATATGGTACCAGTGTGAGATGGATCGACAGTGTATTATGCCGTCCTACATCATAACGGAGCTGCCTTACCGCCTCAATATAGGGCAGGCTCTCGATATCACCGACTGTCCCGCCAATCTCAACAATCACCACGTCGTACTCGCCCGACTCTCCCAGTTTCAGCACATGTGATTTGATCTCGTCGGTAATATGAGGAATCACTTGCACCGTCTTTCCGAGATATTCTCCATCGCGCTCCTTCCGGATCACCTCGTTATAGACCCGGCCGGTCGTCACATTATTGGTCTGAGAAGTGCGAATATCGAGAAACCGTTCGTAGTGCCCCAGATCGAGATCGGTTTCGGCTCCGTCGTCGGTTACATAAACCTCACCATGCTCGTAGGGATTCATGGTGCCGGGATCCACATTGATATAGGGATCCAGCTTTTGAATCGTTACGCGAAGGCCTCGCGCAATAAGCAGGCGGCCCAGTGACGCGCAGATAATTCCTTTCCCCAGCGAAGATGTAACCCCTCCGGTTACAAAAATATATTTGGTGGCCATGTACTGCCGTGAGCTTGGTTGACGGATAAAGCAAAATAGCAGGTTCCAGCGTACCATTCAAACCAGATCGTTCCTCAGAGCAGCGGTTTTTTAATGAGCGGCTGTTTATGAGGAGCGGCTATTTATAAGAAGCAGCCGTTTACGAGGAATGATAAAAATCGATCAGTTCGCGAATCTGTTTTTTCTGAAGAAAAATGACCAGTACGTTGATGGCAAAGACTACAAGAATCAGAATATAGATGGTATCACTTAAAGCGGTGAGATCGAAATAGTATGAATAGGTAAAGAAGAAGATCACCAGTATGTTAAAAATCAGCATATACCATTTTCTTCTGTCGCGTTTCTGAAGGTGCCCAATCTTTTCATCGGTGCCGGCATCCTCATCCACACCCCTCATATGTACCTTTTCGTATGTTTTGATGCGTTCAAGATCTTCGCTGGTATATGACATATTCGACTTTCATTGATTAAGCATTCTGCCCTGAAAGGATATTGCTGCTCTTCAGAATACCGCTTTCTGTCTGCAAGGAAATTGCTGTCCTTGAGGATGCCGCTTCCTGCAAGTATACTAAAAAACGTATTAATGAGATGGACGCGGAATCTGCGGCAGAGCAATTGACTGTTCCCTGTTGGCGGCCTCTTTATTACCTTCTGTGGACGACTGATCACACCCTGTGAACTGTTTCGCCCCAATAAAATGAACTATACGACACACAGATAATGTCTGATCAACCCGCATATATCTATGGAAAAAATCCGCTAATTGAACAGCTCAGAAACCGGCCGGATAAAGTTGAAAAAGTATTTCTCCGAAAAAACCTGCGCGGAGGATCGATTGCCGACATCGAGTCCCTCGCCTCCCAACACCGTATACCGGTCTCTTTTGTCCCCGGCGGCAAACTGGCTGAATTGGTCGGTCAGGTAAACGACCAGGGCGTGGTAGCACTGGTCAGCCCGGTTTCCTATCACGACTTCAGTGAATGGCTTGAAAGGCTCGAACCGGACTCTGGTACGGCTGTACTTCTTCTCGATGAAATTGCAGATCCTCAGAACTTCGGAGCCATTTTGAGATCCGCCGCTGCGGCAAACCTGGCTGCCGTGATCGTCCCCAAACATCGACAGGCGCCGGTCAATGCCACCGTCATGAAGACTTCGGCCGGCACTGCAGGCCGCATACCCATTGTACGTGCCGGCAATCTCAACCAGGCGATCCGGCAACTGAAAGATCAGAAGTTCTGGGTTGCCGGTCTCGACCAGGCCGCCGATCAGATACTCTGGGAGATGGAGGCGGATCGGCCGTTGGCGTTCGTTATTGGTAGCGAGGGATCGGGCATCCGTAAAAAGACGGGCGAACTGTGCGACTTTCACTACCGCATACCGATGGCCAACCAGGTTGAATCGTTAAACGCATCGGTCAGCGCGGCGTTGGTGTGCTACGAGTGGTTTCGAAAGAAGAATTCGCCGGGCAAATAGGTTTGCCGGGAACTCACTCGTAAATCAGGTAGGGCCGGCGCAATTCCCGGAACTGATCGAGCCGAAATCCGAGTTCCTCTTCCAGTTCAGAAACCGCGGCGGTCGGATCGAGCTCCATCAGGCGGTCAATCTCACGTGTACCGGCCAGCCGATAGAGAAAATCGTTGGTCTCTTCGCCCGGAGAATGTTCCATCAAAAAGCGAAATATCTCCAGGCCGGCTTCGACAGGTGTAAACGCTTGCATGTCGGTCACACGAATTCGAATTCCGCTGCACCTTTCGCCCTCATGTTTCGGATTGATCGCTTTTCCGGGTATCGACTCCGGGACGAACTCATCTGCACTCAGGTCCGCACCCGGAATCCGCTGCCGAAGTTGATCGAGGTCATCAGAATCAAAAACCGTCTGGGGAGAGCCCAAAAGAAGAAATGGATCGTCGGTACCGCGCCCTTCTGAAAGTGTGGTACCCTCTATCAGACAGGTGCCGAGATAAGCCAGAGCGTGTTCGAACGTCGGGAGATTTGGTGAGGGCGGAAACCATTCCAGACCGGTATCGGGCCAAAGCATCGAGCGGTTCCAGCCTTCCATCGCAATCACCCGAAGTTCCGGCTTGCGGTCGAAATCGATCCACTCTTCACCAATGATCATCCTGCCAAGCTCACCCAGTGTCATCCCGTGCGCTGCAGGAATCGGATACATACCAACGAATGACGAGAACTCCTCTTCGAGCAGCCAGCCCGACAGATAGTTGCCTCCAGCCGGGTTGGGCCGATCGAGCACCCAAACCGGCAGACGATGCTCTGCAGCAGCCACCAGCAACAACCCAAGAGTTGCATTGTACGTGTAGAACCGAGCCCCCACATCCTGCATATCAAACAGCAGCAGGTCCACATCAGACAGCATTTCTACAGTCGGCTGCCGGGTATCCCCATAAAGTGAGTGTACAGGAAGACCGGTCTCGCGGTCCACTCCATCCTCGATCACTTCTCCGGCGCCAGCTTCTCCCCGAAAACCGTGCTCCGGGGCAAAAAGGGCGGTTACATCAACCTGGAGGCTCATTAACGTATCGAGCATATGGGTTTGACCGATGCGGGCAGTCGGGTTCATGACCAGCCCGACTCGTTTTCCGGTCAGTTCATCGAGGTGTTGTTCGATCAAAACTTCCGCTCCGGTTTTAACTTTCGGAGTATCTGATGCCGCATTTTTTAACGTGTTATCGCCTGTACAAGCTGTTGCACTGATCTGAATCGGTATCAGTAAAATGAAGATGAACGTGAGACGTTTTAAATGCATTATGGTTATCTTGAAACATGAGACGTTTTTAAAAGTATAGGTATCAGGGAGAGAAATAACCAGCAACCTCCGGAGGGAGTAAATAGATGAAACGATTTATCATCATTACGGGAACTATTCTACTCTTTGTGATTTTGTTGTTCGTCGCTTTGAATCTCTATTTCACGGATGAACGACTTAAAAAAATGATTCTCCCAAGAGTCGGCGAAGCGGTCGGGAGAGAAGTTGAAGCGGATCACCTTTCGCTGACACTGTTTCGAACGTTTCCCAATGCGGGCATTCAAATTGACGGATTTCTGATTCCTGGCGAAGCAGACGAACCGG
>SLKI01000074.1 GCA_007134695.1 Balneolaceae bacterium
CTGTCGTTTTTCACAAAGGGAAGCGAATGCTGTGGAATCGCCTGCGCAAACAACCGCTGGCCAACCGTCCGGAAGAACGAGTTCGTTTACGGTTCATGGATCATTTGATTCTGGATTGCCGATGGCCAGCCTCTCGTATTGCCTCAGAGTCTCCGGTAGAGAACCCGAAAGGTATGCACCGGCTGCGGGCAGACCTGATCTGTTATGACCGGCAGATGAAACCACTCCTCCTGGTTGAATGCAAATCGGAGGCAGTCTCTCTTAATGAAGATGCAGCTTTGCAGATCGCAAGATACAACCGGCAGGTCGGTGCCAGATGGGGCTGCCTGACCAACGGCTCGGTCGACAGATGGTATAAGTTCAATTCAAACCGTGCAGTGCCGCTGAAATGCTCTCCGCTTCAGGAGGAACACACTGCTCAAAGCAGTCAAGGTCCAGATCGAACTGATGTCGCAGAAAGAGATTATGAATACAGGCTCGACCCGGACTATTGGCGGGCCAGAGGATTTCTGGGCAGCAAGCTGCCGGAGGAGTTTTCGAATGACCTGGCAGATTATCTTTCCACCTGGCTGATACCTGGGGGCGGTAAATCTGATAACAGCCCACCTTTAAACCATCAATCTGGAGATAGACAATCTGTTGACATTCAATCTGGAGAAAGCCCGGCTGGAGATTCTCCGGGCATACACTACCTGGACCTGGAGTCGATGCCCGACCTGATTCCGCTGAACCACTTCTACCGCACCGAAAAACTGGGCAATGATAACCGCATAGCAGTCGGATTTCTCAACGGGCCCGACGGATCAAGTTGGCTTGTAGCACTTTTAAGTCGAAATCGTGAAACTGTTGCTCTATTCACTTCCCAGCTTGACCTGGGGCTGGCCCGCAATCCGGAGAACGGCCGGCTGTTACAGCCCGGCACCGGCTCTCAAACGATCGATATTCGATCGATACTGCCCGATCTTTTTGAAAAGGGTGCCGACAAGTGGCCCCGTTCACCCGGTAAGAAAATTTTTAAAAAATTGTGTCCCGAAGCGCTGAGTGGCTAATGGGGTCCTGATTGGCTGAATGAAACCGGTCATCTTTATCGGTTGCGAGTACAACCAGCTGAACACTCAATCAGTCACGTGATCAACCAGCCCTGCGATCAACCAGCCCTGTGATCAACCAGCCCTGCGATCAACCAGCCTCCGAATTTATTAACCCTCTCATTTTTACACGGGTATTTAGTGGTATCAAACGGAAAATTTATAGTATGTTCCCATCCGAAAAAGATCATTTGTATCTTAATTCGTAGTTACAACTACCCAGGCTGACAACCTGCCTGACTTTTGATCAAAGTTATCCCCTTCACGACATGACCAAAAAACCAACCAGATCTGGAAATTCTGCAGCAAACGATGTTCACCACCCATCATCGATCCATCGGGAAAAGCTTTTCAGCCTTTTCGAAGAAGACAATGGCGGCATCATCTACCTGAGAGGTGCCGAGCTGATGTACCGCCATCAGACCGATTATGAATTTCCTTTCCGGCAAGAGTCCAACTTCTGGTATCTCTCCGGTGTAAATGAACCCGACTTCCACCTGATTCTGGACCTGCAGAGCCGGAACTATCACCTTTTCATGCCCAAACGTACCGAACAGTTCGCCGTATGGCATGGGCATATCAAGAGTTCTGATGAAGTCCTGCAAAAATACAAGCCGGATCATCTGCACCACGATACCGAATTGCCGGGGATGTTGAAGGATCTGAATCCCGACGTCATCTACTGTCTGAACGAACAGCAGGCAGAATATCTTGAAGATCTGGACCGAAGTCTCCAGGTCGATACCGAAACCTTGCCCGAAGCCATATCATATTGTCGCTGTATTAAAACCGACTGGGAACTGGACCAGTTAAGAGAGGCCTCCCGCATCAATAATATTGCCCACCTGGAAGTACTGAAAGCCCTCCGGCCAGGTTTGTATGAGTATGAAGCGAAAGCGATCTTCGAGTATCACCAGATCCGTAACGGGCTCCTTCAGGATGCCTATAACGGAATCCATGCGAGCGGGCCCAATAGTGCGATCCTTCACTATGTAGAGAACAACCGTCAAATGAAAGATGGAGAGCTCTATCTGATCGACGCCGGATTTGAATGGAATGGCTATGCGTCCGACTTTTCAAGAACCTACCCGGTTAACGGCTCCTTTGACGGTAACCAGGCAGCCATCTATCAAACGGTTCTTGAGGCCCAAAAAAAGGCGATCGAGATGTCTGAGCCGGGTGTCCGTATGGAGGAGCTCCATCTGGCCGCTGCTCGAATCATCCTGGAAGGCCTTCGGGAGTTTGATCTCGTAAAGGGGCAAACCGAAGAGTTGATGGAGAATGATATCTTTGCGCTCTTCTTTCCTCACGGTGTCGGCCATTTGCTCGGGCTGGATACACACGATGTGGGTGGCTACCCGAAAGGAGTTGATCGGATCGACCGACCCGGATTGAAATTTCTGAGAACCCGGCGGGAGCTTCAGCCCGGTATGGTGATTACCGTTGAACCCGGGCTTTATATTATTCCGGCACTGCTGAAACCGGCGCTGGAAGAGGATGAGAAGAGCAGATATCTGAACAGAGACAAAATCGAATCGCTCTTCGGCTTTGGCGGTGTTCGGATCGAGGATAACCTGATTATTACAGAAAACGGTCACGAAAACCTGACCGACGTCCCCAAGGAGATCGAGGAGATTGAAGAGCTGGCCGGAAGCTCCGGTTAGATCAACACCAGAACAGATCGAAATTCGATGTATCGGGAAATTCAAATCACAGTCAGGCGGGAGTCGGGGCAGCGCAAAGCCCTGAATGCACTTCTGGCTCTGGCAACCGGAGCACTGGCTCTGCTGTGGCCAAACCTGATCTACTATATTGTTGGCGGCTATCTGATCGCTCTCGGCCTGATCTTTTTCTATTTCCGAATAAGCAATTTTATAACTGCTGTCTGTTTTTTTACCGCTCTACTGATCTTCTTGCTGCCGGAATTGATCCCCTTCACGTTCGCTTTCTTCCTTGCTCTATTCGGCACAACCATGCTGATCGCATTCAAACTGGCCCCGGTCGGAATCATCTCTCTGCTTTTCGCGGGATTGATCATTGCATACCCCGGTTCGGTCGCTTATATGATCGGTGCCTTTCTGATGCTTTACGGATTTACTCACCTGATCAACCTGATCCAGGAGAGCCGACACAACGTTTATTGAAGATCTTTGAGCATCTCTCTCGCCTGTTCGAGACGATCGGGATCATCCTTCTCTTTTGGCTCCATTTCGAGCAGTTCTCTCAGAATCCGGATCGCCTCTTCATCTCGGCCGATCTCCATCAGAAGAATTGCCAAATCGAGCCGATAGAGGATATTGCCGGGACTGAGCTCGATCGCTTTTTTCAGATAACTTTCCGCCAGTTCATTACTGGCACCTTCCGGAGCTCCGCCGAGCAAAAGGTTTGCAGCCCACCTTTCGGTTCTCGACAGATTTGCAGCCCGGGTGTGCCAGACCCCTAACAAATGATTTCCGGGTGCATGTTCAGGATCGATCTCCAGCACTTTCTCTGCATGTGTACGGATCTCTTCAGAGAGCCGAATCCGCTCTCTCGGACCCGAAAAATCTGCAATCCGCCCTACCGCAACTCCATAGGCATAGTAAGAGTCGGCGCTGTCGGGATAGAGCTCCAGAGATCGTTCGGCCAAACTCTTTGCTTCCTCAAAGTAATCTCTCATCACCCTCTCATCCTCCTGCCGAAACCCCTCCTGAGAGAGGAGAATGCTCAAATTCCAGAGCGCTTCAAAGTTTCGATCGTCCAGATTCAGTACTTGCCGATAAAGGTTTCTCGCTTCCGCCTCTTCGGCAACCTGTCGTTTTTCCTCAGCTCGTTCGAGCAGTTCGCGAATTTCCGATTCATTAAGCTGCCGGGCTTCCGCCTCGGGAAGAATACCGGTAAAAAGAAGCATAAGGACAAGGCATGGAACAATAGACCTTCGGACCTGGTTTGCGAGTGGAGATTGAAATGAGATATCTACCATATCAAGTTCCGGTTACCGATCTTGTTGAAGAGGAAGGGGAATTCCATAGCTCTCTATTATCACCAGTTCAAGGAAGAATTCAAAATGTATCTTGATGCGGACGATGCCTCCAAACCACCAGCCACTGCCAGCAAGCAGCGGCAGCCGGAAGAAAGGAGGCAGCGGTTAACAGTTCAAAAAACCAGGCGGGGTGCCAGCCGGCGGGCAGAAGACCGCTGGATAATCCAAGAAGGATCAACAGAAAGAGAATGGAGAATGTTAAAAATTTGAATGCCGAACGGGAAGCTTGCAGATGCCGGGTATGCCAAATGGCAAAATAGCATAAGGAGGTAAACCCGAGCAGAATGACATGCAGGTAGAAAATTCTCATTCCGTGTTCGCCAATCCATAACATAAATGGAAAGAGCCCACCGGCAAGCAGTAACAGGATCACTGCTGCCAGAAGATTGAGAACAACCAGCCACCACCATGTGAAGTTTTCCCGCATCGTACGGGTCATGAGCCAGAGGTTGGCAATTAGGCCCACCGATACGAGAAGGGCACCGAAACTGGCTGTAATCAAAAGCTGATTGGTCAGTAAATCGATCGAAATACCGAATGGAAAGGTGAGAGGCACACCGATCACGATCGGGCCCAGCAGCCAGGATTCATGGAACGGGATCTTTCCAACATCCATCAGAGAATAGATCATTCCGAACGCCGAAAGTACACACCAGCCGTGTGTAAAAACTGTCAGGAAAAAATGGGTTAATGCGGTTGAAAGCAGCGGGTTTTCGATCTCCCCGAACTGAAAAACCGCAACCCCCCAGGCGCCCAGTGAGCTGATCACCAGCATCAGCAGAGCCGCATCATAAAAGATCCGGGCCAGACCTGGTCGGCTCCTGCTCCGATACTTCAGATATACAGCGATAAACCCGTACCAGGCGACCATCACCAGTCCCGAAAATATGACGGAAAAGGGGAGTTGGGCGTCTGCGATGGGCACCGATTGATAGCCGTAAAACAGGAAGAAGGGAAAGGATGCAGCCCCAAGGCCGATAACGAGATAGATCCAGAACCTGAAAGCGCGAATCGCTTCGGGGGCTGAGCGAACAACGAAGGATGCAATCAGAAGCATCGGCAAGGGGGTGACCCAGTTAAAAAACATCAGATGGGAGTGGGCGTGTCGGATGTTCGACAGGGCGAGATCACCGGGCAGATCGACAAGCATCCCCAACCGGTAAAGCACGCCGGTTAAAGCTGCAAGAATGAAAAAGGCGAGGCTCCAGAGCCAGATTGAGCGGTATGTTCGGTCAAACGCCATCTATATCAGTTCCAGTTCCGCAAACTTCAGCCTCTTACAAGAATTACTGCATAATAGAGAATCAATAAACCGAGCAGAAGATTGATCCGGCCGATCCAGCTTGAAGCTTTCCTGAAACGTTGGGTTATCGGATTTTCCGGATCCTCATCCATAAGTCGTGCGGCTTTGGGACCGAGCCAGAAATCGTGAAGTCCGCTCAACACCAGTACAAGCCCGAATATGTGAAGTTTACCCAGCAGGGTTGACCCATATTCCGATTGCCAGAACCAGGAGGAAACCAGATCCTCGAAGCTGTACCCCATTCCAAGAAGTGTGGTTACACCGGTAACGATCATCAGCAAAAATATCACCCAGCTGATTCTGCTGAATATTGTACCCGCTTTTTTAAAGAGGTAGCCCCGCCGATTTTCGAACATCTTGTCCCGACTGAGAGGAACCAGAACGGCAGCGGTAAAGAGCATCCCGCCGATCCAGAAGATTGCCATCAGGATATGAAGATATGCAGACCAGAAGTACATTGTTTTTCAGGTTTGATTACAGGTTCAGTTCGATTTTCAAGCAGTCCGTCTTAATACATGGATCCAGCTCCATGGAATCGACAAAATTAATTACGGCCTCAATGATGCTGACAATTCTCCTTTTCGCAGCGTATGATACAGTGCCAGTGCAACACCAAACAGTACCAGGGCCATCGCCTGGTGAAGCACAGCCAGCACCAGCGGCACATGATAGAGAAGAGTATAGACACCGAGCAAATATTGTAAAAGCAGTACTGCCAGCAGCACAACTCCCCACCAGGTTAATCGCCGGGAAGGCTCCGAAAAAAAGGCTTTTGCCCAGATATAGATCCCCATCACACCAAGTAATGTACCCAAAACCCGATGAATCCACTGAACAGCAGCTACATTTTCAAAAAAGTTTCTAATCAACGGTTCGAGCATCCAGGTCTCGGGCGGTATCCAGAACTGATTCATTTTGGGAAATGTGTTATAGACGTGACCTGCATGGTGGCCGGCCACGAATGCTCCCCAGATAACCTGAAGTATTAGAATCCCGATAAATACCGCAAGAATCCTTTTCAGGTATGGAGAATGTTTCATTCGAATTCCGCGGCGTTCGGGATATAGATCGAGAGCAAACCAGATGCAACACCCGAATATGATGAATGCCAGTACCAGGTGGGCGGCCAGTCGGTAGGGGCTCACATAGGGCTGGTCGATTAACCCGCTCTGTACCATATACCATCCCATCAAGGCCTGGCCCAGTCCCAGGGCCAGCAGAGTGAGTGCGCGAACTAGCTGCCGGGAGGAAAATTTTCGTTTGACGACAAACCATGTGAACGGAATCAAAAACACCAGCCCGATCAGACGGCCTGCCATTCGATGGAGATATTCCCAGAAGAAGATAAACTTGAATTCCGATAGCTCCATGCCCCGGTTCAGCTGCTGATATTCCGGGAATTGACGGTATTGGTCAAACACTTTTTGCCAAGCCTCTTCCGTAAGGGGGGGAATGATTCCCATAATCGGCCGCCATTCGACCATCGACAAACCCGACTGTGTTAACCGGGTGATGCCGCCGATTACCAAAATAATAAATACAAGCAGGGCTCCGCTCCAATACCAGAGCCGGATATATTTTCTGTCTGCAGATGTCATCAGCGTACTTTTATTCGCAAAAATCCCGGCAGATACACTTTATTATCTGCACCAGGCAGTGCTGTATTTGCACAGAGCTGCACCGGGGTGTTTCCGGAATGAACCGGATCGCCTCCAGGTTGAACCGGATCGCCTCCAGGTTGAACCGGATCGCCTCCAGGTTGAACCGGATAAAGGTTGGAATCTAAGATTTGTTCAGCAAAGTTTCGCTTAAACCGTGCGAGAATATCGCGCCTCGTGATCCGGTTTCTTCAAATGGGCATCAAAAACCAGGGCAATGTTCCGGAGAAACAGGCGGCCTTTCTCTGTCGGCTGCAGATGATCGTTATCCAGGTGGACAAGGCCATCCTCTTCGAGCTCTACAAGGCGTTCCATCTCGTCGCCAAAATAGTCTTTGAAATCGATCTTCCACTTTTTTGAGAACCGGTCAAACTCAACTTCGGCCCTGCACATAATCTGCATAATCAGATCCCTGCGAAGCTGGTCGTCGTGCGTCAGTTCAAGATATCGTACAACGGGAAGAACCTCTTCATCGAGCAGTTCGTAGTACTCTTTCAGCTCCTTCGTGTTCTGATAATAGAGTGAAGAGGTCTGGGATATACCCGACATCCCGAACGCAACCATATCAGCCCGACTTCGAGTGCTGTAACCCTGAAAATTCCTTTGCAAAGTGCCTTCGTCAAGTGCACGGCTCAATGGATCCGACTCCCTGGCAAAGTGGTCCATGCCGATATAGCGGTAGCCGCTCTCCCCGAGCCGGTCGATCGCCAGATAGAGCATCTCCATCTTCTCTTCTGTTGACGGCAGTTCATCCGGTTTCAGTAATTTTTGCGCCGGAAATCGATCCGGCAGGTGTGCATAACTATAAACCGCCAATCGGTCGGGACCAAGTTCTGCGATCTCTCCGAGAGTTTCTTCAAATGTTTCCGGAGTCTGGCGCGGCAACCCATAAATGAGATCGAAATTGATCGATTCTATCCCGGAAGAGCGCAGATTCTCTACGACTCGCCGTACCTGGTCGGTCGGCTGGACCCTGTGGACGGCCTTCTGTACTTCCGGATTTGTATCCTGCACCCCGATCGACGCCCGGTTGCAGCCGATCGCCCGCAGGGATTCCACCTGGTCGGGACTGCAGCTTCTCGGATCGATCTCCACACTATATTCCACGTCCGGTGCGATGCGAAAATGTCGGGAGATCATCTCGCCGAGCTTTTCCAGCTGATCCGGGCTCAGAAAGGTAGGAGTTCCACCGCCGAAATGGATCTGAATCACATTTGAGTCGGGGTGGATCAGACCGGAGTTAAGGCTCAGCTCCTTTTCCAGATAGTGCAGATAGTGATCCCCCCGATCCCCGTCCCGGGTTATAATCCTGGTACAGCCGCAGTACCAGCAGAGGGAAAAACAGAATGGAATATGAAAATAGAGCGACAGGTCACGGGGAGTTGTCGCCATCTCCTTTAAGCGCCCGGAAAATCGGCCGGACGATTCAACCGGACGAAACTGAACGGCTGTGGGATAGGAGGTATACCGGGGGGCCGGTACGTCATATTTATGTATCAGATCCAGATCCGGTTTTACCACCTCTCGCTTCATCTTCAATCCGTTAAAAATCTTTCTTTTTAAACACCCGCAATCCGATCCAGGTCGGGACAGCCAGCCATACAGCCAACATGCCGGAGGCTGTGAAAAGACCAGCTGCCGTTCCGAAAAAACGGCGGAAAACAGCCCCGGTATATCCCATCAACGCAGATATATCGAACTCCAGCATCACCATAATCCTCGCCAGGTCGATCGGGTTGAGCATGGTTGCCCCTATGACAAATCGTTCAAGCGGGTAGTCTCCAAACATGAAGATCGCCATCAGTATCAGCCCGTCGTAGAGGATTGCCATAAAGAGCCAGATCACAATGGTAAATCCGAACCCCTTGATCCGGTCATCATAAAATGCAAGACCCAGTACAAACCCGAGAGCTACAAAGATGAGTGTAAGCACGCCTCCCAACGCCAGGACCATGATAGATGCCGATGGGTCGATCATCAGAATCCCGTGCCAACCGAGCGGCAAAGACGCTCCCAGAATAAATGCTGCCATCAGAGGAGTGGAGATGCCGCAATAAAGCCCCCAGTAGAGAGTCTTACGGTTGATCGGCTGGGTCAACAACAGTTCAACAAATTCACGTGACTGGTAGATATAGAGGATGCCGTAGATCATACCAACCAGCGGTATAAAAAGCAGCATAACGTTCGACAGACTCAGCAACACCTCAGGGCCGCCACCTCCGAACCTGAGCAGGGTATCGGTCAGCAGTAAAAAGATCAATCCGTAGCCGATTACCCATTTGCCGCGAATCAGTGTTTTCCATTCGTTTTGTACAATATGAGTCAATAGTTTCATGATTCCGACTTCTCCATCATTCTGGCGATCGCTCCTTCCAATCGCTGTTCTTTGTTCTCTTCGAGCAGATTCTCCATCGATCCGTAGTAGCGGATTTTACCGTCGAGGATAAAAATCACATAGTCGACCAGCTGCTCCAGTTCACTCATGATGTGGGAGGTAATGACAACCGTTTTTCCGCGGCGCTTTTCCTCCTTTACGCGTTCCTTGAACTTGAAGCTGGACCTGGGATCGAGACCAGCCGTCGGCTCGTCAAAAAAGAGGATGGCCGGGTCGAACATCATGGCAAGAGTGGCTCCTACCTTCTGGCGATTTCCGCCCGAAAGTACCCGAAGTGATTTCTCAAGTTCCGGACCGAGTTGAAACTGCTCAATCAGTTCTCTCTCGAAAACAGGTTCCTGATCGCGAAGCCCTTTGATAAAATCGAAGAGTTCAAAAACTTTCATGTTTTCGGGATATCGGGCAACCTGCGGCATATATCCAATATTTTGCCGATACAACCAGGTTCCGTTCAATTTCACATCATTCACACGAATCGTTCCGGAGTCGGGACGTACCAGGCCCAGAATCGATTTGATGAGGGTGGTTTTCCCCGATCCGTTGGGCCCCACAATACCGGTCGCCTGGCCGGACGGAATCTCCAGATCCATCCCTTTTAAAACCTTGTTATTGCCGAATGATTTGACAAGTTGTTCTATTTGTATCATCGAATTCGCTCCATTCTCGGTTTTTCATCTACCAGCGTTTCCGGGGTCAGGACCGGCATGATTCGCTCGGCCGTATCCAGAAGAGTAATCATCATACTGCGAAGCAGAATCAGTGATTCCGGCCGACGATCTACGATCATCGAAAAGAGCCGTACGGGCCGATAGGGAACATCACCGATCCCGTCCCTGTCGAGATCATACCCTTCATAATGGCTCCAGTAATTGCCCTCAAATCGGTTTGGATTCCTCGGGCTGTCTGTCGCAACATCAAAACTGTTTTCAATAAAATTGTTTTCAAGAAATTCATTACGCTGACTGCTCGATTTGATATTGACCGCCCAGCCATTCAGTTCGAAATCATTTCTTTGAACCGTTATATCGTTGCTCCCTTCCGATAGAATAGCCACCGTATTGCGGTAAAATCGGTTTCTCTCGATCCGGCTTCGGCTCATATCCTTCAGAAGGAGGCCGTAGGATGCCGTTCCCCAGTTGTGTTCAAACAGATTTTCCACCATATCGACATTTCTGGAGTACATGACAGCTGCGCCTGCACCGTTTCGGCGAAAAATATTCCCCCGATAGATACAGTTGTCGGAAAACATGAAATGGAGTCCATATCGGTTGTTGTCATTCGCCCGGTTTCCGGAAATTTCCGCTCCTTCTACAAATTCCAGATAGATCCCATCCCGCTGGCCTTCAACTACATTGTCGAGAATTTTCGCAGTTTTGACGTTCCAGAGATGGATTCCGTTCCCCGAAGCAGCCTCTCTGCGTTCGAAAGAGAGAATCCGGTTCCCTCGTATCACTCCTCTCTCGGTTTCTGCCAGATAGATCCCGAAAAAAACATTTTCGAGCCGGTTATCTTCGATGATAACATCCTTCGCTTTTTCAATCAGGATCGCCGAGTAATCGCGCACATAACTTCTTCCGGAATTGATCAGGTTCAAACCCCGGATCTCTACACTATCTGCTGTAATGACAAAAATGTGGCCAACCGATTCGCCGTCAATCACAGGACGATCGACTCCCTCGATCACTAACGGTTTGTCGATCTCCAGGTTGGCAACATGATACGTGCCCGGCTGAATCAGAATATGATCTCCAGGGCTTGCAATCTCCACCGCTTGTCGAACCGAAGAGATCTCTCCTCCCTCTTTCACGATAATCTGCTCTTGCCCGGCCCAAGCGGTCAAAGGCAACAGTAAAAGTATCAGCGATATGATATATTTGTTTTGGATCATCAGGGTACTTTACACTTCATATCAACATTCCAATCAGGTACCACATCATCATTGATGCATTTCGGCCGGATCAATAGCGTCTTCCAGCCACTCACGACGAACCAGGTCACGCACGCCGTTCCAGTCGAGCAGTTCACCGCGATATTCCTGCTGGTACTCCTCAGCCGCCTCTTCGTCGGCATAGGCTGAAAGAGATAAACCCATCGGACTCCTCAGGGTTTCACTGTGCAGATAGTGGGCATCCAGTGCATTTACCCACTCCTCTCCTGCAACTGAAAAGTCTGGCACCCACCTGGAGTGAATATTATCCTGCGCTTCTGTTGTCTGGTCATATGCCGCCATACATTCGATCGAGTCGAAATTAAATGCACGGCCCTGCTTGTTCAGAACCTGAGAGGCGTACTCCGGTTCGGTAATCATCATACGGCAGTATTCACACTGATCGCTGCCATACTGAATCGGCTGAGGTTTCGGCTCGCACGCTAACAGTAGCAGTGTCGATGCGGCCAGCATCCACTTCAATATTTTAGATCCCCGCATTGTTCTGTCCTCTTACATTAATGATGGGCCGCCAGGGAGAGATTCCACTCATCGGCGACCAGTTCGAGTACCTCATCCCACTCCAGATATGGGCCGGGATAAGCATCGTAGACATAAGTCAGCATTTTCTCATCCGAAGCGTCAACAGCACTTAAATACATACCGTTCGGACTCGGCAGCAACTTGCTGTAGAGAAATTTCATCTCGCCCACGTCTCGCAGTCGTTTTCCATCTACAAAATCAACCACTTTAAGTGATTCCACCTCTTCAATATCGTCCATGTTGAGGTAGAATCCGGCAAGACATTCGATCGACTTGAAGGTAAAGGAGTCGCCACCGCGGAGCTCAAGTTTTCCGCCGTATCTCGGAGTCTCAATAAGTTCACCTGTAAATTCACAACGGTCGACGCCGTAGTCGATCTGCTCTGCTGTAACCTCATTTACTTCGGGCTGATCAGCCTGCTCTGCACATCCGAACAGAATCAGTGAAGCTGAGGCAATCATTATTATGATTCCATATTTCATCTGTTTGATCCCTTTTTTAAGTATTACTCTTATCAACAGCTGTTGTAAATGTGAATATCCAGCTGTTCTAATATTGAACCGTTTAACCGATTCAGTTTCTCCGGATAACTCTATATCCCGGAAATTTTCTTCTCATACCAGGCTATTCCCGCTGCTCCCAGTACCGAAATCCCTATAAAAATCGATCCGGTATAAGGCCAGGAACAAGCGTTGATATTAAGCAATTGTTTACATCCTATAAGCGGAGGCTGATAACTCATTCCAGGGACTTTGATCGGAGCATCCGGATTCAGGTTGTGACCATAATCGTAGCCCCACATATAGAAGTCCACCAAACCGACAATCCCGATGATTACCATCAGAATCAGCCAGGTCATGATCAATTTGACGCTGCCGGTCACCGCTGCCAACAGGCCCAGTCCAATCATAATTCCAATCACCCAGGGCATGATGTCAAATTCTGGAAAATCTTCGGCATGAATCTCTTTCATTCCGATATAATGATTGAGCGTATTGATGCTTCTCAGATCGTGACGGTTATGTCCCTGCACATCATCGATATGGATATACATCCCGATGCCTTCCGGATATTGTGGAGCCGTCATCGAGATGTTCCAGAACGGGATAAAATAGAGGGGGAGCAGCATCAATGCTGCAACCGCCATGGCAATTCTGGATTGTAGTTTCATGAATGTGGGAACTTATGTTCGTTTCAATTGCTTTAAGTAGTCCCGGAACCGGTTTTCACACCGGATCCGGGCAGGGGATCTAACTGCTCCGCTTGGATGCGGAGCGGGTACATGCTAATTGGTTCCTGTTCTCCAGGTCAGAGGTACATCCGCATCTGCTGCGGAAACTCTTACATACCCCTGCATCTCTTGATGGAGTGCCGAGCAGAATGCAGTACAGTAGAACGGATAGATACCCGTTCGCTGCGGCTCCCACTTCAGCGTTTTTGTTTGTCCGGGAGCAACCAGTATTTCGGCATTCTCAGCTCCCTTGATTGCGATTCCGTGTACAACATCCCACTCCTGCTCTACATTGGTCAGGTGGAAGTAGACAGTATCACCTACCCGAATTCCCTCGATATTGTCGGGCCGGAAATGGCTTCGTACACTGGCCATGTAAACATGAACGTTGTTGCCATCTCTCTCGACCCGGTTGTCTGCAACCCCGAGAATCGCATTCGGGTGGTCGTTCTCCTCGAGTTCATAGATCTGTTTGACCTGATCCTTGATCTGATCGGCTGCAATCGCCTGTGCATAGTGCGGCTCACCGATGGTCGGGAAATCGAGCAGAAGCTCCATCCGGTCTCCTGAAATATCATAGAGCTGAGCCGGGTGGTTCTGTTTCGGGCCGGTCGGCAGGTAACGATCTTTTGCCGTCTTGGTCAATCCAAGCATATATCTCGGCTCCGGATTCACATTGTCACCTGCAGTAATCATCAGGTGTCCAATGGAGTAATAAGCATCAATCCGGTCTACAACTTCAAAGGTATCCAGAGACCATTTAACGATCTCGGACGAAATATAGACCGACGTATAGGCATATCCTCTTCCGTCGAACTCTGTATGGAGTGGGCCAAGGCCCGGATCTTCTACTTCACCGATGATTGTCGCATCATAGTCCAGAATCGGTATACCTCTGGAGTCTCCGTCAAAGGCTTCATTATCGATCGCTTCCAGCATTCTCGAGAAGGAGTGAACCGGTATAACCGTTGCAAGCTTTCCGCCGCCGACGATATACTCCCCGGTCGGATCGATATCAACACCATGAGGTGATTTTGGCGTAGGCAGGAAGTACATAAAGTTTTCATCGATATCCTCCGGATAGAGGACAGTCACTTCATCCTTGCGGTTGGATACAGCATAACCCTGGTTGCCTTCATAATAGTTGTGATAATACTCGGCACTCATGGTACGACCATGTCCCTCTTCAACCAGCTCAGCTGCTCTTCTCCAGTTGACGGCCGCAATATAGTCCTTGTCGTTCCGGGAGGCGTTCACTTCCAGCATGGTGTGAGCCAGTTCTGTGTTATAGGTCGTAAAAAAGACCCAATCGGCAGATGGCCCTTTACCTGCACGTCCCAGATCGTAGTGATAGGGAGGAACGACGATCTGAAATTTCAGATCCATTCTTCCGTTATCCGGGTCGACAGAGAGGAATGAGAGCGCACCGTCGAAGTTATCGGCATACGTATCGATCGCTACATCCAGATCGGTTTCGTATGGAATACTGAAGCGCGTTGCCCCGATCACATATTCTGTATTTGATGTGACAAACGAGGAAGCGTGGTTTCCGCCCGTATTCGGCAATTCGATGATCTCCTTTGTTTCAAAGGTATCCAGGTCGATTCTGGCGATCCGGGGAGTGTTGTTTGCATTGATAAATATCCAGCGCCCATCCGAATCTCCATCTGTCTGTGAGATGTGCGGGTGGTGTGAATCATCCCAGGGGATAAATCCGTAGCTGGTCTGAAAGAGCGGCTTGGTCTCTTCCGAGTACCCATAACCGGTTTCCGGATCTTGTGAGAAGACCGGTACCACTTTCAGGAATCGCCCGGACGGCAACCCCCAGACACTTAGCTGTCCGCTGTAACCACCGGACAAAAATGCGTAGTACTCATCATGATCACCGGGTGCAACATAGACTTTTTGAGCTGCATCCCGGGTATCCATCATTCGATCTTGCGACGGACATCCGGTAAAAAGAAATGCGGCAAGTGCCACAAATCCCGCCCCGAAAAACATTCCGCGCAGTATTCTTGATTTTTCTGTTTTCATGGATCTGTATGGTTGGTTGGTTGAGGAGTTATTGATTTTCAGCGTAATCACGCAGATAATCGACAATCGCTTTTGCCTCTTCTCTGGTAACATTCTGAAATGGCATAGGGGTCATATATTCCTGCAGGAGCCGCTGGCCTTCCGGGTGCTCCCGGGTCATACCGGATGGGTTCAGAATGAAATTCATCACGAACTCCGGGCTTCTGCTCTCCATCACATCTCCGAGAGCCGGGCCTACCATTCGTCCTTCCATGTTGTGGCAGGCTTCGCACTTCATACGAAAAATGCTCCGTCCCTCTTCGACTCTTGCAGGATCGATCTCTCCCAGATCGACTCGTTCTGTTACTGGCCCGATACCATGTTCAAGCTGAAAGTCGGTCAATCCGTCAGAATCCCCTGGATCATCACTTACATCGTGATTTCCATTTCCGCAGGAGACCAGAAACAGGGTGGCAATTAGAGCTGTAAGTATGGTTTTCATCTGCATCGTTTTTATCAGTTTTTTGATGGGTTCATATTTAAGAATCATTGGTCCGATATAACATAGGGTTGAAACTAAAGGCTCTGTAGGGTTTGCCATTACATCTGTAGGGAAAATCCTCAATCCTTTTTAAGGATAAAAGAGTATTATGTCTTATTAATGTCATACTTGTTTGCTGTTCAATATTCTAACCACTTCAGGCTGTTCTTTTCCCGACAGACATTCTGTTTAGTGAGTTATACTTCGTATTCAGAGCTACACTCTTGAAACCACTTTCGATGTTGGTTCGGCTAATGATTCTCATTGTATCCGCAAATAGAAGTCTAGCCGCAACCAGCGAAGGTGTCGGGTGTGGCCGTCTCTACAGATCTTCAAAACCTCCTTCTGCCGTAATCCTCAGGTCCAGGTCTTTACCCTTCTTTGCGAGTTCTGTCAATGTGGTTGATTCCAGCATATCGCGAATTTTATCCCTGGTTTCGGCCCATTTTTCATGAATCGGGCAAGGTTTCATCACTCCGCATCCCGGCAGGCCCAACGCACATTGAGTTAACATATAATCTCCATCGATCGCCAGGACAACCTCCATTAGTGTTACATCTTCACCGGAACGAATTAAACGTACACCACCATTAGGCCCTTTATAGGATTCAAGGATTCCGGCACTCGTCAGCTGCTGTAATATTTTAGTCAGAAAATGAAATGAGATTTCAAGTTTGTCACTCATTTGACGAATCGGAATATAGTTCTCACTTTGATGGCCGGCCAGATAGAGCGAAGCTCTCAAACCATATACGCAGGACTTGGATAGCAGCATAAAATTTCAAATAAGGTTTTAAGACTCTTTAATCTTAATATAAGACTGTCCGAAATTGATTCCAACCTGATTAAGATTAAATTTTTCGAATATCTCCAATAACCGTTCAGCATAAATTTACTCTCCCTTCTTTACCATGAATTCAAGCAGGATGGTGGTTCCCCCCTCGTTATCTACTTTCAGACTTCCTGAAAGCTGCTCCGACAACTCCCTGATCAATGTCATCCCCAAAGATCTGTTAAGATCCGGTTTATAGTCCGGCGGAATACCGATTCCGTTATCCGCAATTTTCAAACGCACAAACTCCTCCCGATTCTGAAGCTCTATAACCACTTTGCCTCGATCCCTTCCTTTGAAGGCATGTTTGTATGCATTGGTAATCACCTCACTGAGAAACAGGCCGCAGGGTACCGCCTGCTCCATCTCCAGTTCGACCGGTTCGGTGTCGATTATCAGCTCAATCTCTTTCTCCGGGTCTGCACAAGCCGATACCAATGTGTCTGTCAGGCTTTTGATATAATGATCAAGTTTCAGTGCCGAAAAGGTACCGATCTGATAAAGCTGTTCATGAACCAGCGACATGCTCTTGATTCGCCCCTGGCTGTCCCGAATCGCCTGCCGCACACCGGGGTCACTGATCGTGTCGTACTGCAGTTCCAGAAGGCTGGTTACCAGGGCAAAATTGTTTTTTACCCGGTGGTGTATTTCCGCCAGCAGGGTTTCTTTCTCCCGAAGAGATAGTTTAATTTTTTTTTCCGACTTAACTCGTTCACTGATATCGGTGTACATACCGAATATTGCGATCGTTTCTCCATCGATATGAACCGGCACGCCTCCGATCAATACCGGTACCACTTTTCCATCCTTTCTCAGACGCCTTGATTCAACCTGAAACGTTTCTCCGTCAAAGATCCTGGCGGATAGTTTCTTCGCTTCAGGTATTAACTCCTCCGGTACGATCAGTTCTTCGATCTCTTTTCCGGATAACTCCAGGATCGAATAGCCGAACAACTGTTCAAAGCTGCTATTGGCATCCTCCACCTCTCCACGCTCATTCAACATCACCACTCCGATCGGAGAATTGTTAAACAGCTGATTGAATAGCTCATAATTTTTACGGACAAGCTTGTCGGCAAGCTTTCGCTCTGTGATATCTCTCATCATAACAACGGCCAGCGAGTCCCCATTCAATTTCAGCGGGACTATGTCCACTTCGACCACCAGGGCGGTTCCTTCTTCTCCAAACTCCGGCAGCGTCCATTCGGTACGAATATGCTCCCCATCCATCGATCGAAGTATCAGATCTGAAACCGGCGGCTCTACGCGCCCCAGCAGGTTGTCGAGACGGCATCCAGCAACTTCGTCACAACTGCAGCCAAAAAGTTCTTCTCCACTTCGGTTGCAGTTGATCCATTTCCGGCCGTCCGTTATCAATATGGCATCATGGATCGAGTCAAAAAGCGTTCGAAAACGAATTTCACTTCTTTCCAGTGCCGCCCTGGACTTCATACGCTCGATCACCCGGCCCACCTGCATGCCGATGGTAGAAAGTTTCTGTATCAGGATCTTATCTTTCGCTACAATCCGGTCGGTAAAAAATTCCAGCACGCCCTCTGTTTTACCCTCTACCAGAATCGGGAATCCGATGCAGGTTCGCACTTTCAGATCCAGTTCGTTAAAACGTCGAACGAACTCCGGGTCTTCCTGACAATTTTCCAGCCATACCGGTTTTCCGTCGCGTATCACTTTACCGACCATACCCTCTCCCGACCGGAATCGGGTCTGCAGAGTTACACTTTTAAAAGCTGCAAATCTCTTTTGATCAGAAATAAACCACGTATTACTCGGTAAAAACTGGCCGGTACCATCTTCTGCCGGCAGATATGCATGTCCCACCGGCCACCCCATATATCGGCTGATCTTCCGTACCGATACATCGACCAGATCTTTCACATTCTCGGCCCGATCGTCTGCAACCGAGAGCTCATGAAGCAGGCGAATAAAATTTTTCTCCTGTTCCAGCTCTTTCTGTGCTGTTTTATGATGGGTAATATCTCGTACGATGGTCAAAACCTTGGTCTCGCCATCCTCCTCCAGGGGGCCGAGTGATATATCAACCGGGAATTCCGTACCGTCTTTTCTCTGGCCGAACAGTTCGAGACCGCTTCCCATCGGACGAATAACAGGATGGCTAAAATAGCCCTCCCGATAGGTTGCATGCTGGTTTCTGAACTTTTCGGGTACTAGAGTTTCGATCGTTTTGCCCTTCAGCTCTCCGCTGTCGTAACCGAACACCTCTTCGGCCCGACGGTTATGAAATTCAATTTCACCGGCCTGGTTAACAATCATAATAGCGCTGGGAGCGGTGTTCAGAAGTTCTGTCAGGCGATTTTCACATCTGGCCGTCCGGACAAGGTCGCGGACAGTTGCCAGCTGTACCGGTTTCCCATCAAATTCAATTTCACGGTACTTCATCTCCACCAGCACTGAGTCGTTTCTATAAGTAGAGATCGTCCTGATCTCCTGAGGTGGATCTCTGTCCGGTTCGCTGGAGATCACCCTGGAGATATCTTCCAGCTTTTTGCCTTCAAAACTCTCCGCACCACTTATCCAATTGCGGAACGATTCGTTCACCTTTACAACCATTCCAACTTCATCGAGTACGACCAGAGCTGCCGGATTCTGATCAAAAATTACACCCCAATCCACATTCTTCATAAATCAATACTCTTGGCACAATACAGCTAAACTGCTTTATTTTTTATATTTTACAGACCTTAATGCATAATCATTGATCGATACGTAGTCGATCTAACTCATCAATGGCAATTATTTGCAAAGGATTACAATGTAAAGATTCTCATCTTTGATACAAAAATGCAATATTTAATAAAAACGGTATGAACTCTTTTGGAAACCGATTAAAGACTCTTGAATCTGTTTTAGACCTTAATCCGGACGCTATGGCAGAACTCGGCGGGTGCAGCCGTTCAACTTATTACCGGTATCGAAGCGGAAAATCTGTACCTGATCTCAATTTTATACATAATATTCTTAAAAATGAGACCAAGATCAGTGCAGACTGGCTATTCAAGGGAACCGGGCAGGTATTGAAACTTCCATTTAAACAAAATCCGAATGGTACCCGGGTTTTCATCCAGAATTCGGGCGAATGTGTGATCTATCCGCTGCCCTTTCTTCAGATGCGAAGCGAAGGTGGAGGCGAGGGGCTGCTGACAACCGAGGATTGGCGATCTCCCAATGCGGTTTTTCCGGTATGTGATATTATGATTGATGAGCTGATCGGGGCCGAGGAACCGGAAAAAATGGTTGTTATCTCCATTCAGTGCGACTCCATGGCTCCGGAGATCGGTCCGGGCAGTTTGATTCTTGTCGATGCCAATCAGTCTGCACTGACGGAAGATGCGATCTATATGGTGCACTTCGACCAGGTAATTCGCATGAAGTTGGTAGAAAAGCTGCCAGGAAACCGGATCAGACTCTCCACTTTAAACAACAAATTCCAGCCGGTTGTGTTAAATGAACAGGAGACCGAACAGATTCGGATCGTGGGCCGGGTTGTCTGGACCGGGAAAACGTTGTAGCACGATGCGGTTCGATTGCGTTATATAACCGGGATTGCGTTATGTAACCCGGGTAATCTGGCTGGATTTTAACCTGCAGGACACTTGAATCTTTCACTCCTCCGATCGACACTTGACAGATTCACTCCGGTTCAGGATGATTGCAGATATTCGAATTACAAGTATTTCCCTTCTGGTTTTCACGGTTCCACTGTTTCTCACTGTACTATTTGAACCTGCAGAGAGAAAACAAACTGAAGATGGCTCACTGAAAATTACTGCCGTTTCCGATTGTATTAACCCGGTAGATTCAGATCTGAAGAGTGAGGTTCAAAATAAGATGTTACCTCCTGTTCTGCTGGACAGCGATTCGCCGGACACCGTTCCACTTGTTGAGAGAATGCGTTCTCACCGGGTCCCCGGAGTTAGTATTGCGATTATACATAATGGACAGATTCACTGGAGTGCCGGGTATGGAGTTTATCGAAACGGTTCTTCCGAACCTATTACCTGCCGGTCACTTTTTCAGGCAGCCTCCCTGAGTAAACCTGTTACAGCAAGTGGAGTAATGCTGATTGCCGAAAAGGGGATGCTGCAGCTCGATGAGGATGTTAACCGATATCTCTCAAGCTGGAAATTGCCAAACGAGAGGGACTTCGAGACCGAACCGATTACCCCGCGACGGTTGCTCAATCACACTGCCGGTATGTCGGTTCACGGATTTCCCGGATACGATGCTTCCTCATCTGAACTCCCATCATTGACCGAAGTTCTCGATGGGAGAGGAGCTGTAAACAGCGGCCCTGTTAGAGCGATTCACCCTCCGGGAACTGAGTGGCGATACTCAGGCGGAGGCTATACGGTCTTGCAGCAAGCTTTGGAAGATTTGACTGAACTCCCATTTGAGAAGTGGATGAAAGAAGTCCTTTTCGATTCACTCGGTATGCAGAACAGCACCTTTGCTCAACCCCTGCCGGACTCTTTTGCGGACTACGCTGCTTCAGGACATCTATACGGCGATCTCGGTATTGAAGGGGGCTGGAATCACTACCCTGAAAAAGCGGCCGCGGGGCTCTGGACAACGCCAACCGACCTGGCTCTCTGGATCATCGAAATTCAATCTGCCCTGAACAATCAGAACTCAATTTTCGGGCTTGATCAGATACAGGAAATGTTTACTCCGGGAATGAACGGTTGGGGGCTCGGAATTCAAATCGCCGGTGAAGGGGATTCGCTCTATTTCAGCCACTCCGGTGCCAATGCCGGCTTCAGGGCTTACATGGTAGGATTCCCGCACACCGGTCAGGGGGCGGTCGTTATGACCAATTCCGACCGCGGAACCCCGCTGATCCATGAGATAATCCGCACTATCGCTTATTACTATGAGTGGCCTCAACTCCAGCCGGTTATCCTCACTTCAGACGAGAGCTGAGATTCTGCTTTTTTATACCTTACCGGGGATTCACTTCGGATCTTTTCTTTCAGATCGCTCTGAAGCATACTTGTCGACCGCATCATATATCCCGATAACTAACAACTCTCCCCCAGATCAATATCAGGAACAGTACCACTGCTCCGAACAACGCAGTTCTGCCCAGTAGAGCGGCCCGCTCTTCAAGGCCGGGTATAGCTGTGAAAAAAATACCTGCATTGAGCAGAATTACCATCAGCCAGCCGACCGATTTTTTGCCTCGCGCAGATCCACGGATAAATCGGGGAAAGATCCAGTAAGCCGTACCCAGTACAAATTGAAGTACCCAACCGAATATGGCAATCTCGATATGCACCGGCAGAAGTGCCCAAAAAGAAGGGTGGAGATCCAGTGCTTTATGAGCAAGAATAAGTGATCCGGTTAGAACGGTGATCAGCAGATAGATCAGTGAAATTCGAATCATCCAGACTGTTATCACCGGCATATTCAGTTCGACCCCTTGCGTTTTCTTCTGGGTTGAACCCGCGGCCAGATTTCCGCAAGATAGAGGAGCACCGCTGTGAGTTGCAGCCCGATCGATGTGAGCACAAGCCAGGATACCAGGCCGATTCCCTGCTCCAAATTGGTGACCATTTCCATTCCGCCTGCAACTCCCGCCTCCACTGCACCCGGGTCTAATAACGGCTCAGAAAAAAAGCGTAACACCAACCCTGCGTTCAAACTCCAGAAAATCGCCCACTGGAGAGGTGTTTCAGCTTTTTTTCGATCTCTTCGTTTACGGGGAAACATCCAGATGGAAACCCCCATAATCAGCTGAGTTATCCATCCGACGGCGATCATATGCCAATATACCGGCAGAAGCGATATATGGAACGGGCTGCCCGGAATAGTGTCTGCCAACAGCAACATCAGGCCGAGAGCCAGCCAGATCATCCCTGCTTTGATAAACCAACGGGTTACCGGCAGCATCGACTCCCCCTTAAATCAGTTTTTCAGCTTTTTTAAACAGGATATTGTTCTCCAGGTGTACGTGTTTATGCAGATCTTTTTCGAAATCACGAAGGTTCTGGTAGAGGATACGATAGGTCGTACAGGCTTCCTCGGGCGGCGTGAAATCGTGGCTCAGACTCCTGATTTTTTTCATCGCATCACCGGCTCCGTCGTGGTCGTCGACCATACTCTGAAGTTCGTTTCGAAGTTGCTCAATTTGATCTGCATCAACAGGAGCTCCCGATAACCGTTTCTGATAGATCTCCCGGATCAATGGGAACACAGTTTGCTCCTCGTCGGCCAGATGACGGAGCATTTCATCGGCAAGTTCTCCAAACGTGCGGTGTATTTCGACATTCTCCGGCCAGGTTTTGCCGTGCACTTTAGCTACTTTTGCAGCCCAGGTTGAGATCTCAACAATCTTGTTCCGGACAAAATTGTGATGGGTGTCGATGATATAATCGATCAGCGCATCCGGCTCCCAGGAGCGAAATGAGCTCTCTTCCGAAGGTTTCCCGCGATTGAGAGCATTCAGCTCCTTGAGAAGTTCATCCTTCGACACACTATTCTCTTTGCATGCGGCAGAGATCGTTTTGCCGCCGCCACAGCAAAAGTCCAGACCGAAACGCTGAAAGACTCCGGCTGCCTGGTAATTGTTTGCTACAATTTCTCCAATTGTTGACTGATCAGGATCGATATTCATCTTGTTTAAGCGATTCATGGAATTTTTATTTTTTTGCTAATTAAATTTCCTGTCTAGTAAGTTGCTCTGCTTTAAAAGCGGCCATTCCACCACATCTGTGATAACTCCGCTTTATTCGTAATCAAAATGATCATGGCTTTTAATCACTTCTGATGATCACTCATTCAAGAATGATGCCCCAACCTATCGAATGATTGTGAAGTAATTATAAAGATAAAAGAGTATTTTGTCTTTTAATACTTGTTCTATATATTCACGATGAAAGACGTACTCTGGATCTCCGACAAACAAAATGAAACGGATCTATTCCATCATATTGTTATTCGCCTTTACGGTCGGCATCGTTCAGCCGATTTTACCGATGGTTGAATACCATCTGCACAAGGGGGATCTTTCGCAATTTTTCCAGGGCAACGCACCTGTGCAGGAGTCTTGTGAAGTTCTGAATTGTCTATGCAACTGCTCTGCTAACTGTGACACTCAGGAGCAGGAGCAACAGTACCTGCTGGATGTGGAGTTCTATCCAATTCCAATCAAGATTTTCTCATCTCCGGATTTGACACTCAATCCGGA
>SLKI01000052.1 GCA_007134695.1 Balneolaceae bacterium
AAAGAGAAGATTCTTGAGGAGGCTGTCAAGAATAAGGTGGATATCGTCGGCCTCAGCGGGCTCATCACGCCTTCGCTTGATGAGATGGTTCTGGTCGCCGAGGAGATGAAACGGGAGAAGATGGATCTGCCCCTTCTGATCGGAGGAGCGACCACATCAAAGCTCCATACAGCCGTAAAGATCGCCCCGGTCAACGAAACCCCGGTGATTCATGTGCTGGACGCTTCGAGAAGCGTCACCGTGGTGAGTAACCTGCTGATGAACGGCAAGACCGACCAATTCATCCGGGAGATCAACCAGGATTATGAGAAGATCCGGGAGCGATACAATGACCGTTCCGATAAAAAGGAGTACCTCCCTATCGAAGAGGCCAGGGAGAACTCGTCACCTGTCGACTGGGAGAGTACGGAGATTACTTCGCCAAAGCAGCCGGGAGTTCACGCGATTGAGGATGTCACCGTCGGAACACTTAGGGACTATATCGACTGGACTCCTTTTTTCATCACCTGGGAGATGAAAGGAAAGTATCCGGCGATCCTGGAGGACGACAAGTACGGTGAGGAGGCAACAAAACTGTTTAATGATGCGAACCGCCTGCTGGACCGCATCGAAAATGAGGGCCTGGTTCAGCCGAAAGCGGTTGTCGGCCTCTTTCCTGCCAACTCGGTGGGGGACGACGTGGAGGTCTATGCGGATGAAGACCGCTCCGTGGTGACCGCCCGGCTTTGTATGCTGCGCCAGCAGGCAAGCAAGCGGAAAGGACAGCCCAACAAGGCTCTGTCCGATTTTGTAGCGCCGAAGGAGACCGGGATTGCGGATTATATAGGTGGTTTTGCTGTGACCGCCGGACCCGAAATCCTGAAAATGGCCCATGAGTTTGAAAAGAACCACGACGACTATAACGCCATCTTGTCGAAGGCGATCGGAGACCGCCTCGCCGAAGCGTTTGCCGAGTATATGCACGAGAGAGTGCGAAAGGAGTTGTGGGGTTATGCTCCGGAGGAGAATTTCTCAAATGAAGAGCTGATACAGGAAGCGTACCAGGGGATTCGTCCGGCACCGGGATATCCGGCCCAGCCGGACCACACAGAAAAACGTACGCTCTTTAAACTTCTTGATGTAGAGAATCATACGGGGATCACCCTGACCGACAGCCTGGCAATGAATCCGCCGTCATCTGTTAGCGGGCTCTATTTTGCACATCCCGATTCACAATATTTTAACGTCGGAAAGCTGGACAAGGATCAGATCGAGGATTATGCAAAACGGAAGGGGATGAGTGTTGAAGAGATGGAACGTTGGCTGGCACCAAACCTGGCGTACAAATAGTCGATCATTGCCTTTCGGGCAATCAGTATTCCACCCATCGATCGTCAGGATGTTGGTGTTCCATATTATTGGCTGCCCGGGTGATCTATAGAAGCATTTAAACCGTGTTTGGACGGCTGATTTGAAAATGCCGACGAAATAGTGTAATGTGAGCTTTGTTCAAGCATGATATAGGTTTACAGTTACAGCACGACAATTGCTCAGGCCGGTTTGACCGGCAGCTGAGCCGATCGGATGAGGTCGCATAATGGTTTCGGGGACTCGAACAGGCTTACTGTTATTGTTGCTACTCCTTTATTTCGCTTCGGAGAATCGGATTGCAGCACAGAATTTGATTGCGGAAAACGCCGGAGAAGTGGGGCGTACCTTCTCAGCTGATTCAGCAACGGTGGTTGAGAAATTGAATCGGGCCGATGTACTGGTTCAGGAAAGGGAGTATTATTCAGCTGTTCAGCAAGCCCGGGCCACTCTCCAATATTCACTTCAGGCCGGTTATGATGTTGGTTATTTGAAAGGGTTGATCTGGCTGGGTGACCACTACCTTACACGTGAAATGCCCGATTCGGCGGCAGTGGCCATTGAAGAGGGCCTGGGTCAGTCTCAGTCGGATGTTTGGCGGTTGCAATTTGAAAGCAGGCAAGGGGTTATAAAGCGGCTCGAAGGCAGGCCACTCGAAGCGATACAAATCTTTGAGACTGCGTTGATCCGGGCCGATTCCCTCCAGGTTCTGGAGCCCGTTCCCAATATCCGAAGGGGATTATCGCAGGCCTATCAAATGATCGGTGAATTTGGAGCGGCATTTGAACAGCTCTACCGGGGACTGCAGGCCGCCACAGAGCTGGAGAATCCCATTTATATGGCCGGAATCCATTATGATTTGGGGGAGATGCTGGTTGAGCTGGAAAACCCGGAGGAGGCACTCTATTATCTTGGCGAAGCGGAACAGATCTATCGGTATTTGGAGCAGTCGGAGAGTCTGGTACCGGTGTTGAGCAGTCTCGGTAAAGCCTACATGGGGATGGATCGGCTTGGCGAAGCCGGTGACTCATTTAATGAAGCAATCCGGCTGGCCGAAGAGGTCGATAATCTGATTCTGAATATTCGAACTTTGAATCATCTGGGTGAATATTATGTGGCTTCCGGGGAGGTGGAAACAGCACGCGATTATTTCTACAGAGCACTTGAGCTTAGCGAGGAACATCGATTTTCAGAAGGGCTCTATTATGGTTCCGCAGGGATGGGAGATCTACACTACAGCCAGGGAGCTTTTCTCGATTCACGTCAATGGTATCGGTCGGCTCTTGATGAAGCTGAACAGATGGGAGACCAGGAGCTGGTTGGCCGCGCCCTGGAGATGATCTATCTTTCTTATAAAGAAGCCGGATTGAGTGGCCTGGCACTCGAATCGCTGGAACGTTATCACGATCATCTTGAGCAGCACCGTTCCCTGCAGCAGGAAAGGGCACGTGCAGAATTTGAAACGATGCTGGAGACGCGTCGTCAGGAGGAAGAGAACAGGCTTTTGATGGCAAGACAGGCGGAACAGGAAGCTCGTATTCAGCTTCAACAAACTGCAGGGATTGCTATTCTGATTGTGCTGGCAGTTCTACTCATCACCTCCTTTTTTCTCTATCGCACAATCCGGCAGAAAGAGACTCTGAATTTGGAGCTGGCTGACCGGAACCGCCAGATCTCAGAAAAAAACCGCCAGCTGGACCATTTGAATCACACACAAAAAAAACTGTTCGCCGTCGTTTCTCACGACTTGCGAGGGCCGCTGAGCTCACTTAAGGGGTTGTTGCAACTGCTTCGGATTAAAGACCCGAAGGAACTCGAATTAGACAAGCTCACATCAAACCTCGAAAAGAACTTGTCCGATAATACCGCATCGATCGAAAATCTGCTCACATGGGCGAGTTCCCAGATGGGGGGAATGGAAGTCAAACCGGAACCGCTAAAGTTGCGTCAAGAGCTGGAATCGATCCACTCACAGTTTAACCATCAACTGGCTGAAAAGAAGATCGATCTTGAGGTGGATGTAGACTCGGGCCTCGAGGTGAGTGCCGACCGGGAGATCGTTTCAATTATTATCCGAAACCTGATCTCCAATGCGATCAAGTTCAGCAGCGAAGGCGATTCGATACAAATCCAGGCAGAAAAAAACAGCCGGTCGGTTGTTATCCATGTTCAGGATCAGGGAGTCGGTATCGAGATGGACGATCAGGGCAAGATCTTTGGTGAAGAGTATTTTACCCGAAAGGGAACAGGAAACGAGAAGGGGAGCGGTCTGGGACTGCTATTATGCAAAGAGTTCGTCGAAAAGCACGGGGGAGAAATCTGGTTTGAAAGCCGGCCGGGCCGGGGCACGACATTCAGTTTTTCGATCCCCGATAATTGAACACTGATCTTGTTCCGGTAAATTGCAGCCCTCATCGAATCGTCGATGACAACATATTTTTATATTTTAAAACGGTATCCGGGCAGCCTTTTGGCGTCGGGACAGATTTACAATTTCAAGGATTTATCCGTCTAAAGTAATACAAAGTAGAGATCAATGAGACCACTCAGGTTTTTCACCCTCTCGGTTCTGGTAACATTCGGAGTGCTTCAGCCACTTATCGCCCAGGAAGTGCACGAAGTGATCCGGCAAAATCTGGTCGAATTTGATACGGTATCGGATTTTCGGCCGCTCTTCGATGAGATCGAAAACCGGCATCTGGTTTTGATGGGTGAAGCGACTCACGGGACTTCGGAGTTTTATACCTGGAGGGCGGAGCTAAGTAAACACCTGATTAAAGAGAAGGGGTTTCGATTTATCGCAGTCGAGGGAGATTGGCCGGCATTAAGTCGAATCAATGCCTTTGTAAAGCAGAAGCCCGGAGCTCCGGAAACGATTGATGAGGCGATGGCATCGATCGATCGCTGGCCGCTCTGGATGTGGCGCAACCAAGAAGTCAAAGAGCTTGTTGAGTGGTTGGCTGAATATAATCTGGATCGCCCCGAAGAGGAGAGGGCAGGATTCTACGGGATCGATCTGTATGCCGAACAACAGGCGATGCTGGATGTTGTCTCCTGGTTCGAATCATACGATTCGGATCTTGCTGACCGCGCTGAACGAACCTACCGCTGTCTGTCGCGGGCTTCCGGTCTTCAGTCCTACCTGAACCGGGTGGCGAGAACCGGGGACGACTGCTCTGCCGAGGTTGAACAAGTGCTCGAACAAGTACGGGAATTTGGGGCAGAGCGGGGTATCGAAAACGACTGGGATTATTTTAATGCTGAACAGAATGCGATACTGGTCGTGAATGCCGAAAAACATATCCGTGCCAATCTGTCCGGCGGCCCGGATTCGTGGAATTACAGAGCGAGCCATTTTGAGTTGACATCCCGGCGGTTGTTAGATTTCTATGGAGAGGATGCCCGGGGAATCGTTTGGGCTCACAATACACATATTGGTGATGCCCGTGCTACCGAAATGGGCCGTCAGGGGGCTGTAAATATCGGTCAGCTGAGCCGGGAGCATTGGGGGTATGACCTCGTCTATGCTATCGGATTTGGGACCTATCGCGGCGATGTGTTTGCAGCAACCCGGTGGGAAGGTGCACGTCAGGAGATGCAGATTCCCGAAGCGGTAGATGGCAGCTGGGAAAAGATGCTCCAGGAGACGGAAGTTGATCGGTTCTACCTGCTCTTCAGCGTGTCGGGCCTGCAGCAGGCTCTGAATAACAACATCCCACACCGGGCGATCGGGGTGACCTATATGCCCCATCAGGACCGCGGAAACTATGTAAATACAGTACTGCCGGATCGGTACGATGCATTTATATTTATCAGCGAAACCGGACTACTCGATCCGCTCGATTGACTGAGAATGTGCTGATGCCGTAAAGTCGAAGTTCGATGAAATGGTTTAACTTTTACAGAACCTGCCGCCACACTAAAACTGAAGACTAATAAGGAACTTCAAATGAGACTGGACCATATCGGAATTGCCGTCAGGGATTTGGATTCTGCTGTCGAGCACTACGAACAGCTACTGGATGCAGCTTGCGAAAAGCGGGAGTATGTGGAGGGGGAGCAGGTTGATGTTGCGTTTTTTGAAGCTGGAGAGTCAAAACTGGAACTACTGGCCTCGAATGAGGAGAACTCGGCCATACGCAAGTTCCTGGCAAAAAGAGGAGAAGGGATTCATCACATCGCATTTCAGGTGGACAACATCGAAAGTGAGTTGCAGCGTATGAAAGGTCTGGGATACAGAGTATTGAATGAGACTCCGAAATTAGGTGCCAATAATAAATTAGTGGCTTTTCTCCATCCAAAAGATCAACACGGAGTATTAATAGAACTGTGTCAGACACGTCCGGATTGAATGGGCCAGTTACGTGTTATCTGTTTTTCTTGACCAAAATGGATCATGGAGCACTTTATATTGCATTTACTGCCAACTTCAACGTAGATAAGGCCCCTCTCTTTCTTGTGGCAGTGGATGAAGTTTGGTATAATGGAGACGTATCAAATAACCATTAACCCAATGAGAGAAGGAACTATGAAATGTTATAAATATACTGGTTTTATCCTCGCTGCTCTTCTTGTTATGATTGGGCTGGCAGGATGCGACAGTGATAACGGTGATGCCCCGCTCGATCCTCCTTCAGCCCCAAACCTTCAGCATGTAGAAATGGATTTTTCCGTTTTTGAAGATGCTCAAGGTGGTTTCGATCTGTCCGAACAAGGGATCACCTTGCGGCCGGAAATGCCGGACATGACGTCCATGCCGGTCGGTGATGAAAGGGCTTTTCAGGAAGCGGCTTTATTCGCCATGATGTCCCAATCGGTCTTTATGTCTGTTCGTGCATGGGAAGGGATGTTTTTTAATGAGATGCAGTTCCTATGGGGCGAGCCGAGTTGCGACAGCAGCAGCTGCGTTTGGGAATTTACCATACCCGCCGGGCTCATTGATGATGAGTTCGAAGATATCGATGTAACGGGTGATATTTCAGTGACTATGGAGGCCACTTTTCAAGCCGGTACCTGGAATTGGGAACTTGCATTTACTCACGAAGGGCTTGGCTTCGACAACGCGGTGATGATTACTGTATCCCAGGAGGAAGATCTCTCGGAGGGATCCTGGCGTTTCCATGATCCTGAGAATCCTGGAGCCGGGCCTGTAATCGTGTTTGACTATCAATATGATGGGAATATCACCACCTGGGTTGAAATGAGAGTGGACTCCGAAGGTATAAGCCTGGAATACACCAACGACAACGGAGACTACACGCTCAGTATCGTAATGGAAGGAATGGAAGTTGCCTTTATCGATTGGAGTTCTGATGGAAGTGGATGTATCACAACACCACAGGATGGTACTAACTGCTGGTAAGTTTGATCGAGTCGGCAGGCGAAAGTCTATCAGATTCGGTTCTGATGAATTACCGACATTTATTCGATTGTAGCATCAAATGATCTTTACGGGGAATCTCCGGTTTTTTAGCGTTGACGCTGGCCGGAATTCCCCGTAACTTTTTGTTTATATCATATGAGCAGCCGGGCACGGAAAGTCTGAGGACTGCTGTTGTCCGACGGAAACTCATAGGTATTTAAATGTTCGGGGCGTGGCGCAGTCCGGTAGCGCACTTGCATGGGGTGCAAGGGGTCGCTGGTTCAAATCCAGTCGCCCCGACAGGTTTTTAATGTTATATCACTTCACCAGGTGAATGTGGAATTATTTCTATGAAAATGGGGGGGGTGATTGAAGTGACGGGTAGGCGTTTCGATTGCGCGAGCGGTGCTCGCGCGGTTCAAATCCAGTCGCCCCGACAAATAGTAAGATGAAAAAATTGAGAAAATGGGCCGGCTTTCTCTTTCCCCTGCTGGTCGTTCTGCTCCTGGTCGGCCTGATCCTCTCCCGTGTCTATCAGCCTGAATTCGATCTGGAACCCGAAGTAACCGTATCAGCATTTGAGGCGATAGAGTTTGAAGGAAAAACAGCCCGGGTTTGCGACCGGGTTGAATCGGCCGATTATCTGCCGGATATTAACGGGCAGCCTACAT
>SLKI01000058.1 GCA_007134695.1 Balneolaceae bacterium
CTTTCAGCTTTGAGCTTTGAGCTTTGAGCTTTCAGCTTTGAGCTTTCAGCTTTCAGCTTTGAGCATAACATCACACCTCCACTTCCAGATCCGGTCGGCAGGTTTTAATTCCAAATAGCTTATAAACCGGGCACCAGGAGATAGCCCCCGTTGCAATCAATACCAGCCCGACAAGTCCCCAAAGGCTCTCCATCACCACTCCCAGTATCAAGATCAGGGAACCGAGAACTACCCGCAGGATGGAATCAAATATTCCGACATTTTTGCTACGTGTGGGTCTGTTTCTTTCCTTTTTCGTCATAATAACCTCCTAGTCAAATTAGATTGATCCAATAGCATTCAACCATTTGGATCGATCCTATTGAGTTAAATCGACCTTGTTAAGTTAGATCGATCCTGTTATACGATCCACTTAAAGGTATGACCCGAAGTGTATTTTTATTGCCATGGAAGCCACATGCATGATGTAAGGGTAAACCTTACATTCTGACCGCATCTATTCATCATGACTCGACTTACAACCTGATTTCCCATTAGATTTCGCTTCCCTTAATCAGCCTCGTAAAAATTTCAGAACCTGCCGGCCCAATCATACTTTCTCAAATCAAAGGTAAAAGTTACATTCCAGATGCTTTGTGACCACTCAATCTAACAAAATCAAAATGACACGTATCTCAATTTTTTCAACTTTTCTACTTGCCATCTGCCTCTTTTCGGCAGAACTGTTGGCACAAAAAGGAATTCAACCAGAAGATTACTATAAAACGATCTTCATCAGCCAGCCGGAAATCTCACCCGACGGCGGCCTGATCGCGTTCACACGTACTACCATTGATGAAGAAGAGAACAGCCGCCACCGTGAAGTCTGGATGCAGAAACTTTCCGACGGACAGCCCGACGGTGAACCTTTTCGCTTCACCGACCCGACACGAAGCTCCTCCAGCCCCTCCTGGTCTCCGGACGGCACTCTATTAAGTATTCAGTCCCAACGGGGCGATGACACCTCCGTCCGTTTTATCCGGGTAACAGCCCCCGGAGGTGAAGCGTTTACCCTCGAAGGTGTGGACCGCACCCCGGTTTGGTCACCCGACGGTGAGTGGATTGCCTATGTACGCGAACCGGAAACTGATGAAGAACGTGACCGCCGGGCCGGCTGGATCGCCCCGGATGCGGTGAGCAATACACTTGACTCAACCCGGTTCGACGGACGAGTTATCACCCACGTTTACTACAAACGAGACAACGTCTCCAACTGGATCCCCCACCCATCCATTTACGACAAGAGACAGCTCCACATCGTCCCCGGTGATGGCGGAGAGCCTGAAATTCTTACCGATCTGCCGTTTCACGTCGGTCAGGTCACCTGGAGTCCGGACGGCAGCCGCATCTATTTTTCCGGAGACCCCGAAGAAGATGATGAACTCAACCGCGAGATGACCCGCAACATCTACATGATCGATCTTGACAGCGGGGAGTATGAGCTGCTGATCGACGCCGACGGATCTCAAAGCTCGCCCGAAATCTCTCCCGACGGCAGCCGAATCGCCTGGCAGCAGACCGACGAACGCGGTGCACAAAGCCAGGTAATGGTTGCCGGACTCGACGATAACGGACTCCTTGCAGAGGAACCCAAAAAACTAACCGGAGAATGGGATCTTTCCCCCGGGAACCTTCATTGGAGAAACGACAGCCGCCATCTGCGGTTAACCGCACTGATCCGCGGCAACGCTCACTTGTTTGAGGTGGACACACGCAGCGATGATCCACAGGTGCGTCAGATCACCGAAGGAGACCGCAGGCTCGGCTCCTTCTCGCTCTCGGATAATGAGCAGCTCATGGCCTACACGGCAACCGACGCCGTAACACCGGCAGAACTTTTTCTTTCTGATGCGGAAGGAAGCAACGAACTCCAGCTCAGCGATTTCAACAGCACCTGGCTAGCCGAACGCACCGTTAAGCCGGCGGTACCGATCCATTGGACCGTCGATGATGGTACCGAAATCGAAGGCTGGGTGATCGAACCGGTCGACTATGAGCCGGGTAATTCCTATCCGGTTGTTCTCAAAATTCACGGCGGCCCGCATACTGCCTACGGAAATACCTGGTTCCAGGCGTTTCATGTCTTGTCTGCCGCCGGTATGTATGTTTTCTACACCAACCCGCGGGGATCATCAGCCTACGGCCACGAATTTATGTACGCCACCCGCGGCCAGTGGGGAAAGATGGATGAAGAGGATCAGATGAAAGGCCTCGATGCGGTGTTTGAAGCCTATCCCGATGTAGATCCCGACCGCGTCGGTGTTGCAGGAGGCAGTTACGGAGGTTTTATGACCAATTGGCTCACAGCCCGATTCCCCGATCGGTTTGCTGCAGCTATCACCAGCCGGTCCATCTCCAACTGGGAGTCGATGTATGGTACCAGTGACGTTCCTCAATTGATGCAGTGGGAATTTTACGGCGACCCCTGGGAGCAGCGTGAACTCTATCGGGACCTCTCCCCTCTGAGCTATGTGGAAGACGTGGAGGCACCGACGCTGATCATCCACAGCGAAGAGGACTACAGAACCCCGATGCCGGAAGGTGAACAGTGGTACATGTTCCTGAGGCAGCGGGAAGTGCCGGTCGAATTTGTCCGCTATCCCCGCAGTGCTCACGGATTATCCAGAACCGGAGAGCCGTGGCTGCTGGTCGACCGCCTGGAACGGCAGCGAAGCTGGTTCCACTACTGGTTGGTCGAACAGGACGATTAACAAGTTTTTTCAATTTGTAATTGGGGGTTGAAAATAGATTAGCACTCTATTTCGTTAGAGAAGTTGTATATTCAAGCCCCGGATTGATCAGTTTCACGCCCCGGACTGGATAGGACGCATCAGCACCATCCTGATGAGTGCTGTTGAGACATCAATCCGCTGAAAACACCAAATTACCCGCTGTAGATCCAGAGATGGATATGCCAAACAGGAATTTAATCGATATGGTAAAAGGGGTGTTCACTTGACACGTTTGCGACCTTTCATATCTCCATTTCTCGGCCTGATCCTGAGTTTCGGGCTAGTGGCCTCTGTGCTCCACAATCACGGGTCGATCATCTCGTATGATTCCCACCCTGCCTACAGCGGTCTCGATTTTGAAGAAGAACATTACACCTGTCCATTTTGTGCGGTCTTCTTCAACACAGTGGAATCCGGGAATACCGGCATTGAGAACCTGCCGGCAACCTGCCTGAATCTCCACAATCTTGAGGAACAGTTAACATCCTACCCTTCCTGGCAATATTTGGAAGGGCGCTCTCCTCCAGCATCAAGCTGATCCTCTGCCGAGTTGACGTTGCGGTAAATCCAGTCGGTCGGGTCTATACCCCGGCATATTTTCTTATTCTGAACAGATACAGGTCGCAGTAAACCGTTTGGTACCATCAGCAATTAAAACTTTACAGCAGGTTTACCTGCATCATGCAGGTCAAACTGCTAATCGCATCGTACAATTCGGCCACTCCCCGAAAAAGATTATAAACGCTCGAAGCGGACCGTCGATCAATTCGCCGATCTATCCGCAGCGCTATTTCATACCCAATCAACCAACAATTTTATTTTTCAAAACTTAAACCTTTAGAATCATGAAAACCCTTACATCCACACTATTCGCTTTATTTACCGTCTCGCTGCTTCTGTTTTACGGTTGCGACTCGGGGCACGATCATGAACATGCCGATGCGGTAGGGTTTACGATCGAACAGAACAACGTTGAAATCATCCGTTTCGAAAATAACCAGTTTGAGCTGGACCCATCAGGTACCTGGGGTGAATATTACCGCGAAATTGACGGAGAACAGGTTTTGACGATTTCACCTGATGTCATTGACGATATGACGCGTGGAATGACACCAAGCCTGACCATCCGCTGGATCGACGCCGATGGCGACAAGTTTGACCTGGAAGAGGAAGAGGACGGCGGTGAATTATGGCTCGACTGGCAGTGGGCAAAGCCCAACACCCTGACCGAGGAGTGTACCGATGCGGCCCGAACCGATACAGAAGCATTGGACCAGATCCGGCCGGTTAATATTGAACAACACGGAAGCGACGGAAGCTGGGGTTTCCATTTCCGGGCCGACCATGCCGGTGTTGATGAGATCCGTTTTCGACTGATGCACGGTTTCGGGGATGCAGCCCACGCCGATTTTGTCGCCGGCTGGATGAAGATCGCTGCAGCCGAAGATGAGCATGAACTCATTGACGAGAACGGAATCTACCTTCATGACCGGGATAAATGCAGAACCCGATAAAAGTTGAGATTTTTAGATAAAATTAAGAAACAGAGTTTAAATTCGGTTAATGTGAGTATTCTAGAAAATTTTATAGTGCATTACCCTTTAAAAGGCGGTTTGAAAAGCCGTCTTTTTACTCTAATCCGGCAGGCCATCCTGCCGGCAGTGACTCTATTACTTTTTTCCGGTGGACTCAGCACCGTATTTGCGGTTTTCACGGCAGATCCGGAGACGGGTACAAGCGAAATCACGGGAGAGGTGATCGACGCAGAAACACTCGAGCCGGTTCGCTTTGCCTATCTCCATCTGGAAGAGCTGAACCGCACAACGACGACCGACCGTGATGGCAAGTTTACTCTTCGCAATGTTCCGGAAGGCAGCTACACCATCTCTGTTCACAGGATCGGATACGTAACACTCCGCCAATCGATCAGGGTAGGCGAAGATGAAACTCTGGAACTGAGACTGGAAATGAGATCCACTATTCTCTCCGGCCAGGCCGTCCAGGTCGTGGCTGATGCGGAAGAAACCGTCGGGGCGGGACTCGAACACGCCTCGATCAAGATTGTCGGCGAAAAACTTCGCAGAGATCTCGACGCTACTCTCTCCGCTACACTCAATAACCAGGCCGGTTTTTCCGAACGAAGCATGGGAGTGGCCCCGGGCCGGCCGGTGATTCGCGGACTGGGTGACGAACGGGTTTTGATCCTCGAAGATGGAGCCAGGACCGGTGACGTTTCATGGACCTCCGGAGACCATGCAGTAACAGTCGACCCGGCGGGTGCCGATGAGATCGAAATCGCACGCGGACCCGCTGCGCTGGAGCATGGAGCCGGTGCTATCGGAGGAGTCATCAATGTGGTACGCAACCAGATCCCTAACACCGTTCCTTCGCAGGTGACCGGTACTGCTTCCCTTCAGGCAACCAGCGTCAACCAGGGGTTGCTGGGAGGGGGTTCGGTTAAAGTTCCCTGGCGCGATAATCTTGCATTGAACCTCGATTTCAGCGGCAGGCACGGTAGTGATGTAAACACACCAATCGGCCGTCTGGAGAACTCTTGGCTTAGAACGTCCAGTAATGCGTTCGGCGCCGGTTACATCCGTTCCTGGGGTTATGCAGGACTTTCCGGCTCCATGTATCTGAGTGAATATGGAATCCCGCCTGACCCGGAAGGAGGCCACCCCATGGGTGTTGAGATCGAGATGTCGAAATACCAGACCGAAGCGCGAACCGAAATTCTTCGGCGCGGATCCCGGTTCAATGTTGTTGAAGCACGGGGTTCCTATATCTATTACGATCATTCGGAAATTGAACCTGGCGGAATTCTGGGTACTGCGTACAATATGGAGACGGTTACAGGCTCTCTGAAATTCCGAAACAGGGATCTGGGGCCGTTTGACAAAGGGGTTGTCGGGATCTGGGGAGAGTATATCGACTATGAAGTGTTCGGGTCGAGAACCCCCAATTCCAACTCCTGGAGCGGATCAATTTTTGCTATTCAGGAAGCTGATATCGGGAATTTACACCTTGAAGGCGGCTTGAGGCTGAATCATGTGACCACACGTCCCAGGCAAGAACGGGTCAGCCCAATCATCGGTTTGGTCCGGGAACGCAACTTTACCGGCCTGGAGAGCTCCGCCTCGGCTATTTACGATTTTGGCAGCGGATTCTTTCTCGGCTCAACCTTTATGCACTCCTGGCGGGCACCCAGCCTCGAAGAACTTTATTCGGAAGGGCCGCATCTGGCCGCTTATGCCTACGAAATCGGAAATCCGAACCTGGATGTCGAACGCGGACTTGGCAGCGAACTGTTTGCCCGATACAATACCGAGCGAACTTCTACTCAGCTTTCAGCCTATTACAACCATTTTCGAAACTATCTGCATGCTCAGGACACCGGCCGGCCCAGCATCCCCCGGGCAGACCTGAATGAATTTCAATATGTAGGCACCCGCGCATCCATGTATGGAGTAGAACTTTCTTCGGAATTGAAGTTGCTCGACCAGCTGGCTCTCGAAGGTAATGCAACGTTAACAATCGGAGATCGGGTGGTTACCGAAGAGGAGAAAGAAGCGACCGGTTTGGAGTATTCCGAACAGCCGCTGCCGCTGATCCCGCCGTTTAACGGGAATATCGGTGTCCGGTATGCACTCAACAGCTTTACCATAACCGGTAAAGCTCGATTTGCAGCGTCACAAGACCGACTCGGTGAATTTGAAACACCCACCGACGGGTACGCAATATTCGACCTCAATGCAGAATATCGATTTAGTGCCGGAACCACGTTTCATACGATTTCACTCAGTGGACAAAATCTTCTAAATACCGAGTATTACAACCATCTGTCCCTTGTTAAAGATCTGTTTGCCGAGCCGGGCCGGTCGGTTAATTTACTTTACAGAATCTATTTTTAAATTATAACAAAGAATTATCGCCATCCGATCAAATAGACTGTCCAGTTGTCGATCGGGGTTACACTACCAGAAACAGGTATTCAGAATAGGGTCACAAAACCAATTTAAGCAGGTTAAGTGATCAGGGTCTCATTTACATCACAACCAAGGATTGAAGCAAAATGGGTCATCGCCAGATCGACACGGCCGTCATACTTGCGGCAGGAATCGGTAAACGGCTGCGGCCACTAACCAACTCCAAACCGAAATGTCTGGTCAATGTGGCCGGCAGGCCGATCTTGTGCCATATGCTTGACGCACTTGACGAGCGAAATTTTCAGCGTGTAATTGTCGTTACCGGCTATCGAGAAGAGGCGGTTCGCAACTTTTTGCAAGTTAGTCCGTCCGGACCTGCTGTAGAGTTGATCAATAACGATCTCTATGATAAAACCAACAACATCTACTCTCTGCGGCTTGCGGCCGATGCAATCGGCAGTGACGATTTTCTGCTCCTGGAATCTGACCTGGTGTTTGATCCCGGCCTCCTGGATCCTCTGATCGTGCCGGATCGTATCGCACTCGCCCCTTATCTACCGGAGATTCATAACGGCACAACGGCCATAGTAAATGATCATGGAGAGCTTGTTGGCCTTAATGTGAAAGGTGATTCCGGTACCGGCGGAGGTACAAGCACGCAACAAAAACTGTATAAAACTGTCAACATCACCTCTTTTTCAAATTCTGTCTGGGAGATCATTTTTAACCTGATGGAGGAGATGATTGAGAATGGAGATCTGCAGCAGTTCTACGAAGTTGCAATCGCCAGGACACTGGAACAGGATGCAATCACACTCCGGATGGTCGATTTTAGTTGTCAATGGTGGGACGAAATCGACAATCTGACCGACCTGGAACGTGTCCGGCAAGCTATCCTCAAAGGGATTACCCCACTGTCGGAACAGCTCAGGCGTATTCAAGTCGACGATCCATGAGAACTCCTTCCCCCCTTCAGTGGCTTGGCGGAATCTATTCCATTCTGGTTTCGCTGTGGACACAAAAGAATCCCGTCCGGGTTATTCTGACTTCATTTCACGGCCGGGGATACAGGGGAAATACCCGGGTACTATACGAAGCTTTGCTCGATCATCCATATCTCGAACCTGTCTGGCTGAGTACCGATCACGAACTCGTACGAATATTGCGCAGCCGGTTCGGTGACAGGGCTGCTTATATCGCACATTCTCCTGCCGGGATTCAGAAACTTGCTTCTGCCGGAACCATTCTTTTTACACACGGCACCAGCGATTACCCATTTCTCTTTTTGCCTCGGTCGTCGATCCGTATACAGACCTATCACGGATTACCGACCAAACGAGGGGAGTATCTTAGACCCGGTTCGGATCAGTCCCCCGGCTACCTCCACAGGAAAATTCTTGAATACCGTTTCCGCCCCATCTCCTATTTTCTTTCAACTTCTCCACTGGTCAGCCAGATTTTCTCATCACGATTCGGCCTCCGAGATGATCAATTGCTAGAAACCGGCTTCCCTGCCTATGATCCGCTGATTCGGGAAAACCGGGGGAAAACAAAATTGTACAACCGGCTGAACAATCCGCCCCGCTTCGAACAGGTGATTCTCTATGCCCCCACCTATCGTAAACTGAAATGCACTCGATGGCTGCCTTTCGAAGACAGGAACCCGGATAAACTGGATCAATTTCTCGATCATCACAATTCTCTGCTGATCCTGCGGCCTCATCCTAACGACAAAATCCGCAAAAGCGGTTGGATCGATCAAAGTGACCGGATCATCATTGCAGACCACAGCAGATTCGAAGATGTCAACCTTTTAATCGCAGCGTCGGATGTAATCCTGACCGATTACAGCAGCATCTTCCTGGAAGGGCTGCTCCGGGACATTCCACCCGTTTTTATTCCCTATGACCTGGATACCTACGAGCGGGGCACCCCACTGCCCTACGACGAGATGACACCAGGACCTCATGTAACCACCCAGGCGGAACTGCTGGATGCGATCGGCCAGGCGTTTATTCAGCCAGATAAAAACGCCGAGGATCGGGAACGGGTACGGGAGCAGTTCTTTTCGGTTGTCGACGACCAGTCGACCGAACGTCTTATTCAATTTCTCGAGGAGCAATCGGGTTTTCAGAAACAGTCGTCCGAAAAACAGTTTGCGGAATCGGAGGACTCGATGTAGAAGAATTGTTTGATTCCTCTGCCTGGTCTCCCTGCCCGGGCCATCAGATTGATCTCTTTTGCCGAGCGAGAAGATTGATCTTCCTGACCGAGCCAAGCTCTATGAATTTGAACTTTCCCTACCGGCAGCCTCCTTATCCTTGCCATCAAGATGGCTGTCGGCCAATGACTCCTGGCGAATGTTGCCTACTTCCTGCTGATCGGCCGAGGTAGTGAGCCACAGGAACAGAAGAAGGTTGGTCAATTTGTTCAATGCACTACTTACAAGCAGCATTCCGGCGACAGCAGCAGTTGTCATTTCAAAAACTCTGGAGAGTTCGATGCCCGCCCATACAAAAAGCAGGTCCTTACTGGGGATCAGCGGGATGCGGTTGACCACAATAACGACTGCCAAAAATGTAAGCCAGACCGAAACCGGTGTATTCGGTATCACTACCGCCCACTGCACTACAAGCAGCGCATGATGGATCAAGAACCGCGTCAAATAGATCGAAAAGATACGGATCGATTTTTTAAGAGAGAGCTGAAAGAACCAGGATCGAAATCGGTAGACAAGCAGAGAGACGGCGGCGGCAAGTACTATTCCGGCAAAAAAATAGAACAGATTGACGTTATCAAACATCTCTCCAGCATCAATCCAGCCGGAAAAGATCAGAACCCCGACAAGTGCAATAGCAACCAGGTGTGAGGAGATCGCCGAAAGTATATTGTTATCACGAATATGCTTCAGGATCTCCCGGCCGCTTCCCTTCATCCGTTTCTGACCCCAAACGGCCAGATAGAGTTCTCCCGAATAACCGAGAATTTCATCGTTGTATACCCGCTTTGTGAGAAACGCTTTAAAACCTTCCCAGGCCCGAAAATTCCATACCGTTCGATAGATAAAGATTTCAGCAACCGGCAGAGTGATAAAGAGTACAGCAAATAGAATGTAGAAGAGCGGCTGGGTCGGCAGAGAACGGAGTACTTCCATCCACCCTATTTCGAAGAGCTGGTAGACGATAATGCCGACAATGATAACGACAACAGCCTGACGGATTCGCCGCCGAAAATGTTTATCTTCGGAACCCCGGGTAAATTGGTTCCAGCCCCTTTTCAGTTTGTCCAGAGACGACACGGGAGATGTTTGAGTTTATCGTAAACAGGCCATCAAAACTACGTATCATTTTTCAATCTTCGATAAGGAAAAACGAATTGAGTGCATTATCCGTTATAAGACCATGAAATTCACAAGAACTGTCAAAACTACGCTACTTCTTCTATTTTCAGCTGCCAGTTACCAGTTGGCACAAGGCCAGATCGTCAACCCAACAGGTGACGTTGAACAGTTGTCGGCCGACGATCTGTGGGCACAGACACTCGATGGACGCTATTTCAACGAGTTCTGGACTTATCAAATCTATCTGAACGACGGGTTGAAACTGCATATCGTATTTCAGGCAGCTAATTTCGGAAGGATGAAATCTCCAGTAAGCGGGGTTCGGGTTACAGTGAACAACCTTGAGGGGCAGCTCTACCAGGTTCAGAGGGAGTACCCGATCGAGAGACTGGTTCAGGACCGGGAAACCTGGACTTTTCAGTTACACCCCGAACGCGAGGTCTGGTTCAAAGGAAAGCTTCCGGATGAGCATCAGGTCCGTATTTACACGTCGAAAGATGGGAACACATACGATATCGACCTCAAATTTGAACAGATTCAGCCCGGTGTACGCTGGGGAGACGGTATCTACCGGATCGGATCCGAAGAGATCGGAATTTTAACACATATCCCCTATGCCAAAGTGAGCGGGACTGTTGCGGTAAACGAGAAACGAATGGAGGTGAGGGGTACCGGATATATGGATCACACTTATCAGGATCAGATGACCTCCCGGATGATGAGCGGCGGTTACCGGTTTATACACCATCAGGATACTGACACATGGGATCTTTACTTCCTGCTCTATCCTGATGAAAGCCGGGATGGAGAAGTGATCGGACACCATCTGTCCCGTAACAGCCGGTCGATCTCCATCAACGGTATTGAACGCATTTCGGAGTCCGACCGCAGGTCGCTTTTTGGAGAATCAGTCCCGTCTACAGTCAGGCTTCACATGGAAAACGGAGAACAACAACGATTCGAGAGAGTAGAGGATGAAGAGAAATTCTCACTGTTACGAGAACTCGGTTCATTCTCACGAAGGATTGCTCGCTCATTTTTGGGGGGCGAAGTGATCGATTTTCGGGGTGAGGGTACAATTTACAAGCAAAATGAAAACAGTTTGCCGGTCGAATACAACCTGTTCAAGGTCAAATAGTTTCATACCCTGTCCGAAGTACACTCAATACCCCATCCTTCGGCCTAAGAACTGTCTCCCAACCCTGCAGCCACACTAAACCTCTCTGCTCTTTATACACCTCTCTTCTTCTGATACCAGGCGTAAATAAAAACAGGTCCCGGGATTGTCCATCCCGAGACCCGATGCATTAGGTTTCAGAGTTGTAGTAGTAAGCGTTGATGAGTATGAGCGTGCTAGTAAGCCATCATGGAAAAGAGACATTTACGTCACACACTACATAGACAAGAGACATGAGGAGGCCATTTGTTACAAAATTTTTTCAAAAAAATTCGAGCGCTTCATTTTTCCGCTTTAAATGCTATTATAAGGGCGATTTTACGTAAAAAAAATTCACCTAAATTTTCGCCACATGAACCGTTTTCTACCATTTTTGATCGTTTTTTTACTTACACCAGCACTTTTATGTGCGCAAATGCCGGATGCAGAGGAACGCTCAGAAGGTGAAGGGCCGTTCGACCGGTTAATTATTCGAGGTGTTAATATGATCGACGGAACAGGTTCGCCCCTGTCCGGCCCGGTGGATATTGTCATTGAAGGCAACAGAATCGCCTCGATCCAGACTGTCGGCTGGCCGGGAGTGCCTATCAATGAAAATCGACGACCTGAAGTAGGTGAAGAGGACAAGGTAATCGAAGCGGAGGGAATGTATGTTTTACCCGGGTTTTTTGATATGCACGCCCACACCGGGGGCAGTTCGCAGGGCACCTGGCCCGAATATGTTTATAAATTGTGGCTGGCACATGGCATTACAACGGTACGTGAACCGGGCTCGGGAAATGGACTGCAGTGGACCGTACGGCACAAAGAGCGCAGCGAAAACAACGAGATTACTGCTCCTCGCAAATTTGCCTATATAACATTCGGGCGGGGACACGACGGCCCCATCACCACCCCGGAGCAGGCTCGCAGTTGGGTGCGTATGATCCATGAACAGGGGGCCGACGGAATTAAATTTTTTGGCGCCCGGCCGGATATCTTCGAGGCAGCACTGGACGAGGCAAATCAACTGGGACTTGGTTCCATGGCACATCATGCACAAACGAGAGTCGTCTATGCTAATGTTCTGGATACTGCCAGAATGGGCTTGCAGGGCATGACCCACTGGTACGGGCTTCCGGAAGCACTCTTTACCGATCGCGTGATTCAGGACTACCCGCTCGACTACAACTATATGAATGAACAGCACCGCTTTGAAGAAGCAGGCCGGCTCTGGAAACAGGCAGCCGAACCCGGCAGCGAGCGCTGGTATGAAGTAATGGATGAACTTCTGGAGTTTGATTTTGAGATCAACCCTACCTTTACCATTTACGAAGCGAGCCGGGATCTGATGCGTGGGCGCCGTGCCGAATGGCATGAACGATATACCATTCCCTCTCTATGGGACTTTTTCCAGCCCGACAGAAGAGCACATGGTTCCTATTGGTTTGATTGGGGGACTGAACAGGAGGTAGCCTGGAAAGAGAACTACCGGCTCTGGATGCAGTTTATCAATGAGTACAAGAACCGTGGTGGAACAGTCACAGTCGGCTCAGATGCAGGCTTTATCTACAAACTGTACGGTTTTGCCTATATCCGGGAACTGGAACTGCTTCGTGAAGCCGGCTTCCACCCGCTTGAAGTTTTCAGGTCTGCATCCCTGTCCGCTGCCGAAGTCCTTGGAGTAGATCATGAGCTGGGGACGATCGAAGTGGGCAAGCTGGCGGATCTGATCCTGGTGGAAGAAAATCCGCTGAAGAATATGAAAGTGCTTTATGGTACCGGGGCTGTCCGGGTCGATGAGAATAACAGGCCGGTTCGAGTGGGCAGTATCAAATATACGATCAAGGACGGAATTATTTACGATGCAAAACAATTACTGGAAGATGTAGAGAAGATGGTCCGGCAGGTGAAAGAGGAAGATAACTACCGAATCACCCAGCCAGGACTTGATTACTAAAACCAACCCTTTTGATCCTCATGAAGAGTTTTATTGCTACTTTTCTTCTGGCCACCTCGCTGATCCTGGTCTCTCAAACGGCTCAAAGCCAGAATCGCGGATTTGGCCTTGGTGTGGCTGTTGGCGGCCCGGACGGGCTGAGCTATAAAAGCTTTGTCAGTGAAACGACAGCTTTTGCCGGACTGGTATCGTTTTCGATTTCCGACAACCGATCCACCTTTTACACGCACCTCGACTATCTGATTCACAAATATTATGAAGATCTTGAATGGGATGTCGGTTACCTGCATTACTATTACGGAGGAGGTGTCGGATTTTTCTGGAGAGACCACGCTCCCGACGATGTTGTCTCCATCAGGCTTCCTGCCGGACTGGGATTCAACTTTACAGACGTCCCCTTTGACATCTATATTGAGCTGGCTCCCACAGTGGATGTCACCCCGGAGTTCAATCTCTACTTCAATGGCAACATGGGATTCCGTTACTTTTTTAACTGAATTTGAATGAGCGACTTACCGACGTTTTCTGATATATTGACGGCTGAAAAACGAATCAGGCCCTATATCCAGCGTACTCCGGTTTTCACTTCACGACAAGTGAACCGTAAAGCCGGGTGCAAGGTCTACTTCAAGTGTGAGCCGTTCCAGCGAGCCGGAGCGTTTAAATTCCGGGGCGCCTGTAATGCAATTTTTTCCTTGTCGGATGAAGAGGCTGAACGAGGTGTTGTAGCCCACTCTTCCGGAAACCATGCGCAGGCTGTGAGCCTGGCAGCCTCACTGCGCGGAATCAACGCTCATGTTGTCATGCCCGAAAATGCACCGGCTGTAAAGATTGCCGGTGTGCGAAGCTACGGGGCCAATCTAACCTTTTGCAAGCCGACCCAGCAGTCTCGTGAAGAGACGGCGGCAGCCATTTCCGAAAAAACCGGAGCGATTCCTGTACATCCCTATAATCAGCATGAAACCATTGCCGGGCAAGGTACAGCGGCCCTCGAACTGATGAAGGAGATACCGGATCTTGATTTTATCGTTACTCCGGTCGGAGGCGGAGGAATGCTGAGCGGGGCAGCTATCACGGCCAACCAAATGAATGAGAAATGTCGGTCCTTCGGTGTGGAGCCGGAAGGTTCAGACGCAGCCCGTCGATCGCTGGAAGCGGATTCGCTGATTCGTGTAGACCAACCCGAAACAATTGCTGAAGGTTTGCGAGCTTCTCTGGGTGATCTGACATTTGCCGTAATTCGCCGCTATGCCGACCAGGTTGTAACCGTACCCGATTCATCCATCGTCCGGGATATGCGGTACATCTGGGAACGGATGAAGGTATTAACCGAGCCCTCATCGGCCGTAGTCGTCTCTGCCCTGTTCGATCAGAAGATCGACTGCAGCGGAAAAAAAGTGGGGGTTATCCTTACGGGAGGCAATGTCGACCTGGACAGCTTGCCGTGGCTTCGATAGTTGGCTGCCTGTACGAACCGTGCAGTGAAAAAGTACCAGGCGCTCGGCTAATACTGTCCTGGATGGGTATTTCGCCACCTGGCCAGAATTGCACCCCTATTCACAGTCTGGCGTACTTTTCAACAGATATTACTGCCAGTCTCCGAAATCGGGAAACTCACCATATTTGACGAGGTAGTATCCCTCCTCTTCTATCTCACTCGTCTCATCGAGTATATCTCCGTCACTGATCAACCTGAGAGTGAGAGGCGCTTCGTGGGATACGGAAGCCGATACCTGGTAGGCCTCATACTGGCCATTCTCAAGATCTTCAACCAGGCGGCCGTTTTCCGGGATGGTGTAACTTCCCAGGGTCTCGCCGGAAAATTCCATCGGGCCTGTCGACCAGCTGATGGCGATAAAAGCGGAAGTACCCGGCTCTCCTTCAATTTCGAATGCCAGGTCGCCATGAAGCGGGTCCACATCGTCGTCACCACCAAAAATGCCGCATCCGGAGACCAGAAAAGCCAGGCCTACCAAGCCGGAAAACAGCACGTAAAATGGTGAATGGTTCCTGTTTGAGGATTCTGTTGCAGATGATTTATGATCGAAGGTCTTGTTTGGTTTAAGCATAGGGTATATTTTTACTTCTCTGTTCTGTAAAATTGTATATTCGATTAAAAATAGGATGTCAGTTTAAAATCCGAAATGGGTCGGGCTTGATGCGTTCGATCTGATCGGCCGGACTCATGAGCACCGACTCCTCAGGCCATTCAACAACTTCCGACAACCCCTCTCCATCCTCGAATGAACGTCCTGTATCGTTGGCGATAAAGACCTCATGGCCATTATTGTCAAGCATGAATAGAGCAAAATGCAAGTCGACGATTCCGTCTTCACTCAACACCCCCGAATAGAGAACCAGCTCTTCCGACTCGGCATTCTCCGCCTCGATAACGGTTTGAGTTCGTGCAAAAATGGTAAATGCATTACCATCTCCAACGATAAATGATCCATCACCTGCTGTTACGGATCTGCCGCCGAACTGGTCGACATTGATCGTGTACTCATCCATATTTTGATTTGAAAACCTGACGGTCTGGTCTGCGAACCGATGACCCGGCTCGGCAAAATCATCCGGTACGGTTGTAGCAATCATAATTAACGGACTAATAAAGTAGGCTTCATGTTCGGCAGGGATCTGCGGCGGATTATCCCCGCGATGAATGGGCATTTCAAGCTCTTCTTCAAGAATATCAAGCTGCTCTTCGTCGAGAAATTCCCAGACGCCTTCAACTATGCCGTCTTCGAACTGAACTCCATCATCGTCACTTCCCAACAGGCCGCAGCCGCCAAAAACAAGGGTTGTCCCCAAAATCAAGCAGAGGTAGCGTAATTGTTGATTCATTGTTCTCTTTCTATATGTTAATAAACGATACGTCCTTCCCTGATCTATTGTTCAGCTGTTTTATGGGCCGGACAGGCAGGGTTCTTGACCGGGATGGTGGGTTATTTGGACTCCCCGATGATCAACTTTTTTTGAACGATTCAAAAAAATACCCGTATCGTCAAGATTGTTATATCTCATGGAAGCTATAAAAAATCATCAATAACAACAATTTAAACTCATTCATCTTACAGGTGGACCGTACAGCGTAATGAGAGCAGATGAATTGATTGTATATTTTTTACATTGTAACGGGTAACAAGTTACGGGATCGTCCAGCCGATCGGGCGTTTCCAAATCCATCACAATAAAAGTCAGACACGTTATGGCCAAAAAAGTAATTTTAGGATGCCTGGGAGTCGGAATTCTCGCCACCATTGCAGGTGGTTTTTTAATCTGGTCTCTCTTTGTAAGCCCGCTAATGAGTGGTATGGCAGTTCTTGAGGATATTCACGAAGCAAACGAACGTATATTTGACCGATCCTCCTATACACCGCCTGCCGACGGGGAACTGACGGCTGGACAGGTGGATCGGTTTGTCGCCGTTCAAACCGAAATCCAGTCGCGCCTCGAAGATCAGCTGGCCGAATATCAGGATAAGTATGAAGAACTGGGCCGGCAGTGGGAAGATCAGGACCGCGACCCTTCCATACGGGAGATGATGAACGTATGGGAAGATGTGGTACAATTTTTTGCAGAAGCCAAGCAGATCCAGGTGGACGCTCTCAACGAACAGAACTTTTCTCTTGAAGAGTATCGATGGGTGCAGCAGTCGTTTTATCAGGCACTCGGGGTCGAACTCTTCCCCTACAACCTCGACGAAATGGCCCGGGCCGCCCAGGATGGAGATTTCGATTTCGACCTGGATGAGTTTGAAAGTATGCAGCAGGATCTGGAAGATATTCCTGAGCAGAACAGGCAGCTTGTTCAGCAATATATGGAGAATGCAGACGCCTGGATCACATTTGCATGGTTCGGACTTTGAGTTCTATTGAGGAATCTTTGGCACCCGGATTATTTATTAAATAAAAGCTCCCATTCCAGACCATGACAGATGAGCTGATCAAAAACAGTGCCTTTGTCGACGGCCGGTGGACAGATGCGGCTGATGGAAACACTTTTGACGTCAACAACCCGGCCAATGGCGACACGATCGGATCGGTGCCCGACATGAATGCAGCCGATACCCGCAAAGCGATCGACGCCGCCGAATCTGCATGGCCTAATTGGCGCAGTAAAACAGCCAAAGAGAGATCCGGACTGCTCAAGGAGTGGCATCGCCTGATCCTCGAAAACCGTCAGGAACTGGCTCGCATCATGACCCTGGAGTCGGGCAAGGTGATCTCGGAGAGCCTGGGAGAGGTGAACTATGGGGCCGGATTCGTGGAGTGGTTTGCCGAAGAAGCTCGAAGAGCCTATGGGGATGTGATCCCTCCCCACACCGGCGACCGGAGAATCGTAGTCGTCAAGCAGCCGGTCGGTGTAACCGCCGCCATCACCCCCTGGAATTTCCCTCTTGCCATGATCACCCGCAAAGTGGCCCCTGCCCTGGCGGCCGGCTGTCCGGTTGTGATCAAACCGCCCGCCGAAACGCCGTTCACCGCCCTCGCTTTAGCCCGGCTTGCCGAAAAAGCGGGTTTTCCGGCCGGCGTTTACAACACCGTGACGACCACGCACAGCAGCGAAGTCGGCAAAGAGTTGTGCAACAATTCGAAGGTGAGAAAACTCTCATTTACCGGCTCCACAGCCGTCGGAAAGATCCTGATGGAGCAGTCCGCATCCACCGTTAAAAAACTTTCCCTGGAGTTGGGAGGCAATGCCCCCTTCATCGTTTTCGACGATGCCGACCTGGATGATGCGGTACAGGGAGCGATCGTCTCCAAATATCGGCATAACGGACAGACCTGCGTCTGTGCCAACCGGATCCTGGTCCAGGAGAGCGTTTATGAGGAGTTTCGTGACAAGTTTACCGAAGCGGTCCGGAACCTGAAGGCCGGAGATGTGATGGATGAGGGAGTGGAAGTAGGCCCGCTCATCAGCCCGGAAGCCCTTGAGAAAGTTCGGCGCCACATCGAAGATGCCCTGGAAAAGGGTGCCGGCATTACGACAGGCGGTGAGCTTCAAAAGAAGGAGAGCCTCTTCTTTCAGCCAACCGTTTTGGCAGATGCAACCCCGGATATGGTGATCGCACGGGAAGAGGTGTTCGGCCCGGTAGCACCGCTCTTCCGGTTCCAGGCCGAAGAGGAGGCGATCCGGATGGCCAACGACACCGAATTTGGCCTGGCCGCCTATTTCTACAGCCGGGATGTGAACCGGTGCTGGCGGGTGGCGGAAGCTCTTGAGTATGGCATGGTCGGCATCAACGAAGGGCTGATATCGACCGAAGTAGCACCCTTCGGCGGAATCAAGGAATCGGGTCTGGGTCGAGAAGGCTCAAAGTACGGGCTCGATGAATTTCTCGAAATCAAGTACCTGTGCTACGGACTCAACTCATAATTGAGCGGTCCAGCCCGGCTTTTTTCCGCTCATGATTCCTCGTTTGGTTCGGTTACCCCCAGATAATACCGCTCAATCAATTCTGACTCGATACTCTCTCTTTGGGCTCTTCCGGCAAAACGATGCACCAGTGCCCCCAGGATGCGGCCGCGAACAGTAGAGGAGCGAGTATCGCTATACACAACAAAAATACCGGTATGATGCGGATCGAGCGGAATGGTTTGATCGTCCGTCAACCCGTCGTTTGCCAGGCCATAAAGGATATAGAGTGCCTTTTCAAACCCCGGGCTGCCCGGCTCAATTTTCACCTCGAATGTAACCGGCTCATCTCCCGGGTTGAAAAAACGGTGCTCTTGGTAGCGGCCGGCAACAGCTCTCTCCCCCTCTTCCAGCAAGAATTCTTCGCCATCGATTTCCAGCCCGAGGGTGCCGGAGACGGCAGTGAATGTTTCGGAAAACTGGCCGTGGTAGTGCAATTCATTGCCTCCCCCCGGTTCAAGGTCGATTTCAAGAAGCGTATACTCGCCTCCGGTTTCCGACGACATCTCAACAAATGTCGTTCGGTTTTGAGCAATCGGATTGTAGATCGTCCGGACAAGGTTATCCGGCGGTTCCATATCGATATAAGGCGAAGCATCAGGATCGTAGGGTGCCCCCAGATAGACAAACATGGCAATCACCCCGAACAGCAACAGGGCCAGAAGTGTAAGCAACAGTTTTTTTAGCATACCGATTGAATACTTGTTCCGATTTTCATTTATCTGCCGCTCCACTTGGTTTTCTCATCCTTCGACGGCTTTTCTTTCGGCTTCGACCCGGATTGCAGGCCCTCTGCCCGACTATCTCTCACCTTCTCCCCATCGGACGGTCCATCCTTCTCTTTTCTCGGTGCAAAATCGTGGTTGCCGAACACATCAGAAAGAATTGCCTGCTCAATGTAACTGCGCTGGTGTGTTTTGGCCGGGATTCGGACGATCAAATGGATTTCGCCGGCGGCAGGAACCTGTATTGTAACTCGGGGATCGACAGCCGGAACATCGAGCCCTTTTTGTTCACTAATCTGTTTCATGTATGTTCGGGCTTCTTCCAAAAACGGTTTACAATGCTTGTTGGCCGCATTCAGGAACGCTTTCTGCGCCGATTTCCAGTCATCTTCGCGTTTGAACGGAACGGTGATCACATGCAAAACATAATCGTGCGTATAGCTCTCGTTTATCACCGGCTCGGACACAAACATGGCGTTGGGCAGTACGGTCATTCGGCCGGTCCGCTGATGGGTGATCTTGCCAGGCCCGACCTCCATGATGGTCGTGGCCAGCAGGTTTTGATCGATCACATCACCGCGAAAATCCTTGATCTGGATGCGGTCTCCGATACTGAAGGAGCGGGCGCCTGTTTTGAGAATCGAGCCGGTTACGCAGAGTATCAGCTCCTTGGTGGCCACGACAAACGCAACAGCGATAGCTACCACCGAGAGAGCAAGCGTACGCAGCTCCTCACCCCAAATCATCACCAGGCCAAGAATCAGCAGAATGATGAGGCCGTTCCGGGATTGCACCAGCCATCGCCTGCGCAGGTCGGTCGAAGCGATATTTCGCCGAAGATACCTGGCGATGATGGCGCGTAAAATAATGACCGTAACCAGCAGAATCGCCGAGCTGACCAGGAGACTCATCATCGAACCCGGTGCTGCAAATGATTCAGATTGCAAACCCAGTTCTTCTAACATTTGATTCGATTAACTGTTTGTAATTAGCACAGTTACAAGAATTGTATGAAATTAACGCCGTTCAACGTTTAATAAAAGTATAGAGTTCAATATCGTTTCCTTCAATCTGTCAAACAATAATGAAAGATCGACTTTTCGGTATCTCTCAACTTCTCATTCTGATGCCATTTCTGCTGGTCGTCGGATGTGACCGTGCAAGCAGCCCGCTTGAGGTCGGATCGGCCACACAGGAGCAGCAGTTTGTCTGGAACGCCCTCAACTCCTGGTACTTCTGGGAAGCCCAGGTGCCCGATCTCGATGCAAATCGGTACAGCAACTCAAAAGAACTTTTTGATTTTATTGGCAGTTACAGGGACGAGCGCCAGCTTTTTGAATCACTGCTCTATCGGGAAGAAGATGACTTTTCTTTTTTCATCGATGACTATGTTGTCCATGAACAGGCCCGCCGCGGCCAGTCCGTTTCCTACGGCTTTTCGTTTGGCCTGGTTCGGCCCGACCCCGCAAGCCAGGAGCTGTTCGGATATGTACAGTACACCTACCATCCGATCGCTGCAGATACAGGATTGAACCGGGGCGATATATTTACCCGGGTAAACGGTACTCAATTGACAACAAACAACTTTCGAAATCTGTTAAGTCAAAATAGCATTACCCTGGGTTTGGCAGAGGTTGAGAGTATGTCGCCATTTTCGATTCGCAATCTGAATGAAAGCATATCCATCACTGCCCGGGAGATACAGGAGAACCCGGTCTATCTGACCCGAATTCTTGAAACCGATTTCGGGAAGATTGGTTACCTGGCCTACAACGCTTTTCGATTCAACTATCACGAAGAGCTCAATGATGCGTTCGGAGAGTTTGTTTCTGCCGGCATCGACCATTTGATCCTCGATCTGCGCTATAACGGAGGAGGAACGGTCATCACCAGTGCCCTGTTGGGCAGCCTGATATCGGGACTGGGCGAGGAGGATATCTATGCACAACTGATCTACAACGAAAAACAGGCTGATAACAACGAGGTATTCCGATTCCTCAGTGAGATGCCGGTGTGGAATCGTGAAGGTGAATTTGTGGGCTCATTCGCCAATATGAACCGCCTCAACCTGAACCACCTTTACCTGCTGACCAGCAATCGAACCGCGTCGGCCAGTGAAGGGCTGATCAACGGTTTGGCTCCATTTATCGATGTTATCCTCGTCGGCCAGCAGACACTCGGCAAGGATGAGGGCTCCATCACCCTGTATGATTCTCCACCCGGCTTTACCAACAGGCAAAATGCCAGCCCCCGTCATCGGCGCGCCATGCAACCGATCGTTTTCAAGATCTTCAACAGCCGGCTCGACGACTATCCGGATGGATTTACCCCGGTCCGCGAGGTTAGAGAGATCGACTTTTTGGACAACCTGCCGCCGCTCGGCGATCCGGATGAGCCGCTGTTAGCCGCAGCCCTGGAACTGATTACAGGTACGGCCCCGGCAGAGCCGGCCATAGCCGCAATAAAGATGGCAAGGCAATTTCGGGGTGAGCTCGTTTATGAAAGCGGAGACTGGAATCCTCTGGAGCGGCAGGTTTACCTGTTGCCGGAAGAGGTACCGCCAAATAGCGTACCGGTACGCTTTAAATAAGGTTTGCTACCCTCGATTTTCCTCCTCCGGAACTCGTGTTGCCTGCCAGTTGACGACGCGCCATTCTCCATCCCGCTTCAGAAAGGTGCCGCTGTTCAGGAATTCGGTTCGGACAGGCTCCTCTTCCGTTTCAACGATGTTTGCATCACCCGGTTGGGACTCAGCTTCTTCGATACCGACCAGACGAAACGCAATAATGGCTACATCTCCATACTGCTGGACCTGAATCTCCTCGGCCGACCAGGTTACAGAGGGTGGTTCCGGTTCGTCGGACGGGTCGTCTGCTACTCCATTGCCCTCATCAGCCTGTTCCTGAAACCCCGCCATGATCTCCGCTTTTCCATAGCGTTCACCCGACGAGCTGGTATAGATCAGGTCGTCGGCCCAGAACCTGTCGTGCATGGCGGCGTCGCCAACCGAAGCTCCCTCAAGAAAATCGAGAAGCAGCTGGACCAGTACCTCTTTGTCGGGTGCGTCCTGATCCGGCGAATATTGTTCTGCCGCGTCCTGGTCCGGAGCCGGGTCGACCGCCAGCTCCTGTGAAAATGAGTTTTGCGGCGAGGCCAGCGAAGCCGAAAACAGGATAACGGTAAGCAAAATCGTGGGCAGCAATAACACAGAATTCAGTTTGGCAGGCAGTGAAAGTACACACCGTGATATGGAGGGTCGTGAAAGTTCGGGCATCGAATGAGCGGGCTGCAATAATTTCAAATTCATCATTATTCAATTTGACTAGTTAAGTATTTTGCTGCTCTTGCATCTCTTCACGGGTGATTGCAAAATAGATCACATAGAGCCAGCCAAACACTCCATGCAATATCGCCCACAATACCGAAGAGTTCCTTGACCAGGAGGCCACAACGGCAATCGCAGTACCAAGCCCGACTCCGCGGCTGAAAAACTCTCGTGTTGTGGTACCATCAGAGCCGAAAGCAACCAGCTCGGCAGTATAGGTCAGTACAATGAATATTGTGCATATGGCGGATCTCAAATAAAAATTCATCACTCCTCCTTCAACAGATATGCTCTTTTTATGTAGTCGATTTTCGGGAACTCCTCTTTCAGAAACCGATTTCCTTCAGCCCGGATGGTGTCCTGCAAGCCCGAAGGCTCGTTGCCGTAGCCATCGTAAAACGCTTCCACCACATCCATGCCGGACACCACCTCGGCGATGACGGGAAATCCTCTCACATCCATATAGTCGAGTGTGTCGAGCCTCGGTGAATTATCCTCCAGGTTGACAAAAATCTGCGTAGATCTTGAATCCGGTCCAGAGCGTGCAAAAGCTATTTTCCCTTTTCGGTTGGACTGAGTAACCGGCTCATCTTCCACCAGATACTCTTCCCATTTCTCATTAAGCCTGTTGTCGTCGTGCAACCCAAACTGCACAACAAAACCGGGAACCACCCGGAAAATACCGATATCACTGTAGAATCCGCTTCTGATCAGCTGATAGAGCCGGTCGACCCCCTGTGGAGACCACTCCCTGACCGCGCGGATATCGAAATCCCCCTGGGTCGTCTCGAACCGTGCCTCGAAAGATTCAGGTGCCTGTAGCTGCGTCCATTCGTCTACCGCCTCGATCATTTCGCTAACTTTCCTCTCATCCTCTGTCATCTTTCTCCAATCCGAAATTTCTGTTTCTTCTTCTGCCAGCCCGATCCGCTGAAAGGTGCGTTCAAGCATCATTTCATGATAGTTGAAATAGTTCTCCCGGGTGACGGGGATATATTCGTGGGGCTGAGCCGGGTTGTACTGAAGAATCTCTTTGTTGGGCCGGATGGAGTGGCCGAGGGACCACTGATACTCGACGATCGGCTTTCCTGTGGTGGGAAAGCGCAGCACCTCTGTGGTTTGCCACGTATTGCTGAATCCGCCGGTAGGCATACCCATCAGATGAGCCAGATCGTTATCGACGATCTGGGCGGCGAACTGATCCAGATGCGACCCCCCTGCAGGGTTTAGCCAGACCGTCATACCGCCGCTGAAATGCGTTTCCGCCGGTTCGATAATCCCATCCGACCACTTGGGTGCATGAGCTCCTTTAAAGGGAACGTCGTTGGTGTAGTATCGGCCCTCCCGGATCGCATCGCGCACATCCTCTTCGAGCCATTCACGCTGCCATGTACCATCATCCTCCGTCGCCGGAGACACATCTCCGGTGCGAAACCGTTCGATGCGCTCTTCGACCCAACGCTCCATCGCCTCACTCACCTTTAAATTCCCGAAGGTGCCCCGGTGGGGTTCAGGCTGCAACCGGCGAACTGCATAGGAGCCGCGCGAACCGCCTCCACTCCGGGTCGCATCCACAATCACATGGTGGCCTAACAGATCGTGTTCCACAGCATACTCCATCAGTGCATCCATCGCTTCGGGCAGATCCCGGTCGAATCGGTGCCACTGAAGCAGCACCACCGGGTATCCACGTTCTTCGGGCAGAAAAAGGTCGAACGTATTGTTTTCTTCTATCTCCTCGATTTTAACAAACCCGGGGTAATACCTCTCCCGGTGCCCCTGCCATTCAATCTCGTCCGGCTCCATATACGGGACGTTTACCTCATATCGGCTGCCATCAGGCCGCTCCAGCTCCAGGTTCAGTATTTCAAGCTCATCATCATAAAACTTCGAATGGGGAATATAATCCCGGGTCCGGGTGATCTCCGAAGCAAGATTCCACCAGAATGGGTTTTCTGTGGAGTAGCGCTGATAGGGGCGAATCGCCTCGACATATTCATTCACCTGCCGGCCGTTTACGGCGGTCAGGCGGTCGCCAAGCTCCGGTGCCGGCCCATCCACAAGTTGATCAATTTCGGCTCCCAGATCACCGATAAAGAAAAACCGGTTATCCAGATCGCTATAATCCACCTTGAACCGGATCGGTGCCTCTACCCTCCTGGAGAGATGCTCCGGCAGATCGAGGCCCTCATCGATCTCTGTCACCCTCAAATGGCGGTCGAGGCGGACATTGGAAATTTTCCAGAGTGCGAACCAGAACTCCTTGTCGGTTTCCGCAGCGATCAGTTCTTCCCGATACTTCTCCATCTCCGCCGCCACATCGATACCGGCCGGATGCGACTGGTGCGCAGGATGATTTGGCAGCGAGGCAAACGCATCCCACTCCATCGTACTTTCGAGCAGAAATTCGAACAGAGCCTCGCGATCTTCCTCCGTACCGGAGTCGAATGTAAGCTCATCTTGCGGCATCTCCTCTTCCTCGGCAACCGTTTCAAGAGTTGTGCAGGAGAAGGCCACTGCAGAAAACAGGATCAATGTGGCAAACAGAGCAGTTCGATGTATTAAACGGGTGTCAGCTAACCTCATGGTCGTCAATAGGTATCCGGGTTTGTCATAGATAGATCGATTGTCGAATGAACTACTCGGCAAATCAGTCTCTGTACTTTTCAAACCAGGCCAGAATATGATCCATCTTGGTAATGAGCTGGCTGGGCCGCTCGGCAATAAAGTGATACGCCCCGGGCACTTCGATATAGGCTGTATCGATTTCACGCTGCCGCAACACATGATAGAGTTGTTTGGCTTCCCAGGTGGGAGTGCGCAGATCTTTTTCACCGAGAATAATCATCGTAGGCGTCTCGACATTTCCGGCCAGCGAGATGGGCGACACTTCCCAATAGTGCATGGGGTTCTCCCAGGGCTGCCCCTCATACCGGTAGTCGGCATAGGCGTAGTAGTTGTCGGCGGCCAGCGTCTTGCTGATCCAGTTCATGACCGGTTTCTGCACGGCAGCGGCCCGAAAACGATTGTTCTTGCCAACCACCCAGGCGGTTGCAGTACCACCGGCACTTCCTCCGGTGATGTAGAGACTGTCTTCGGAAACGTAGCCTTCCTCGATCAGCAGGTCTACCCCATCCATAATATCCTGATACTCTCCTCCCGAAAAGTTATGGTAGAGTTCATTGCCAAAATCCTCCCCGTAGCTGGTGCTTCCGCGGAAATTGGGATAGAAGACGATATAGCCCGCAGAGGCTAACAACTGAAGTTCCGGTGTAAAGCGGTCCCCGTAGTTGGAGATCGGCCCGCCGTGCAGTTCAACAATCAGCGGGTACTCCCGGTCGGGGTCATATCCCGGAGGGGTGATGATCCAGCCGTGCAGGTCGAGCCCGTCTACCGACGAGGTGTACCAGATCTCTTCCACCTGGCCTAACGAACGCCTGCCCAGAAGCTCACCATTCAGATCGGTAATCTTCTCAGCCCGCTGGCCTGCGCTTACGACTGCCAGTTCCGCCGGATAGTAGGGAGTGGTCTGATTGAAAGCGATCACACCGTCATCGGAAACTGAGAAACTGCCGCCGCCATAGGGACGTCCGACGGCTGTACCTCCCACATCACCGGTAATTTCGCTCACATCACCACCCAGCGCTGTGTGGCCGATTTTCGTATTGCCGTGGTGATCATATTGTATATAGAGCCCGTTACCGTTTTCGTCCCAGGCCAGATTGGAGATCGATCGGTCGAGGCCGGTCTCCACCCTGCTTTGACCACTCCCATCAAGATTCATTGTGTAGATGTGGGTTACCTGATAGGTCTGGATCCGGTCTTCGTAGCCCAAATAAGCGACCGTGCCGCCATCGGGAGAGACAACCGGTGTGTGGTTGGGGCCGAACCGGTCGGTCAGCTGTGTAATCTCTCCATCCTCGATGCGGACCGAATAGAGTTCGCTGTTGCGGAGTTCATGCTCCCAGCGTTCATTACGGTTTGCCGAAAAGAGCAGATATTCTCCATCGGGCGTCCAGGCCGGCCGGCTCGAGTGATGATAGTCGCCCGATGTCACCTGGCGTTTGGCTCCTCCATCGGCCGGGATCACAAAAAGGTGGTTGAATCCATGGCCCAGGATTCCGACGCCGTCAAGCTCATGATTGAGCCTGGTCTCGACACGCGGCGGAGGCGCCCACTCCGCACCTTCCGGGGCTCTCGGCGGATCCACCAGCCTGGGCGGCGACTCCGAAACCCGGCTGGTAAAGGCAAGATAACCCCCGTCCGGCGACCAGGTGATATTGCCCGGTGAATTTTCCAGTTCGGTTATTCGCGTCGTTACTCCCTCATCCACCCAGTGGATATAGATCTGGCTTCCGTGTGACTCACTGGAGCTGACAAACGCAACCCGCGAGCCGTCCGGCGACCAGCGCGGGCTCGACTCGTCTCGTTCCCGGACGGTCAGTTTTCTGTGGTTGGTTCCATCGGCATCGATCATCCAGAGGGTTGATGTGCGCCGATCTTCCATAATATCCATTCCCCGGCGTACATAAACGATCCGGTCGCCATCCGGAGAGATCTGGGGATCCTGTACCCATTGAAGGTCAAACAGATCCATATTGGAAAATGGCTTCTCCTGGGCGAAAACCGGGGCAGCGAGAAATAGAAGCAGAATGGGAAATAAGATTCGTTTCATCATGGTCTGGCTTGTCAGGTGTAGATGTTGGTATACGCATATTTGGCATACGCGGGCCTTCCAACGAGAGGATTCTCGCTGGTGCAGCGAAGAGTTCACAATTAAAGAAATCTGCCGGACTCCTACCAGTACCGACTTAATACCCCGACCTAACCGACCTTTGGCTGTTCAACCCGGCAGATTCCAGAATTATCCGGTTTACAAGAAATTGCTTCCGTCCAGGGGGACCAGATGATGGCCCGCTTTCCAAATACGCCCCTCCAGAACCCCCTCCTCTTCAACAGAACCAATACGATCCAAATCGACCTTAGACAGATCGACCGTCAATACCGGGTCGAATGTTTTCAGAACGATCGCCATCAGCTCGGGCAGCGGCATCGGTATCATCAGTTTAGGGTTCTTGCTTCTCCTCCAATTGTGGTTCATCACTTCCACAAGTATCACCTGGTCATCAAGCAGCAGCGGACAGGACCAGCGTTCACTATGCCGGTCGAACGTTGCTTCAAAGATTGCCGTGTGGACCGGTCGATCTGGATCATCTGAAACATCCTCCCGATTGCCAGCGTCGGACGCCAGAACCCCCGGGCCGGCTTCCAAGCCCTCCGAATTGGCTTCCAGGCCCTCCGAATCGGCCACATGACCCACAGCACCGAAACTTGAACCTTCCAGGGCAAGTTCACGAGAGAAGATCTTGCAGGTTCGGGTGGAGTTATAAATTCTGAACTCTTCCTCGAGGCCGGTGACCCGAATTTGAACCTTCACACGGTCGGACAGGTCAAATTTCAACAGGTCAAAAACCGTATCGTCGATTTTGTTTTTTCCAAACAATCTGGCCACAGTTCGCGAAAATCGACCGGGAATCAATCCAAAAATCCGTTGCCGCATCAGTGGCGCCCTCTGACGATATATGCCGTTCAGCTCATCGATACTCACTTCATGGTTGAAGTCGTCATCATAGCTGTCAAACAGTTCCGACCTCCCGATCGTCCCTTCCGGGTCGTCCAGTTTAAGATAATGCAACGCTGCCCACCGGCCTGCTTCATAATCGTGCTCTCGAGCCTTATGGCTGAAAAAGCCGCCAAAGCCGCGAAACGTGCCTCCCATCAGCTCCAGCTTGCGGTGCCCCTCGTTTTCGATAATAAACGGTGCGACGCTCAACAGACGAGCCTCTTCGCTGTTGCCTGCCATTCCGGTCAGCAGATCCAGATGCGACAACATCAGCACCTTGTGCCAGGCTTTCAGATCCAGCTCCCCGCCGTCGCTATCTCCATCCACAAAATCGAGAAATAGTTCGATCCGGTCTTCCAGTCCCTCGAACTGATCCGGATTTTCACGTATGACCCTCAGAGTTTCGCACTCAAAATTCACCTGAACCGTGGGGAGCCGATCCTTGCGGCGGACCTCCTCAATTTTCTCTTTGATATCGCCGGCGAGTGCCCTGATCGCCTCTGGATTCACTTCCGAAGGCTCAAAACCTTTCATTGACTCGATAAACTCCTTCCGCATCCGGAACTCATTCTTTTTCTGAAACACCTTGTCCGCTTCGTTAACGGTCGATTGGCTCTGGATCGCCCCGGCAACATCACCGCCAAAGGTCAGCAACCGGCTCAACGAACTTCGAGCCTCAAAATCGAACGTTTTTTCCCGATGATCTCTCCTCTGCTCACGCCTGCTTTTTGTTGTAAAGCGATTGGCAAACCCGACACCAAGCGGCATAAATTTTTCGGTAACATTGGGATCAACCGTCAGCACCTTTCTGTCGAAATCGGTTCCGGCCGATGAAAGCGTATCCATAAAATAGGAGAGCCTGAACGCCTCACGAATAGGCTCGTTGTTAAACGCTCCCCCATCTGCATAGGCAAACGGATAGTAGTCCGGCGGACACTCTTCAAATCTGTAACGCTCATCAGCGGTCAGATCTGCAAATTTTTGAATCTGTGGCGGCCAGGCCGACCTCCCATACTCCCAATCCCTTCGCTTGAGAATCACCGGTTCAAACGCGCCCGGAAAGGCCCCGCATGCGATAGAGGTCGCTGCGATCACCGACCATCCGCGGTTCGTTCTCAAGTCTTCGGCGTCAATATGTTCAGAGTTGCCCTGATGGAGCCTGAACCAGCGATTCGGATACTTCATCGAACGGCGAAGCTTTTTGTTTGCAGAGTCTGTCGAGCCTCCCGAGTCCGGGGATTCTCCTGGCGTTCCACTCTCATTCGGATCAACCGCCCCGCCCGTTGAACCGCTCTCGCTCGACGCTGCCCCCTCTTCCGACGGCTCAATTATCTCCGCCGGTGCATCCGGATCGACGGGGTCGACCGGAGGGCCCGCATCCGCCCGCAGCGGTTCGTTCAGATCGGCAAAATGGATATCAAACACCCGCATATCCCGATGATTGAACGATCGCAATCCATCTCTCAACCCGTGCAGGCCGCTCTCATCCACATTGTAGATCCCCTTACTGCTCATCGTCAGCGGACTCAGGTTGGTGAGCGTACAAGCAAACAGAACACGGTCGCCCAGAAGCGCTCTACCGCTGAAGTCCATTCCCTCCCGGTCAATTTTCAGATAGACTGATGCGAGCTCTTCCAGGGTCTTTCTCGAAAAGAGCGACGCTTTCCCATCCAGCTTTTCAATAGCCTTTTTGACCTCCCCCTTGTCCGGATTATCGCTGTTTTTCACTCCGAGCAATTTGTAGATATCGATCTCATCCACCCAGATCTGCCTCTGCAGATCCTGTGCTGCCTGGATGGCAAGAAGCTCACGCCATTTGTCGGGGCGGTTACCAGCTTCTGCCGATCCCGCACTCTCATTACCGGACCGATTCTCGTCTTCAGGCTCACCCGAACTTCCCTCCGAACTTCCACCTGTGGCGCTACCCGAACCTTTCAGCTTTTCCCGAACTTTCTCAAACCAGACTTCACCCAGCTCTTGCCGAAGATTTTCCTCCGCCCTTTCGAGCTGTTCGTCGGTTTGTTCAACCAGTCCCCTCAGCATAATGGCCAGCGAAATAGCGCCGGCACTGGCACCGCTAAAGGAATCTATAATGATGCGGTCGTACTTGTCGTGATAGTAACCGTCCAACACCAACAGTTTGACCGATTGCGTTAAAGCTCCACCGCTGAAGGTTCCCAGCGATACTCCCCCTCCCATTGCCATCGATAATCTCAGCTCTTTCCCCATTTTTTCTCCGTGATTTGCTGTTACTTAGGCTTAAGTAACTGCAATATGGGCGTTGAGCCGTAAAATTACAAATGCAAAATTTTAAACCCCCAAATATGGGTTAAATCCTGCCGGTATTACTGTGAACCAGTTTCGATTTCATTAGAAAAATCGGCCTGTTCAGAAACTCTCCCAATTCATCCGATCTTTTGAGGTTTTTTGCGTCGGGAGACTTGTACGCTATTCTTCCGTTTTCCATTTCAGCAATTCCGATCCTCTCAATGGACCAGCTAGTACGGGTACCTCTACGGATAAAATTGATCATCTCCTCTTTTGTACCCCTATCAAAAAGCGGTCGTTCAACATCTCCTTTCCAGTTGTAACCCATCTGAAAAAACAGGTATCTGGTCTTGTAAGCCATCCGGCCAAGAGATGAGAGAATACTTTTTTTGGCTTCTTCCCTGGAGATTTTTTTATCACCGTAATCGTCTCCAACATGGTGCAGCACATTGAGCAGAAGGGTCGCATCCGCATAAAAATTCTTCAAATCCTCTTTAAAATCGAAGTATCGAGGGTATACGGTCACTCTATCCTGCCAACCAAGGGCACCGGCCGCCTGCTGCACAAAACTGCTGTGTGCTTCGTTGCCTTCAATAAAAAGCGCCGATTTTGCCCCTCGCTGCAGCAGTTCCAGGGTGAAAAACCCGGTATTACCACCTATATCCGCCACTTCAAGACCCTCCACGGGCAGATACTGAAGCATAAAATCGAGCCGTTCCCTCTCCCGCCTGGACCGAACATGATCAACCCTGTCCGGAATCAGACTCTTTAGAGGTGACGCCAGTAACTGATAGTGGCTGTGTTTACTGCTTTTGTTGTATAGTTCAAGCAACTGAGTAGATTTCATAGCTATGCCTCACACCTGCTTCTTTAAGATATAGTTTGATGGTATCGTTTCTGTTAAACAGATCATGCGAATGAAGAGCTGTCAGATCTTGCTCATACTGATCACGAGAATAGGAGTGGTAGGCCGGCGGAGAGGAATCTGCTGTTAAACCACCGGACCAGTAGTAGAATTTCCTGTTTGATGGTTGCATACTCGAAAGCTCTCTGCTCTGTTCGGGGAGTTCAAAATCGTAATCACGCATCATCGATCCGAACAGATCAATCCGGTTGTCTACACAGAACTGCATCGGGCCCCAAAGCCTGGGGTTTGCTTCTATCATGTAATATTTCTCTTTCGATGGATTGTACCTTAACTCGACCATGATCAATCCATGAAATCCATACTTTCGCAGCATCGACACATAGCGTTGGGCCAGGTTCTGATGATGAAAATCACAATGGGCGGCAAGCAGAATTGATCCGCCGCCGGCCTGCTGCATCAGATTTTCCTGGGAATAAAGACGGTCCTCCGCTTTGTTTCGGCCGATATAGGCAAGCAGATAGATGCTTCGCCCCTCCACATATTCCTGATAAAAGTGATCGGCAGAATTTCTCTGATTAAGAAATTTCACATGATCTGAAAAGTTCATTATCAATTGTGGTGCAAGTATTTTGCCATTCTTAGTTCGATAAGTTCGAGGCTTTGCTACATAGGGAAATGATCCCGGCGGCTGATCCCATTCGTCAGGCACGTCCAGCCCGTTCGATCGGCACATTTTAACAAAACTGTACTTGTCTGAGATCCGCTCATACAACTCTCTGCCTGCAAGCGGAATGATGTAGTTCGAGGCTTCCAGCTCGGCCCGATTGTCCAGCAAAAACCGGTTTAAATACTCAGTAGATGGGAGAATTAACACTTCATCGCACGATTTTTTTGCCTTAAGCAAATTATACCAGTCCCGAAACTGCTGTACACTCAAGCTTTTCGAACCCCTGGTTGAAACGACCCTGTCTGCATAGCTGGTCAGAAATATCGGATCATCCTCACCGCTGGCAACCAGATAGAACGGCAGTTGCCGGTCTGTTGCCCACCTGCAAAAGGCGATAATCGCCCGAATGTTGTACCCGGAAATAGCAAGTACTGCCTGTTTTTTCCTTTCACCCATCGTTATTTTGATTGGTCGGCTGCTTGTGTTTCAAATATCAATTCAAAGCACTTATCGACGGGTAAAACGAGAAAATAACTCTCTACATCAGATTTATTGATGAAACCCGATTCTGATACCAGCGATTCGATTCTGAAGCTTAATCAGTTTCCAAAATAGAGATGAGCTTGGAAAATGCGATGGCATTGCCTTCGGCAAAAAACGCAATCATTTCGTGATACTTCTCCTGATCCGGGTAACCCATTCCGTAAAGCGTGACCTCGGTCTGGCCATCATCGGTAGGCCGAAAAAGGGTGATACTGTAAAAATTCTCCTCGTTTTGCTGCATGTAATCGGGAAAATAGTCCGGAATGACCGGTCTCAGGGTGATCAATTTGCCGGGAACATAGTTCAGGATATGATTCGTTACCGTATTGTCATCATCGAGACTCCCCGCAGGATTGTGATTCAGCCGAATCGTACCATTAATTTTCATATCGATTTCGACCAGGGGAGCCACCCACATACTAAACTTATCCTCCTTAGAAAAGAACTCCCATACCTCTTCGGCCGGGGCATCCAACGTGAAAGACTGAATTAAAATGAGCTCGCCGGCCGGCGTTTTCTGTACTTCGGAATGGACACGGTCATGCGAAGGTAATGCCTGTGCAAGGCTTGCCATTGGCAACACCAGAAAAATCAGTAATGCCCCTGCGATTTTTGTCCAATCCATGAGTCAAGTGTTACTTCAGCCGTATTCAAGCGTCATTTCAATCACGATATCGGCTTCGGCTGGAATCATAACGCTGGTTTCCAGCAAAAAATGTGCTATCGGACAGTTGTCGGTTTAGTTTACAAGGAATTATGGAATAATCCTTTATAAAATTAAAATACTTTCCTGTCCTAACTTTAATACCCCCGTCAATTTTACCCTCTTGTCATATTGTTCAATAAAAGCTCATTCATCTTCATCGACAAGTTGCAGTGAGGCGACCTCCGAAAATCCTTCATTTTTCAGAGTATTCAGGCGATCAATGATCTGGGTCAGGCTGACTAATGCACCCCGGCGGCCGATATTCTCATAAACTTCCCCTCGAGCAGTGAAACGGGATCCCTTCATATACTGACGGATATGGCTGCAGAGATCCTTCAGGTTCAGATTAAGGCTGATCAGGTGACTGACCAGGTCGGGGTGGAAATAGTCGGAATATTTGATATTCAAGATGCTCCAGACCTCATCTGCCTTCTCATTGAAATAGTCGTAAGCTTCATCACTAAACAAACCGGCCTCATCAATTTTCTCCAGGAGCTGATCCTCATCCAAAGTGACCACTTGATTTAAAAAATCGGTACGCCTGATGCGGAGTTCCTCAAGATACTGCTCTTCGCTTAGCGAGGGGTCGAGCTCCGGATTAAAATTGAACACCCGGGTGGAAATGCCATCCCTGATGCGGTTGACATTGCGGGCAATCAGGTAGTTCAGCTCTTCACGAACCTCTTTCCACCTTCTGGACTTTGTACGGACGAGCAGAACATCGATGATGAAAAGTGTAAAAGCTGCTCCGAAAAGTTCGGCAAAAAAATCCATTGCCAACTCCTCGTGGTACGACCTGAATCTCCAGAGAAGGAACATACTGATGAAAACCGCTGCATAAACGATAAACGGAATCTGTGTGCGGTTGATTCGACGAGTGATCTTTTCCCGTAACGTTTTGCCGGTTTGTGCCATGGCAGTTCTTGTTAGAAGTTTTATAGATATAGCCAGTAAATCATTGCCCTGGATGCTTTTTTAATTCTGAATGAACGGCTGATGCAGTCTTGTCACTGGAGGGGGTGTTACGGACCCGCTGCCCTGCTTGCACCGAAGCCCCTTCTACAGTTCGGCCGTCGATTTCTATAGAACGGAACCGAACCGGCAGTCCCATCCCTTCAAAAAAATCGGGTGAATCCTGAAGATGAAAGTGCAGGTGAGGTTCACTGCTGTGGCCGCTGTGGCCGCATTGGCCGATCTGATCCCCCGCCTCTACCGAGTCGCTGGGCTGAACCTCGACACTTCCCTGAATCAAATGGGCATACAAGCCATACTCCCCTTCGGCGTGACGAATCATCACATAGTTGCCAATAAAACTCCTGGCCAAAAAATCACAAAATCCATAACCCACCCATGGAGCGTCCCCGATCCGGTCTTCGATCTGTACCACTTCGCCGTCGGCGGCGGCCAGGATGGGGCGGCCGTAGCAGTAGTAATCCTCGTGACGAGTACCCGAACCGGAGTGACGGCTGAAATGCCCATCTGCCTGAACAAAATCGAGGGCAAAGCGCTGTCCAAGAATATCCCAGGAATGCGACGTTTTCGGGGTCACGCCACCATTGTATACCAGCCATTCACCGTCAAATGGCAACTGGTAATCCGCTTTCAACTGATAGTCGGCCCCATGATTGCCACTTTTATCTTCCCGAACCGTTAACCGATAGTTTCCGATTATCTGCCGGACCATCTGTTTCAGCTGAAACGGGTTGAGAAAACTCAATAGATGTGTGGGCCAGAAGACGATCATAAACATCAAGGTGCCCATCCTGGTTCCAAGATTCCGGAACGGCCCCGGCAGCGGCCATTCCGATCGGTCGACAGGTGCATCGCCGGGAAATTGATCCTCCTCATCCGAAGTGCTGAGGTAAGCGGCCGCACCGTAGAGAATAAAATAGACCAGCAAAATGGCAAACCCGCCCATTGTATAGTCAAACAGAAAGTCACTGGCCACAGTGATCAGAATAGTCAGTGCGAGTGCAATAACAATGTTCTTCAATCTGCTTCAGTTACTTGGCATTTGGTCTCAAGACAAGATAGGCATTCCTGATATCTGTAATAACATCTTTCTATCAGGGTTTTAAAGCTTATAGATCCTCTGTTTTGTAAGTTCCAAGTAACGTAAAAAGCTCAGATGTCAGAATCGGATTCATTGATTCCGAACTTATAAGAGCCGGGTTGAATATATCCGGCCTCTGACACTTGGCCTCTGACACTTGGCCTCTGACACCTGGCCGGAGACAGAATTTCAAACCGCATCAAAAAAACTGAACAACTATGTCCAGCGAAAGCAACTGCCCATTTCACAACGGTTCACAACGAGAAGCCGCCGGAGGAGGAACCAGAAATCAGGATTGGTGGCCCAACAAGCTCAATTTGAATATCCTGCGCCAACACTCCTCCAGGTCTAACCCGATGGATGAGGATTTTGATTATGCAGAAGAGTTTCAGAAACTCGACCTGGATGCCGTCAAGAAAGACCTTCACGAGCTGATGACCGATTCCAAAGAGTGGTGGCCGGCCGATTACGGCCACTACGGCCCGCTGATGATCCGGATGGCCTGGCACAGCGCCGGCACCTACCGGGTGGTTGACGGACGAGGCGGCGGAGGAACCGGCAATCAGCGTTTTGCTCCGGTGAACAGCTGGCCCGACAACGCCAACCTGGACCGGGCGCGCTATCTGCTCTGGCCGGTGAAAAAGAAATATGGCCGGCAGATCTCCTGGGCCGATCTGATGATTCTGGCCGGTAATGTTGCTTTGGAGTCGATGGGTTTCAAGACATTTGGTTTTGCCGGCGGCCGGGAAGATGTCTGGGAACCTGAAGAGGATATCTACTGGGGCTCGGAAGGTGAGTGGCTGGCCAGCCAGCGGCATACCGAAGATGGAACCCTTGAAGAGCCGCTCGGGGCCGACCATATGGGGCTGATCTATGTAAACCCGGAGGGGCCGAACGGAGAACCTGATCCCGCCAAAGCAGCGCATTTTATCCGTCAAACCTTTGAGCGTATGGCTATGAATGATGAAGAGACGGTAGCTCTGATTGCCGGCGGGCACACGTTCGGCAAGACGCACGGGGCATCCACCGACGATCACCTTGGGCCGGATCCGGAAGGTGCACCGATCGATCAGCAGGGACTCGGCTGGCAAAACAGCTATGGAACCGGAAAGGGTGCCGATACCATCACCAGCGGTATCGAAGGTGCCTGGACCGAAACGCCGACCGAGTGGACCAACAACTTTTTCAAAAACCTGTTTGAGTATGAGTGGGAGAAGCACAAAGGGCCCGGCGGTAAATGGCAGTGGCGGCCCAAGGATGGTGAAGGTGCAGAGATGGTGCCGGACGCTCACGATCCGAGCAAAAAGCACCCGCTATTTATGCTCACCACCGACATCTCGTTGAAGGTCGATCCGGAGTATGAAAAGATTTCTCGCCGCTTCTATGAAAACCCCGATCAGTTTGCCGATGCTTTTGCCCGCGCCTGGTACAAGCTGACCCACCGGGATATGGGGCCGAAGTCGCTCTACCTGGGGCCGGAAGTACCGGAAGAGGACCTGCTATGGCAGGATCCGATTCCCGAAGTGGATCATGAACTGATTGATGAGAGCGATATCGCCAAGCTGAAAACCGAAATTCTCGACAGCGGGCTGACCGTTTCGGAACTGGCTTCTGCCGCCTGGGCTGCCGCATCCACATTCCGCGGCTCAGACAAGCGAGGCGGAGCCAACGGCGGGCGAATTCGCCTGGCGCCCCAAAAGGATTGGGAGGTCAACAACCCGGAACAGCTGGCTAAAGTGCTCGGGAAGCTTGAAGAGATTCAGGCGTCGTTCAACGGGGCGCAGTCGGGCAACAGGAAGATTTCGATCGCCGACCTGGTGGTTCTCGGCGGGTGTGCTGCCGTTGAAAAAGCGGCCAAAGATGCCGGTTTTGATGTGACCGTTCCCTTTACGCCGGGCCGTGCAGATGCCAGCCAGGAACAGACCGATGTGGAGTCGTTCCAGTGGCTCGAGCCTGCAGCAGACGGTTTCCGGAACTACTTTAACCCGAAGCACAAGACTACAGCCGAGGAGATGCTGGTCGACAAGGCGCAGCTATTAACGCTGACCGCCCCGGAAATGACCGCTCTTCTGGGCGGCATGAGAGTGCTGGGTGCAAATTACGACGGGTCCGACCACGGTGTATTTACCGACCGGCCCGGCAAACTGACCAACGACTTCTTCAAGAATCTTCTGGATCTGGATCTCTCCTGGAGTGCGGTTTCGGATGATGAGGATCTGTTTGAAGGACGTGACCGTGAAAGCGGCGAAGTGAAGTGGACCGGAACTCGAGCCGACCTGATTTTTGGCTCCAACTCCGAGCTTCGCGCACTTGCAGAGGTTTATGCCTGTGAAGATGCCGAAGAGAAGTTTGTCCGGGACTTCGTTGCCGCCTGGGACAAGGTGATGAACCTGGACCGCTTCGACCTTCAGTAAGCCGATTTAATGCGGATTGATTTTCGTCGAAGCGATCTGAGGTGGACTGATCCAGGAAGGTCGTATTGACTGAGGATCAATTCAATGCAGATTTGAAAACGGCGGCCTGGTTTGCAGGTCGCCGTTTTTTGTATCAATACCGAAAAATGGCTCTCTCAAGTCGCATCCCAGACCGGGACTTCCAGAAACTCCGACAGCTTTTCTGCATCCTCCTTCATTTTTTTCTCTGAACCATGAGCAACCACGTGGTAACGGCTCGAATCGTTCAGCACCAGGTTCAGTTCATAAACAAAATGTCCCCTATTCCTGGTGCCTCTTCCATGTGAACCCCTTGTCTTGTTCCTTGAATAGGTCTTGAGAAGCTGCAGTGCATATATCTCATCCAGTGATGCACCACCTGCCATCGATTTGGAATCGGAATGCTGGTCCGGTTTGCTGCCGCGCCCGGTCCAGTAAGAGCCGGTCAATTTATCAAAGAATACAGATTTGGACTTTAAAAAGTAGAATACCGTAGCGATCCCCGGAAAGAGAACTGCCATAAAAGCCGGTATCAGATTCTCAGCTTCCATCTCCATACCAGGCTCGTAGATGGATCGGTACCAGAAAATGAAGATTGCGATACCCACGCCGTAAAAAAGCAATGTAAAGAGCTTGACCTGGATAGTGGGCCGAAATACTGCCAGGTTGAGATGATCTTGCTCCAGTTTGTGGGTACGAAAATTGGTCCCTCCCCTGTGCATCACCTTCCATTCGGTTTTTAAAGCAAGATCATCCCCGATCGTCGATGGGTCAAACGTCCTGGACTGGATAAACTTTTTTAAACGTTCTTTCATCGGAGCTTTATTGAATTGAAAGTAAAGCCAACGTATTAACAGAGAGTAAGGAATCAGTCCTTGTGATTCAAGAAGATCGACACCCAGTCGGCAAACTCTTTCATAAATGTTTTCAGAAAGTCACGTGTAGAGTCGTCTGTGAGCACACCTTCATCATCCAGTTTCTCTTTGGCCCGGTAAAGCAGAAACTCCGGAGAGGCCATGCAGCGCACGTCGAGCCCTTTGAGAGTCTGCCTGAGCTGCTCCTGGCTTCTTGCTGTTCCGGTGATCCCCGGTGAAGCCCCCACAATTGCTGCCGGTTTACCCATCATTACCGGGTTTTTAGGCGGCCTCGATGCCCAGTCGACTGCATTTTTCGTCACGCCGCTCATTCCGTGATTGTATTCCGGCGATGCGATCAGGATCCCATCCGACCTTCGGATCGCCTCTTTGAACTCATTAACACGTTCGGGCACTCCCTCCTTCTCCAGATCGGCATTAAAGAGAGGGATTCCCTCCAGATCAAATATTTCGATCTCCATACCCTCCGGGGCCGCTTCTTTGGCATTACGGAGAAGTGCTTTATTGAGCGAACCGGAACGAAGGCTTCCGGCAAATGCGAGTATGTTCATTATGATCCCTTTTCGTTGAAATACTAGTGTTACTGGCCGCTCCCGCCAAAGATCAGGTGATTCATCGGGTGGCCAGTATTGCCGCTCGGATAAGGTGTATTGATAAAGTTGGCTATTGTAGATGCAATATCGGAGATATAGACCGGGGCGGTAGTGCGTCCGGAGGGTATTTGCCAGCCGAACCAGATCAGTGGTGCCCGCGCATCGTAACTCCAGGGTGATCCGTGAGTTGTTCCCACACTTCTTGCCGAAGTGAACCATTGAGGATCGAGCCAGTAGAGCAAATCCCCGGAACGGGAAGGATTGTACCCCCGCTGAATCCGTTGACGGATCGTATCGGTAAAGTCGGTGGATCGGAGTGCATCGGCCGTTAATGCACCAGCTACTCCATCGGTTTCGATCATAATGGCTGCCGCATCGCGCTGAACCTGTTCCGGGCGCACTCCATTCTGCCGGATCAGCTCATTGTTGAGAAAAAGCTGGGTGCTTCGAAGAGACGCAACCGGATCAAAACCGTAGATCTCGGACAGCCTTTCACTGAGGCTGTCGGAGAGTGCACTTCGATCCAGGCCGCCGGTTGGAGCTTTAAGATCCTCGAGATAAGCCTGGTTATGAGCCGCACCATGGTCGGATGTGAGAAAGATCAACACATTCTCCAGGCCGATCTCATCATCAAGGTAATCCAGAAAACGAGCCAGTTCTCTGTCGAATCTCAGGTAGGTGTCCTGAACTTCGACCGCCGTGGGGCCGTACCGGTGTCCGACGTGGTCGGGCGATGAAAACGAAACGGCAAGCAGATCGGTAAACGGGTCACGGCCGAGCCCCTCCCCTTCAATGGCGGCTTTGGAAAGTTCAAAAAGCAACTTGTCGCCGAACGGGGTACCGGCCACAATACCGTAACCACTCTCCTCGGCATAAGCCGGCAGATCGTGCGGGAAAACCGGTCTCTCCTGTCCGGAAAACGTACCTTCGTACGGATTGTCATCGTCAATACTTGCTGTATACTCCTCAATCGGCAGCAGCGTCTCCCACGGTTCGCTCAGATACTCGGCAGGCAGATGACGGTCGTTAAACTCCTCCATCCAGCCCGGTAGCTCCTCGCGGTAAAACGTACTGGTAATAAACCGCGCTTCCCCGTAATCGAACCAGTACGCCTCCCCCAGAAATCCAGCCGGCAGAATCGATCCGCGATCTTTCAGAGAGATCGCCACCGATTTGGATCTCATATTTGTATGCAGGCGCAGTTCGTCGGAAATAGACGTCGACAGCATCCATCGGGGCGACATCTCCCCTTCGTCCGAATCAGATCCGACGGTCGATACACTCGGGTCTTCTGTTACATAGGTGCTTCTTCCAGTCTCTCTCAAGTACCAGCTGTTGCCGATAATCCCGTGAACCGCAGGTGTTGTGCCGGTATAGACCGAAGCGTGGCCCGGCCCGGTAAACGTCGGAAAGTAGTCGAAATGAGCGTGGTCAAAGGAGAAACCCTCGTTTACCAGCCGGCGAAGCCCATCCTCGCCATAGAGATCCCAATATCGGTAGATGTAGTCGTAACGCATCTGATCGACCATAATGCCGATCACCAGTTTCGGCGTCTCTGCGTGGGAGTAGGCCGGGTCGGTGGCGGCAGGTAGTTCTGATGCGGACTGGCCAGAGCGTGCAGACTGGACTGCTGATGCGGGCTGGTCGGCATGTGTCGTTTGGCCGGTGTGCACAGACAGTTGTGCGGCACTGGACAAACCTGTAGACACAGAAGTCAGGCCGGCCGTAAGAGGCGAGGTCAAAAACAGAGTACCAAGAACGAAAATGAATTTCAAAAACATGAGGTCAGATTAGTTGAACAGATGATCTGCCTCAAAGATAAACGTTTTTGCTTCACTTGTCTGCATGGCCAGTCGGTAATCTTTTCGACTGAAGCTACTTGATAAGAGTGAATCTTTTATTCAAAACCTGATCTGCTACAGTTAATCTATAAACGTAAACACCACTTGCCAGATTTGAGGCATCAAAAGTTACCTCATGAATTCCGGACGGAACCGTTTCATTTATCAGTGTAGCTATACGGCGTCCAATCAAACTATATATGTCAAGACGAACTTGTCCCTCATCAGGCAACTGATATCGGATCACTGTTTCGGGGTTGAAAGGGTTAGGATAATTTTGAAAGAGTTTATATGTGGTAATAATACCCGGCCCTCCATTAGATGTATCGGGTTCACTGCTGAATAACCTGAAATTTCCAGAATTAAAATACCCATCACGATCGGCATTGGGTGAGGAGATTAAGAAATAATGATCGTGAGCACTTATTGCAGAACCAAAATGTTCATAGCTGCCGGGAGTATCCGAAATCATTACAGATGTTGGAGATAATTCGAAGCTATTTCCCATTATTCCAAACTTATAACTGAATACACGCCCAGCTTCTTTATGAGAATCTGAATGCATTTTGCTCGCACCTATATATAGATCTCCCGTTCTGTTACATGCTATTGAAGTTCCGAATCGGCTATTATTACTCAAATCATTGGCAACAAGTTCTTCCTGGAGTTCCCATGAATCACCAAACTTTGTAAAAACATAAACAGCTCCAGTATTTCCATTACTGGTTTTTGACCCGGGAGCACCGATAAAAAGAGCCTGGCTATTGAAACCAAACCTTGAATGATTCAGATCATCACAAGTCGTGAGGGCATAACCGAACATATCGGTCTGGCCGCCGCCAGGTATCTCCAATTTCACCTCCAACTGCCAACCGGATTCAGACCGTTCATATATATAAACAGCGCCTCTTTCAATTGCATCTCCAGATGCTTTATAAGCCCCGACTGCTATCGTATTCGGGTTGATAATTTCGATACTCTTCCCAAATGCGTCACCCGCCTTACCATCGTCAGGAGCAAGTTTTTCTGTTTGTACCCAGTCCGTGCCTGACTTTTCGAATAGATAGGCTGCGCCGGAATTTTCTTCTGCTCCAGGTGCCATATACGCACCGACCAGGGCCAAATTACCATACAAATCAACTGAACTTCCAAATCGGTGCCCCATACCTGTATCCGAACCTTTAAGGAATGCCGTTTGGGCCCATGAGCCGCCGGTATATTCATATATGTAAACAATTCCTGAAAAGAGGCCGTTAACGTGATCTCCGGTGGAACTGACAAGTGCCGTTACATCATCCAAGGCCAGTCTCATGCCGAAATTACTCATCGGCGTCAAACCTTGCGGTTTGATGGTTTGTGCCATCTGCCACCTGCCAAATAATTTTTTATACACCGTTACAGCGCCTACATTCATCAAATCGTCTTGATCACGCTGCGGCGAAGCAACTAACATAAAATTTTCATTTATAGCTGTTGCCCACCCACTCAAGGCATGCTCTTTTGCAGTCGGCTTTTCGATTTCGATTTCGTGCTGCGAATAAGCAGCAGATGTAAAGAGAAAACCGATCAATAGAAGGAAAAATAACGGCTTTTTCATTCCTCGCCCTCCATATAAGACTCAATTTCAATGTTCAGGTCCACAGGTGTTCCATCATAATCTACTTCTATATGACCGTAGCGATTTTCAGTTTGTTTAATTCGGTATCCCCCAGGCAGGATTATCCTCAGTTCATGCTTTCCATTTTCCACATTAAAAATGCTGAACCGCCCATCCTGCCCGGTAATTCCAAACGCTTCGATGCCGCCCGTTGAAACGACATCAAAACTGCCGTTCCCATTGGCATCAATAAATACCCTGCGCCCCTGGTTTAGTGAATCGGCTTCTGGCGGAAAGGAAATCTTGCCGCTAATATCTGCCTGATGATAGTGTGGGGAAGAAATTGGTGTGATAACCGGACGATTCTTGCCATCATCTATTGAAGCATAGAAGTAGAGTGAGTCGGACTGGGGCACAAAATCAGGAGTATATTCCAGAGACTTCGAACCATTATTGTTAATATCGAAATCCTCCGGATATAAGTGCTCAATCAATCTCCCGGAATTGGTTGATGTAGTGTCATTTACAAAAACAGATATCATGGTGGAATCGGGAAGAGCACTCCAATACTCCAAATCAATATCATAATTATTTTTTCTGTTACCCGAACTGACCAGTTGAATCTCAGGTGGCTGCCAGTTGTTATAAGCAATTACCTGAGTGGAATCCGGAGCTTGGTTCGGGAAAGAAAGGACAACCTGGTATCGTCCCGGAGAAAGAGTTGGGTAGTTTTCTGTTGAACCTTTGCCCCCCTCCTCCCCGATCATAGATTGGGTGTTTAAAATAAATGTAGCCAGGCTGTCATTTACCACCAGGTCTGATGTAAACTCGGCTTCAAAATCCGGCATACTGTTTATGTCATTTTCAGATTTGACCTTAATTCGAGTCAAATCATAAAAACCTTCCGGGCCAACTACAGTTGCATAAACCGAATCAACTTGTTGATGCCATTTTGCTTCAATAATTGAATAATTGGGAACGGGCTTCTCAATTTCAATTGTATGAACAGCCTGTGAATTAGCAGCGCCTCCAACGTCTGTCAGTGCTTTAGCACCATCCTGATGAATATAATGTTTGACATGACTGATACCGCTGGATCCAATAACTTTAGCATGTTTTGTATACGGGTAGTAAACAACACCTTTTGTGTAATGATGGCCTAAAACGGATACGGTTGCCCATGCGGCCAAATAACTTCCCCTCGGATCATGAGGCTTTAGCCGGACCGCTCCATCAACGCCACCCAGTTTTTTGCCTTTAAAAGGCCACCCCGCAATACTCGGGATGATAAATGTTACTTTATCAAGAAAGTCCAGATTCCCTTTGCTCAGGGTCAAACCTCCATCCATTTTTATAAAGGAAAAATCCTGCGGAAATTCTATGGTGAGGTCCGCACCTGCTTTTGCCTGATCAAAATAAACGACGAATAATATGCTGCCGTGGCCAAGCAGATGATGCCAATCGCCTGGTGCATCCCCCGTACGATATGCCCCCATATCCACACTTGCTTTAATTCTCAGCTCGGAAGATGTAATGGTAGCCTTAGCACCTGTTTTCAGAATGGTAGCAGATATACCATCTATGGTATAACCTTCTCCATAAATGATATCAATATCCCCTTCCACTTCAAGTTTGTGGGGGGTTCCCAGATTTTTTACTGCACCTTTTAAATAGGCAATCTGGATACCTTCATAAACTTCAATTGCATCCTCGAGTTGGGTGGCATAATAATCGATTGCTATCGATTCAATTTTAACCGGATCCCCTTCAAAAGTAATTTTTGCACCGATTTCAGTACCAGAGGGAATCACCACGTTTACATCAGATTCGGTAATTCCATGTTCATTAAACTTCAAAACAAACTTTTTCAGATCAATCGTACCCAGATCGGCGTGGTCAATTTCGATGGTTAAATCTTCGATTTTAAAACGAGGTTCAGAGCCAGAAACGTCAATTATCAACCCTTCAGAACCTCCGCTGCCCATGTCCACTTTCAATTCAAATACTTCCTCTATTTCAACCTCACCTGTCACATAGATATGCTTTGCATCGGTATCATAATCTATTCTTAACTCTTTGGTAATGAATGTAATATTGCCCAGGTGCAAGTTGCTGTTAATAGCAACATCCAGCTTTTTCAAGTGCCCATCATGAACAACGATTCCGGGTTTGGACGTTGAGCCGAAATCGGCGCCCATGCTTTCTCCATCTACTTTAAAATCTGCACTTCCATAGATATGATACTGGTCTTCGTCATCTACCTTCTTCCACTCCATACCCAGGTTATCTGTATCAATCTCGAGTCCGGCAAGTGAAAAATTTTCAGTTATCCCGATATTTACCTGCTTAACAGAGCCCTTTTCAATCAATAGTCCCGGGTTACTTTCCGTACCCAACGTGGCCTTTACTTCGTGCTCTTCAAGTTTGAAAGAAAAGCCGCCATATATCTGATACTCATTATCATTTCTATTGTATTCCAAGGTTAGATCATCCGTCGTCATTTCAAGGCCATAAACGGTCAAATCGCTATCGAGGCTGATATTCAATTGTTCGATTTTTCCATCTTCGATAACAACACCCGGATCGCTTTCTGAACCCATAGAAGCACTGACCTTTTCCTCATCCAGTTCTATACTCAATGAACCAAATATTTGATATTCATCTCGGCCTGAATTGTATTTCAGTGTCAAATGGTCCGGCACTACAGAGAGGTCGTGAAGAGAAAAGTCTGCAGTAATTCCCATTTGCAAGCTTTCCAGTTCATCATCTTTTATAATCAACCCGGGGTCGGAGGAGCTGCCAAGCGAAACTTCAACTTGGTGCCCGTCAAAAGATGCAGTTGCATTTCCAAAAAGTTTAAATTCATCTTGATCCGCATGATAGGAAAGAGTCAGCCCGTCCCCATCTATTTGTATGCCAAATGCGGTAAATTCACTTAGAATTGAGTTGGTATAATCTGATGAGCTCTTGGCAAATGTAATTCCAGAAAATCCTGACAAATCTACTGAATCACCATTGGGCTGTGCAGGACTCCATTGTGCATCTGTTCCAAACCTGCCGTGATTTGCATTTTCTGTAAGATCAAAAAATGTAGTTCCGCTGCCCTCATTCATTGGCCAATATCCGATGAGTCGATCTTCATCTCCTTTCAAGGTTTTATGCATATTCTCCTTGATTTCTGATTCAGAAAATATCCTGTTCCAGATTCGCAGTTCGCTGATGTACCCATCAAAGCTATGGCCGGTAGTTTTAGCTATTCGATATGGGCTCGAATTGTTATGAATGTGATAACTGCTTTTTGTACTCTCACTCTGCCAACTGCCATTTATTAAAAAACCCTGGTCTTCTTCTGAATTCCCTAATCGGCTATAAGTTATATGAGTCCATTCATCAAGAGGAATTTCATGCTCATGTGAATCAAGAATCCAGGTATCTACTCCGGTCACACTTACTCGCCCGGTTCCACCGGTACCCTGGCCAACTTCAATTTGAAAGCCACCTGCATCGCCGCCCAGTCGGGTAGAAAAAACTACTTGTCTAGCATCGATTCTCGAAGGGTTAACCCAGAACTCGATCGAAAAAAATTCGGTAAAATCAAGTGGATTTCTCTGGTTTATTTCAGCATACGTCTCATCGCCGTTAAGATTTATCGAATATAATGCATCGGCATTGGAGTAAGGGTGAGAATTTTCATTCCATGCGATTCTAATCAGTTCGCCAACTTGATTGCCGTTGCCTGTTGCGTCGGACGGTTTGTCTGAGCCTTCATTCATAGGCCAATAACCGATCAAACCGGATTCATTCCCTTGTAGTGGAGAAAACATACTGGATCTGATCTCCTTTTCAGACCGCTCGGATTGCCAAATTCTCAATTCATCCAAATACCCCTGGAAACTTGACTGAGTGCTTTTTCCCAACAAAAAAGGCATCGGATAATTTTCAATGGTATAGGAGGATGAATCTGCCGCATCTACTGAATGTCCATTTACATACATAGTTTGATCACCGGGGCCATCACCAGTCCTTACATATGCAACATGATTCCATTCATTTTCTCGAATTGTATTTGATTCTGACTTGAAGATCCATGTATCGACTCCAGTTACGGTAATTGCCTTGTCGTCAATCTCAATTTGAAAGCTGCCTCTACCAGTGCGATTCCTTGTCGAGAAAACAGATCTTCTTCCGGAGAGATGTTCTGGATAGATCCAAAATTCTACTGTAAATGGTTCCGTGAAATCAAAAACAACTTCTTGATTGATTAATGTAGAGGATTCTGGACTCCAAAAGTGTAGAGAGTGACCCGTGGAGCTTGTTGAAGAAACCGAACCATCCTGCATAAGCTGTGCATATGAACTTTCTATTGTACAGATCAGGCACAGAAGTAATCCTGCAGTCAGGATCGTAACTGTATAGTGAGTGGTTGTTTTTTTAATGAAAGTTGATTTCATGAATTTCCTTATTAATCAGTTTTCATTGATCCAGGCTCCTGATCAGTTTTATAACCAGATGCAATGTCACCCTCTTCCAGCATAGCCCGTAATGCTCCCACCTCCTTTTTAGACGAAGAGTGATTCCAGTTACGCGAGTGATTCAATTTACGCTGCATTTGTCTGGGTGAATCGGGTTTATCACTACCAGATTTATTTACTTTTTTATTTGGCAATACGATCTCATTTAAAGTTTCAGAACTGTTTGCAGAACAATAAGAAACAAGTGGCAAGGGGTGTTATCAAAAATGATGTATTTGTTTTAGATGAGGATGAGAATCCGGTTTTAATTATATTATATTTAAGTATGTACTATTCATGCATTTATAACTTTGCGGCGGCTATATTAGCCGGGGTCAGGATTATCAAAAAGCGAATATGGTTTTTGATATCCCTTCTTACTTTCATATCAGGGGTTTGGGAGACTAGCTATGCTCAGGTAAATCTGATGGATCACCGATACGTGGTTGATTCCTGGGGTATTGAAGAGGGCCTTCCAGTAAATAATGTGGTACGGTTATTACAATCTGAACAAGGGTACCTCTGGTTTACCACCTATGATGGACTTGTCCGGTTTGACGGGCTTCAATTCAAAATCTATCAGACTGAAGAGTATCCCGGTTTGCCGAGTAACCGTTTGATTAACCTTCATGAAGCCCCGGATGGATCGCTGTGGATGGAAACCGAACAACAATTTCTTGTCAAATTACAGGATGGTGCATTCCACCATATGCGTGAAGAGGACGGTTTGAACGGAGAGATTAATTTTGGCACTCACCAGGATTACCGGGGGGATTTATGGTTTGCTCTGGACGAGGGAATCAGTGTGTATAAAAACGGGAAATTAACCCCCTTTCATCCCGACAGAATTACAGGAAGTGTAGACCGTATTTTTTTACAGAAGGATGACACTGTATGGCTCAGGCAAAGAGAGTCGGGGCAGGTCTATCGCTTCTATAACGGGAAGCTTGAACACAGTTTCTCCGATCACATGCAAAACTTTTTGCCTTTTTATGAAGATGAAACCGGCCGACTCTGGATTGGCAGTGGGACAGATATCTATTATTTCGAAAATGAATCTCTTCACCTCTACACATCACTAGAACCGGAAGCCAGGGAGGCAATATCAATAAGCAGTGACACCGATGGTGTGATCTGGATTTTCTCTTACAACAATGGGTTTTATCAGCTCCAAAATGGAGAAGCTGTGCATTTTGGGGATTCTGAAGGCGAAATTTATTCCTTTTCAAAGTCTTTTCACCTTGATAATCAAGAACAGTTCTGGATGTTCTCACACCAGGGGGTATGGCACAATCAGCAAAAAGTGTTGGAAGTAGAGAATGGAATTAGCAGCCATTTATTCGACCTCGAGGGTAATATCTGGATTGGAACGACCAATGACGGACTCATCAGAATTAAACCGAACCCTTTTGTGATATACAGCGCAGAAGAAGGCCTCCCGGAAAGAAATGTTTACCCGGTTCTCGAGGATCGTGATGGAACGATCTGGGTGGGTACACACGGAGGTGGAGTTGCAAAGATTAAAAACGGGGCTGTCAAAAATGTAGAGATTCTGCGGGATGAACATAGATCCTATGTAAACTCACTATATGAAACTTCCGGTGGAACTATCTATGCAAGCTTGCTGGGGGGCGGACTCTATCAAAAGTCCCCAGGTGAAACCGTTTTCAGAAAAGCGAAAGATCTGCCGCCATACGAGGGGGACATGTATGCAATGCATGAAGATGAAGATGGCAACCTGTGGCTGGGCACTAATTTCGGCCTGATTCTCCTGAAAGACGGCGAACAGTATCTGTTTGATCAGCAATGGGGATTTACGAATCACCCCGTTCGTTATTTTCTGCAAGCCCCCGACGGTTCACTCTGGATGGCTACCAACGGGGCTGGAATTGCACGGTACTATGAGGGAGAATTGGAAATTTTCGACAGAGAGTCCGGCTTTGAAAGCAATCTAGTACGCTCACTTCATATAAGCCCCGAATCAATCCCGGAACAATACATATTGTGGGCAGGAACTGAAGACCGGGGACTGATACGGCTGGAAATAGAGAATCATACACCCGACTTACAGAACTCAACGACCTACAACCGGCAAGCGGGAATGCTCGACTATGTGATACACAAGATTCTGGAAGATGAAACAGGCCATTTATGGTTCAATACAAACCGCGGAATCTTTTATACCTCATTAGACCAACTCGATAAGTATCACAGAGGAGAGATCTCAGAAATCAGAGGTATTGCTTTTAACGAAAGTGACGGCCTGCGTAACCGTGAGGGAAATGGGGGTATGCAATCGGCTGGAGTTAAAGCTTCGGACGGCAGATTTTGGCTGCCCGGCCAGGATGGAGTTGCTGTGGTTGATCCTGCCGGACAGGCAACAAATGAAAAGATTCCGGCAGTCATAATTGAAGAGCTTGAAAGTGGGCAGCGCTTAATTCCGAACCATCATTCAACGACTAAACTACTTCATAAAGATGAACGGGATTTTGAACTTCGATTTACGGCGCTCAGTTTTACCGCATCAGAAAATAACAGGTTCAGATACCGGTTGTCCGGCTATAATGACAACTGGATTGAAGCTGAAACCAGGCGTAATGCCGTATATACCAACATTCCGGCCGGAGAGTATACTTTTGAGGTAATGGGTTCTAATAATTCAGGCAAATGGAATCCTGAGCCGGCATCATTAGAGATATCAATTGCACCCTATTTTTATGAAACAGCCTGGTTCCAATTTTTGATTGTCGGGCTATTGGGCCTGGTATTTGTAGCCGGGGTACAGTGGCGTGTAAGGGCTCTGAAAAAGCGGGAGGCAGACTTAAAGCAATTGGTAGATGAGCGTACTGAACAGCTTCAGATCGAAAAGCAGATGACCCAGAAACAAGCAGACAGCCTCAAAGAGCTGGACAATGCCAAGACTCGTTTTTTTACAAATATCAGCCATGAATTTCGAACACCGCTTACCCTTATCATGGGTCCTTTGCAGCGAATGCTCTCATCAGAAAAAGATAAGTTTGATGGAGCTACACAAAGAGAATTTCAACGAATGCTGCGTAACAGCGACCGCCTTCTAAGGCTGATCGACCAGACTCTCGAGCTGACTCGAATTGAGCATGGTAAAATTAAACTGTCCGTGGTTAAAATTGATTTGAATAGATTTATTGAACGCTTATCAGAATTATTTGAACCGATATGCTCCGAAAAAAATATTGAGTTGACGTTTCAACCTTCACAATCAGAAATCGTTTTATATGCAGATCCGGACAAACTGGATATGATGGTTGCCAACCTCCTTTCGAACGCTATTAAATTTACTCCCTCAGGCGGTTCAGTGAAAATTGAAATTAAAAGCATCAGCGATTCGATTGGGATTGAGGTAACCGACAGCGGAGTTGGAATATCTGATGCGGAAATTGATAATATATTTGACCGCTTTTACCAGGTAGATTCTACAGAAACTCGAACTCAAGAGGGATCGGGAATTGGGCTATCATTGGTCCATGAATTTGCAGCTCTGCATAAAGGTGAACTTTTCGTAGAGTCAGAGAAAGGAGCAGGGTCAACGTTTACCCTGAAGTTCAAAAAAGGAACAGGTCATTTTTCTAACGAAGTCCTGGCTGATACGGGAAATCATTCTTTTTTGTACGACCGGTATGTTAAGGATACTGATGGAAGTGATTTTTCAGGACAACACAGCTCGCATTATCAGGCTGAGCCCGTCAATTTGCCCGGTAAGGCAGATGATCGGCCCGATACAGACGATCAGACCACAATTTTGGTAGTTGAAGACAACCAGGGATTGCGATCCTACATATCCGGTGAGTTGAGAACTTCGTATAGGGTAATTGAAGCTGAAAATGGATTAGACGCTTTAGGGAAGGTAAAAACCGACCTGCCGGACCTTGTCATTGCCGATATTATGATGCCAGAGATGGACGGGGTAACGTTCAATCGCAAGCTAAAAAAGAATGCCGAAACCGCTTCGATACCGGTTATATTTTTAACTGCCAAAGCATCCAAAGAGAATGTTCTGACCGGCCTGAATGAAGGGGCTGATGATTATCTTACCAAACCATTTGATCCACAGATTCTACAAGCGCGGGTGCATAATTTAATCGAATCCCGATTCAGGATTCGAAATCTATTACTGAAAAATGATGTCCCGAAAAAGGAGCTGACGGAAAATGAAAGCCCAACCGATCCATTTTTGGAAAAAGTGATCCGAATCATTTCCGAAAATTATACCGATCCTGATTTTAATGTTACCAGATTATCCGAGAAGCTTTACCTCGACAGAAGCCAGGTATTACGAAAAATGAAGGAGCGAGCTGGAATAACGCCCGGGGAGCAGATCAAAAAAATCCGAATGGAAAAAGCAAAGTCCTTACTAGTTGAAAAAGCGGGGACTATATCGGAGATAGCCTACGGCACCGGCTTCAAGAGCCTTTCCTATTTTAGTTATGTTTTCAAGAAATATTATGGTGTGCCGCCTTCAAATTTTCTGTAACAGTTCAGGTACGGGGACATTTACCGGATCAGGGAAATATAGGACTTCGCTTCAACATTACATCCAGACAGACGTTTGCCAACAACATCTATCGCTCGGCAGATATTGCTCTTCACCACCTCAATACCCTACCCGCGTCGGCAGCGGCGGCTTCTCCCTGTGGATGTCGTCCTCATAGACCTCGAGCATCTGCAGGATCTCCTCGATCGCCCGCTCGAGCTGCGTATCCCGGCCCTCGTTGGCTGCCAGCGGATCCAGCGCCACCTCGATATCCGGCACCACACCCTCATTTTCGACCGACCAGTTGTTATCGGTATCCACAAACCGGAAGTGAGGCACCGTCATCACTCCGCCGTCAACCAGCGGCGGATTGGCAAAAATACCGATCAGCCCGCCCCAGGTACGCGTGCCCAGCAGCGGCCCGATCTCCAGCTCGCGGAACGCATACGGCAGATAGTCGCCGCCCGAGCCCGCATCCTGGTCGATCATCATCAGCTTGGGCCCGTGCAAGCTGCCAAACGGCGTCGACGACATCATCCCGCGGCGGTAGACCCAATTCGACAGGTGCTGCCGGTTCAGGACCTCCACAATGTAATCGGCCGCCTGCCCTCCGCTGTTTGAACGCTCATCGATAATCAGTGCCTCCTTGTCGAGCTGAGCGTAGAACATCCGGTTGAAAAAGGTGTAACCGGCACCCGCCGTGTTGGGCAGATAGATATAGCCCACCCGGCCGTCGGTCGCTTCCTCAACCGCCTTTCGGTTCGACTCCACCCAGTGCCACAGGCGCAACTGGCCCTCCGAGGAGACCGGTTCCACATCGATCTCGCGGGAACCGCTGCCGTCCGCATTCTCCGACACCTCCAGCACCACCTGCTTGCCGACCGTATTCTCAAGTTCCTTGAACAGGTTGTCTGATGCGGTCAGTTCACGGCCGTTGATTCCGATAATAAACTCACCCTCATAAGCGCGGTTGCCGGGAACAGCCAGCGGCCCCTGCAGAAACGGATTCCAGGACTCGCCCGTGTAGACCCGGCTGATGCGCCAGCGATCGTTCTCGATCGAAAAATTGGCGCCCAGCAGCCCGCGCGACGGCCCGCTCTCCGAGTGCAGGTCTCCCCCGCTGACCCGGTTATGGCCGGCGTGAAGCTCGGCGATCATCTCCACCATCAGATCATTCAGCGCCTCGCGGCTGCCCACATGATCGAGCCTCGGCAGGTACTGCTCATAGACCGAATCCCAGTCGAGCTCGTGCAGGTTTTCCGCATAGAAAAAGTCGCGCTGCATTCTCCAGCCCTCGTCAAAAATCTGCCTCCACTCGGTTCTCGGGTCGATCCGCATCCGCAGGTCCCGCGTGTCGAGCGGCCGGGGCGTAATCGACCGGCCCGCTTCGGCTGTAGCCAAACCACCAAACTGCCGGATAAGCAGATGCGTGCCGTTATCGCTGATGTCGAAGCCGAACAGCCCGGTATGGACGGTCTCCCCGCTCCGCTCCTCAAAATCGAACCGGATCAGACGGTTCTCCTCGGCGCTGCTGGTTCCGGGCGCATCGACCGTCGTTCCCGGCTGGACCGAACGCTGGTAGAAAAGCGCCCCGTCGGCAGCCACACTCAGGTTACTGTAATTTCCTTTCGAGACAGGCAGAGCTACCTTTCGGTCGAGAAGCCCCTCCAGGTCGATTCCTGGAATCTCGCCTCCATCCGCACTGCTGCCGGCCGCGCTGACGGCTGAACCAGCACCACCCGCATCACCATTACCGCTTTCGCCAACCTCCTCATCACCATGCCGGATCGAAAAGGGCGTCTCCCCGTCGGCCTGCAGTACCAGTGCATAGATGCCCGCACGATAGGGCCGCTCCTGGGTCGCCATATCGAGGCCGAACTGCCGCGGTCCGCTGTTGGTGGATGCGGCAAAATAGAGATACTTGCCGTCGCGAGAGAACGCGGGCGAGGCCACATCACTCATGCCATCGCTGATGCGGTGCGACTCGCCGGACTCAAAGTGATAGAGCTTCAAGTCCCGGAAATAGTTGGGCTGACGGAACGTATAGGCCAGCCACCGGCCGTCCGGAGAGAGCGCCAGATCATAGCCCCCCTGCCTCTGGCTCTGGGCGATCATCTCCACACGGCCGCTCTCCAAATCGATATAGTGGACCGCCTGACGGTTGTCGGTAAAGATGATGCGTCCGTGTTCGGCATCCCAGGCCTGGAGCTGGTAGAAATCCCTGCCGAGCTCCATCCGCTGCCGCTCCCTCAGCCCGGTCTGATCGGTCACCACCAGCGTCTGCCCCTCGAGCGACTCCTCGATCCAGGCCACCTGGCTGCCGTCCGGCGACCAGATCGCCGTATACTCACGAACTGCGTCGGTATTGCTCAGGTTCCGGGTGCTCCCCTCCTCCACCGGCACGGTAAACACTTCGCCCCGCGCGGTAATCACCACGCGCTTGCCGTTAGGCGACAAACGCGCCGCCTGGATATTTCCGCTCACATTCTTCCACTCGGTGCGCAGTTGCGGCAGGTCCGGGTTGATGCGGATCGTCAGGCGCTCCACCTCCCCGCTTTGTGTGTCGAGCTCGTAGAGGTCTCCCCCGGCCGCATAGACGATGCTGCTGCCGTGGCCATCGGCCCAGAGGATATCCCAGGTCTGCTTGTCGGTCAGCCGTTCAATCGATTCGGTATCCGGGTCGAAACGGTGCAGGTTGAGCCGCTTGTCGTGGCGGTCGGAGATAAAGTAGACCGACCCATCGAGCCAGAACGGCTGGATGTCGTTGATCCGCTCGCCGGGCACCTGCTGAATATCGTTCTGTTCGCTGTCGAAGATGGCAACCGACGGAGTTCTGCCGCCCCGGTAGCCGCGCCATCCGGCCGATCCGCCGTAGAGGCCGTTGTAGGCCGGGCCCATCTCGATGTAGGCCAGCCGGGTTCCGGACTCATCCCACCGTCCGCGGAAATAACGCGCATCCATCTGTTTGGCCGGAGCTCCCCCCTCCACCGATACATGGTAGAGATGGCCGGCCCGGCCGTGATCGGTCTCGCGAGAGGAGTAGAACGCCACCTCGCTTCCGTCGGCGCTCCAGCCTGCAGCAACATCACTGCCCGGATGCCAGGTCAGCCGCTCGGGCTGGCCTCCCTCCACCGGAATCACATACACATCTGTATTGCCCTCATACGCAGCCGAATAGGCGATCATCGAGCCGTCCGGCGAAAAATAGGGATTGTCTTCCACCACCAGGCTGCTCGTCAGGCGGACCGGGTTGCTTCCATCCCGGTCGACCCGCCACAAGTCGCCCGCATAGACAAAGACGATATAGTCCCCGGAAACGGTCGGGTGCTTGAGCATGGAGGTGGTTTCGGGGTCTGATGCGGCCGCGTCTTTGGATGTGGCCTCAGTTACGGTTGTCACCGTGGTTTCGGTGACTGCCGCAACTTTAGTAGTGGCCGCAGTTTCAGTAGTCACTGCGTCTTTGGTTGTGGCCGCGGTTTCGGATGCGGACACAGTTTCAATAGCGGACAGTGAAAAAACACTAATGATCAGACTTGAAAAAAGAATTGAGCAGATACGGCGAGTCATGGCAGATGTAGTTTTGGACGGATTGAAAATGTGTTCAACGCCCAAAGTAGCCTATCGTCACAAATTCTCCAATCGAACCGGCGAGTGGGGATTGCGCCAACAAGTACAACCTCGGACGTATATCAGAAGCAAGTTAAATGTACAGGGAAGAGAGTAGGTTTACAAGATGTGGAGAGAGAAGAACAGGTTAAATAGAGAGAGAGACAAGATGTTTAACCAACCTGTTTATATGACCCTTTTATTCAACCTGCGGCGTTTAATTGACCTGTATCTGATTGAATTTGAATTAATTGGCACCAAAAACTATTATGCTGATGGAGGTCGGTAGCAGAAATGGGTGTTATAGTGCTCTCCAATATCTACAGTTTGAGCTCCAATTTTCGTATATTGCAAACATGAAATCAGTTACCAAAAAGAAAAATATTGACACCATTTCCCGTGAGGCCATGAAGTCTCAAAGAGCTTCATTTCGTATTGAAGGGATGAATATTCCAAAAAAAAGA
>SLKI01000013.1 GCA_007134695.1 Balneolaceae bacterium
CTCCCTCTATCACAGGCAACTGCTGGCCGGCGGTATGTCCGTAGGCCGGAATGGTCGATAGACCCTCTTCGTAGATCTGAAGGTCGTCCACCTTGTTAAGTCGCTCGCTTTGCGAAATCGGGCCGATGTTGTCGTCGAAAAAGCTCGCTTTTTCCCTGGCGTTCGGATTATTCGCCGTTTCCAGGTGGTTTTTGTTCACATGATAGATGGCGTTGGGGAAGCGGTGTTTCAGCTTCTCTCCATCATAATAGGTTGTGCCGCCGCAGTGGTCAAAGTGGAGGTGGCTGAAGATAATATCGGTGACATCTTCGGGAGTAAAACCGCATGCGGCCAGCGAATCGACCAGATTGCTGTGCTCATAGTCGAGCGCATAGATCGACTCCATCTTTTCATTGAACTTGGTGCCTGAACCGGTATCTACAAGGTAAAGTTTACCGCTGTTTTCCGACCGGATGAGCATTAGGCGCATCGCCATCGGGATCCGGTTCTTTTCGTCTGCTTCGATCTTGCGAGACCAGAGCGTTTTGGGAACGACGCCGAACATGGCACCGCCGTCGAGCCGGAATCGGCCGGCTTCAACCGCCCAAATTGTAAAAGGACCTAATTGAGTGGTAGAAGGCATAAAAATTTGCAACCTGTGTGTTAGAAACCCGGTATCGGATCGGTTCGATAAAGTGTATCGAGCAGAGTTATGCCCACAAAAATAAACAGGAACAGAATTGACATGAACAGCAGAAGTGCATTGAACTTGGTATCCCACCAGAGGTTCATAAAAAAGGCAGCTACGATAAACGCTTTGACTACGGCTATTCCAAGCTTAACGATCACATTCCAGGGTTCGGGGAAGTGCATCCATGCGGCTGCTACCGTCAGAAATGTGAGGAAGAGCAGGGCGATGGCTACTCCCCAGAGAAATTTGGCTGTCGATACGTGATGTCCGCTCATGAGTACAAGGATTCGCTGTTAATCGGTGTAATTTTTTATCGTTAATCGATCAGGTAAAGCAGAGGGAACAGGAAGATCCAGATGATATCCACCAGGTGCCAGTAGAGGCCGGTTCCCTCGACAGGATTGTAATATTTGCTGCTGAAATGTCCTTTTTTGGCTTTCCAGACCAGCCAGAGCATCAGGCTGATTCCGACCAGGACGTGGATTCCGTGAAGGCCGGTCATCATATAGTAAATACTGAAAAAGATATTCGCTTTCTCATGATCTACTCCGTCGTAGGTGTAGTGTGCGCCGGGAAGGACGCCTTTGCCGATCTTTTCTGCATACTCAAAATATTTAATCACCATGAAAACGCCGGCAAGACTGATGGTGATCCAGAGATTGATGATCAGCCCTTTGATCTGGTTGAGCTGAACAGATCGGATCGCCATCGCAACCGTCAGCGAACTGCTGATCAGGACTACAGTGTTGACAGCTCCCCAGAAGACGTCGAGCTCATCAGATGCAGCGATGAAAAGTTCGGGATACCAGGCGCGGTAAACGATATAGGCGGCAAAAAGTCCGCCGAAAAAGAGTATTTCAGTAACCAGAAAGATCCATACTCCCATTTTGGAAGCTTCAAACTGCTGATCGGCGTCTACAAAATGGTGATGTTCAGGTTTCTCTTTCTTAACACTCAAAGAAGGTTGTGCCATGACGATTGGTTAGCTGTTTATTTGTCTGCTTCTTCTGCGGGCCCGGGCTCCGGGGTTACGGTTTCTTCTTCACCATGCCCGTTGTGTGAAGTAGGAATTCCGAGCTGAAATTCCGACATCGGCTTGTGGTAGTCGTAGGAGCCGTGTATGATCACCGGAGTATGGTGCTCGAAGTTGTGGAGCGGCGGAGGTGAGGAAGCCTGCCATTCGAGTGAGCGGCTGCCCCAGGGGTTTGCCTTTGCCTGTTTACCGTTACGCATCGAGTGGAACAGGTAGACGGCCATAATGACAAATCCGACCCCGAGAAGATAAGCGCCCCAGGTTGAAAGTTGATGATATCCCTGAAACTGTTCCAGGTAGTTGAAATAACGCCTCGGCATTCCAAGTGACCCCATCACAAACTGCGGCAAGAAAGTCAGGTTGAATCCGATAAATAAGATGAGCAGGGAGATTTTAGCCCAAAACTCATTGTACATCTTTCCTGTCATTTTGGGCCACCAGTAGTGAAGGCCTCCAAGGAATGCGAAGACCATTCCCCCCATCATAACGTAGTGGAAATGTGCAACGACGTAATAGGTATCATGCAGATGGATATCCACCGAAAGTGCACCCAGCATAATACCGGTAAATCCCCCGATCATGAAGAGAAACAGGAAGGACATGGCATAGAGCATGGGGGTTTTCAGGTCAATCGACCCTTTGTACATGGTGGCTACCCAGTTGAAAATCTTGATTCCGGTCGGGATTCCTACCAGGAAGGTGAGGAAGGAGAAGACCATGTTGGCCAGCGAAGATTGGCCGGCAACGAACATATGGTGCCCCCAGACCAGGAAGCCGATAAATGCAATGGCGAGTGAGGAGAGGGCGATCGCCCAATAGCCGAAAATATGCTTCCGGCTGAACGTAGTGATGATCTCCGAGATAATACCGAAGCCGGGCACGATCATGATATAAACGGCCGGATGGGAGTAGAACCAGAAGAAGTGCTGGTAGAGCACCGGGTCTCCTCCGATCGCCGGGTCAAAAATACCGATTCCCAACAACCGCTCCATTGTAAGCAGCAGAAGGGTGATCGCCAAAACCGGAGTTGCCAGAATCTGAATAACGCTGGTAGCATAAAGTCCCCAGAGGAAGAGGGGCAGCTTGTTCCAGGTGAGCCCCGGTGACCGCATCCGGTGAATGGTAACAATAAAGTTTAACCCGGTCAGAATTGACGAGAAACCGAGTACAAAAACCCCGAAAGTCATCATCATAATATTCCCGCCGGCCGCCGAGGAGCTGTAAGGAGTGTAAAATGTCCACCCGGTATCGACGCCGCCGGTAAAAATGGCCGTCAGAACAATAATAGCACCGGCTACATAGATATAGAAACTGAGCAGGTTAACCCTGGGGAATGCTACATCCTTACAGCCGAGTTGCAGCGGCAGAATAAAGTTTCCGAGAGCGGCGGGTACCGACGGTACCAGGAAGAAAAAGACCATGATGGCGCCGTGCAGCGTAAAGAGCTGGTTGTAGGTATCTGCCGTTATAAACGACTGGGAGGGAGTCAGAAGTTCGGTTCTGAGCAACAGTGCCAGTACTCCGGCAACAAAAAAGAAGAAGGCGATCGATGACAGATAAAGCCAGCCGATCTTCTTGTGATCAACGGTCGTCATCCAGGCCCACAAGCCCCGCTCTTCCGTCAGATAGGTCTTTTTAGGATTCTCTTCCGGAGGGTACCGTCGAACCTGAAGCTTTTTGATATTCGGTGAATCGCTCGTTGCCATAAGGAGTTTACTCTTCTAATGTTTTTAGGTATTCGATAATCGCGTCGATCTGGCGGTCGTTAAGGGATGCGGCATAACTCGGCATGATCGGCTGAAAGCCGGCGGCAACCTGTGTGTTGGGCTCCAGGAGCGACTGCCGGATGTAGTTTTCATCGATCGTTACCGTGGTGCCGTCGGTCAGTTCGCGATCCCGGCCAAACGCCCCGAGAAAACTTGGTCCTTGCAGGACGGTCCCGTCCGTTGAGTGACACGCCATACAACCCTGCCGCTGTACCAGTTGTTCACCCAGCTCTGCAGGTGACAGATCTTCGTCGATCGCATCGCCCGTTTCGAGCCAAAGTTCAAAATCTTCCTGGGTGTGAACGATCACATCAGCCAGCATATCGGAGTGAGCTGTTCCACAATATTCGGCACAGTAAAGGACCGACTCTCCGGGCTCGGTCGCTTCAAACCAGACCTGAGTGTAACGGTTGGGGAGTACATCCATCTTGACCCGGTAATCAGGTACATAGAAGGAGTGAATCACGTCATCGGAGCTCATGATGATGCGAACAGGGCGGTTGGCCGGCACATGAAGTTCGTTGGTACTTACATGGCCGTTTTGGTAGTGAAACTGCCAGAGCCAGGAGGTGGCTACCGCCCGGATCTCATAAGCATCGTCCGGCGGATTGGTTTTGGCCAGATACCCCTGGTATCCCCAGCTGAAGACGATCAGCACAAGGATCAGCGGAATGACGGACCATGTAATTTCGAGAGTATTGTTGTGGGTAATCAGCGGTGTGGTCTCATCTTCAGACTTTCGCCTGTATTTAAAGGCGAAGTAGAGCATGACAGCAGTGATTCCCAGAAGAAGTATCAGAGACACTTCGGTAATGAAGTGAAACAGTGCGTCCACTTCCCCGGCCGTCGTACTCTTCTCGGGGGGAAGCATGAAATCAAACAGTCTGTTCATTCGGAAAATTCCAAGTTTGATGATTGCATTGATCGTCGTTCCTTCATCCAGAATAGGCCCAAAAATATACCGAGAATAATCATGGTAGCCAACCCGCCGAGCTTCATGATATTCATGGCTACTGGTACGTAGCTGCCCGATTCCGGATCATAAGTAAAGCAATAGAGAACCGCCCGTTCGATCGTGGATCCGATCTGTCCGTCGGCCGATTCATAGAGTGCATTTCGCAGGTCGAATTCCGGATACTGGATTCCGTAGAGATAGCGTGTGACCATACCCTCCGGACTCAGAAAGATGATGGAGGCGGGGTGTAGATACTCCTGGCTCTCATCATCATACTTGTAGTGGAAACCGATCGCATCGGTCAGTTCCCGGATCTGGCCTTCCTCTCCGGTGAGAAAATGCCAGCCTTCACGAGCTCCGGGCCGATTGAACCCGGATAGATAACGTTCTTTGCCGTCGGCGGCCGTCTGCCAGGATTCCTCCGGATTGATGCTGAAGGAGATGATGGTGTAGTCTTGGCCCGGCGTCCACTGAAGCTCTTCCACAACTTTGTAGACTCCTTCGATTACGAGATTGCAAAGCATCGGGCATTCAAAATAGACGGGAGTGAGAAGAACCGGTTTGCCGGGGATCATCAGCTCGCCGAGAGTAACGGTTTGGCCGTCGGTATTGATGAATTCCAGATCGAGCGGGATCGTCTCGCCCAGTTTTTCATCCACATCTACCCCCTCGAGCTCGGCGGGGCGTCCCTGATTGAGCTGGGCAGAGAGTGTCTCGGTAAAGCCGGCCAGTAATAACGCAACAAGGAGAAGCCCCTTGATCGCCCGGCCGGCATATAAAATGCCGTTATGAATCAAATGGTACTGCATCAATATCCTTCGCTAATAATAACGCAGGGCAACGAGGTTATCGTTTGCCGCAATCCTGTTACTCCTCTGCCATTCGGTTGATCACGCTGTCGATCGGTACATGATAGATCCCTTCTTCAAGATCCACGACACCAAATGAGGAAAGCCTTTCCTGATCCCGAAGTTTGAGATCTCTCACTTCGTAATATTCACTCCGCTCGGAAACCTGCTGGACGGTCTGAACCGAACTGAGAGAGTAGACCGCCATCAATCCCAGTACAGCAAGCAATACAAAGAGCGAACCGAAGGCTACCCAACTCCAGAGCCTTTTCATATTCAGTGTATCAAAAGCGGCGCCGTAACTCACCTCGGTGGCAAACACTTCGTCGGACGTGTCGAGGTCTACTTCTCCGGCATCACCGCCATACTCTTCTCCAACCGCTTCGGCAAGCTTGTCGATGTTTGTATCGGAGATCTCCATCTGGCGTGCCCAGCTCAGTAGTTGCGACGGGTCCAGTTCATATTTTTTTGCTACTTCGAGAGGATTGACCTCCTCTCCGGAGACCGCTTCGAGAACGACCTTTGCTTTAAACTCTTTGCTGTACTTTTCCTGTTCGCTCATAATGGTGTATCAGGTTGAATGATGATACGGTTCTTCAAATCAGCAAATCAACAGTGAAAATTGTTTTATGGTGGTCAATTCCGGTTTGGGTATTGAATATCTGCTCCGTTACTGATGGTATGACTTGGCCAGTGAATCACTCAGTTTGGGGTCGTTTACAGGTACAAGGTTATTTTTGGCATAGGTACGGAAAAAGAGCCCCAGGAAAATACCGCCAAGGCCGATCATCGTGGTCACATCCATCCAGCTGAAGCTGATCCCCTGGCTGTGAAGCGCAGGCATGGCGATCCAGTACATCTCCAGGAAGTGAACAATCAGTACGAGTACGGCCGAAATTGTTAACAGTTTTTTATTGTGTTTCGAATCCCGGTTTATCAGGAGCAGGAAGGGGATCAGAAAGCGTCCGATGATCAGTGTATACCCGATAAAGATCCAGCTGCCCTCCATCCGGTGATAAAACCAGAGCACCTCTTCGGAGATATTGGCGTAGTAGATCAGCAAAAACTGGCTGAAAGCGATATAGGCGTAGAAAATGGTGAAAGCCCAGAACCAGGAACCCAGGTCGTGTATATGACTTTGGGAGATCGTGTTTTCAAGAACTCCCCGGCGGCGCAGCCAGAATGCCAGCAGAATCAAGACGGCAAAGAGTGCCTGGAATCCCATGGCGAAGTAGTAGACGCCGAACATGGTGGAAAACCAGTGGGCGTCGAGCGACATCAGCCAGTCGAAACTGGCAAAAGCGAGCGTCAGTGCGACGATCAGAATTCCGGGGGCACTGATCTTGCGCAGCAGTGTAGTAAGCCCCCAGTCGTTGGTGCGGTCCATTTCGATGGATACCTTGTGAAGTTTGTAGCCCAGCCATCCCCAGATCGCAAAGTAGAGGATCGCACGAACGATATAAAATGGTTCATTGAGATAGGGCTGCTTGCCGGCAACGATCGGGTCATCGATATAGTAGGAGGGATCGGTCCAGCTGTATAGTGTCGTCATTCCGATGATAACCGGAATAAAAAAGATAGCCCAGAGCCAAAGGTTGGATGAAAAGGATTCGATAATACGTCGAATCACAACTCCCCAGGACGACCGGGTGATATGATGGATCATGACCAGAAGCAGAGCTCCAAGTGCAATACTTGTAAAGTAGTTGAAACTGGTCAGCCAGGAGAAGAAAAACTGTTCATGATTGAGAAAGTAACCGACGCCGCTCGCAATTAATCCGGCTGTGCCGACGCCAAAAAGAACTTTGGTGACGTTCAATTCGGAGGGAAATTCAACGGAATCGGTAAGTTTTGGACTGTCAGTCGCCATACAGGTCGTTCCTTGTTTTTATATCCGTTATCAGTCGTTATCTGCCAGTGTTTTGATAAATTCGATCAGTGATTGAAGCTCTGCTTCACTCAGATGAGTATATGGCTGCATCACATTTTGATAGCCTGCGGTCACGCTGGCACCCGGCTCGGTAAGAGATTCGTAGAGATAATCTTCATCGGCGGTGACGGTGCTGCCGTCATCCAGCTCCCGTTCGCTGCCGTAAACTCCCAGCAGGGAAGGGCCAACCATATCTGTGCCGTCGATCGAGTGACAGGCCTGACAGGTCTGGGATGTGAAAAGCTCTTCACCTCTTTCTGCACTTATATCATCATCGGGTGCCGCCGCCTCGCGTGCTTCTTCCAGGGCAGCTAACCGCTCTTGCTCCCGCTCATACTCCTCAACCAGGAGTGCCAAATCCACATCATACTCCCTCATCACATCTTCTGGCACAAACTGGCTTTCCTGGAGTGCCCGGATGTAAGCGACCACCGCCCACCGGTCTTCCGGCTTGAGCTGATGGCTGTAAGAGGGCATTGTCCGGATTCCGTCGGCAATTGCCGAATAGAGTTCTCCTTCCGTCATGTCACGGGTTCGTTCCTGATGGAATGTAGGTGCAGGCACATAGCCGTACTGGCCGGTCATAATAATTCCCTGTCCATCTCCGGTACCTCCGTGACAGACCGAGCAGTAGATGTCATACCGGTCGCGTCCCCGCTCAAGAAGTTCCCGCGTGACGGTCACCGGGTTCTCATCAATGAAATTTCCGTTCTCATCCACACCCCGATAGAATTCTGTGTCGGCCTGCAGATTTCCACGGGCAACGGTTCCTTCGACCGGTGCACGCATCGCCATACCGTCTTCAAAGAAGGGGTTTTCCTGCTGGGCGTTGAACCGCTCCTGGAAAAACATATTCTGCTGCGGTTGGACCGGAGGCTTGTCGGAAAGCTGGCCCCGGCAGGAGAGGAGCGTTGCCGAAGCGATCAGCAGGACAACCAGGGTAGTACTGTTCAGTGGTGTCATTGCGATGGATTCAAATTTCATGGTTCACGCCTCATCCTCTTCGTCATAGACCTCTTCGATTGCAGAAGCTCCTGCATTTTTGAGTAGCTGGCCCACTTTTTCTGTTTCAAATTGAGGGTCTGAGGCTTCGATGCACAGGAAGAAGCCGTCGTCGGTAGCCCTCTTGAAACGTTCGGAATTAAAGAGCGGATGATTGAAACGCGGCAGGCCGTTGAGCCAGAACATCCCAAAGACCGCTCCAAAGGCGGAGAACAGGATTGTTAGCTCAAAGAGAACCGGGATCCAGGCCGGGACGTTCCAGAGGGTTTTACCGCTGATATTGAGCGGATAGTCGATCACCGACATAAAGGTGATCATGGCCAGGCCGCCGAAAAATCCGAAAAGTCCGTGTCCGAATACGATCCAGCCGAGTTTCGACTTTTTCAGGCTCATCGCCTTGTCCATTCCGTGGATCGGAAACGGGCTGAAGGTATCGTAGTCGGTATATCCGTTCTTGTTGACGGTTTCGGCAGCATTCAGAAGCTCTTTCGGATTTCTGAACTCAGCCAGAACGCCGTGCAGGGTTTTATTGCTTGCTTGAGTCTCCATAGTGTTGGCTTCCGTTGCTACGATTCTCGTTTGGGTTCGGGTACTTCCACTTTCGGTGCAATGTAGTTGCCCTCCTCATCATAGTTGTGCGGGTCAGCTTGCGGCATCACATTCTTCACTTCTGCTACTGCCACCATCGGCAGAAATCTCAGGAAGAGCAGGAAGAAGGTGAAAAAGAGGCCGAACGTTCCGACGTAGGTCAAGACATCCCAGAGGGTCGGCGTGTAGTAACCCCAGGAGGAGGGGAGGAAATCGGTGCTGAGCGACGTGACTGCAATCACAAACCGCTCGAACCACATTCCGATGTTGACGATAATCGAGATGACAAAAGTCAAACCGATATGACGTCTGAATTTCTTGACCCAGAAAAACTGGGGTGACAACACGTTACAGCCGATCATGAGCCAGTATGCCCAGGCGTAAGGGCCGGAAGCTCTGAGTGCAAAGATCGCCTTCTCATATTCGACTCCGCCGTACCAGGCGATAAAAACCTCCATCAGGTAGGCAAAGCCGACCATCATTCCGGTAACAAGCAGAATGATATTCATCTTCTCCATATGGTCGATCGTCATGATCTCTTCGAGCTTGTAGATCTTTCGGCAGATAATCATGAGTGTGAGCACCATGGCAAATCCGGAGAAGATCGCTCCTGCCACAAAGTAGGGCGGGAAGATGGTGGTGTGCCAGCCCGGAATGACCGACACGGCAAAGTCGAACGATACCACACTGTGTACCGAGAGGACCAGGGGTGTTGCCAGTCCGGCCAGGATCATATAGGACTTTTCGTAGGTCCACCATTGACGGTTGCTTCCGCGCCATCCGAGAGAAAAAATTCCATACAGCTTTTTGCCGATGCCGTTTTTTATTCGGTCGCGTACGGTGGCCAGATCAGGCACCAGGCCTACATACCAAAAGAGAGTGGAGACGGTAAAGTAGGTTCCGACTGCAAATACGTCCCAGAGGAGGGGGCTTGTAAAATTGGGCCACATCGCCATCTGGTTCGGCAGCGGGAAAACCCAGTAGATCACCCAGATCCGGCCGACGTGGATCGCCGGAAAGATTCCGGCACACATCACCGCAAAGATCGTCATCGCCTCGGCAAAGCGGTTGATTGCCGTTCTCCAATTTTGCCGAAACAGAAAGAGAATGGCCGAAATCAGCGTACCGGCGTGGCCGATACCGACCCACCAGACAAAGTTGACAATGGCCCAGCCCCAGTTGGCCGGTGTATTCAGCCCCCAGATCCCGGTTCCTTCCCAGATCAGGTAGGCGATCGAGACCAGCATGACAAGCAGCAGGAGGTTGGCTACGCCGAATGCCGCATACCAGGCTTTGGGGGTCGGCCTCAGGTTGATATCGGTAATCAGAGCCGTGATGCTTTTAAAATCGTGGTCACCTTTGACCAGAGTCGGCTCGTGTACGTATTCGTACGTTTTACTCATGTTTCGTCTTTTACGATTAAAGCCTTCGGTTATCCCAGGTCGGGGTTCGGATTACTCAACTTGCCGAGATAGGAGGTACGAGGCCGGATGCTCAACTCTTCGAGCATCACATAGTTGCGCTCATTCTCCTTGTCTTTGGAAACAGTACTTTCGTTGTCGGTCAGGTCGCCGAAACTGATAGCATTTGCCGGGCACGCCTGCTGACAAGCGGTTTTGACCATCCCGTCGGCCGGCTTGAGTGAGCCGGTTTCGAGGCGCGATTTGCGCTTGGCCCGGTTGACTCGCTGTACACAGTAGGTGCATTTCTCCATCACACCGCGGAAGCGGACGGTCACATCGGGATTCATCGCCATCTGGATGATTTCCGGATCGTCCCCTGTCGTCAAAAACTCTTTGGTATAGTTAAAGAAGTTGAAACGTCGAACCTTGTACGGGCAGTTATTGGCACAGTACCGGGTTCCGATACAGCGGTTGTAGGTCATCTGGTTCATCCCGTCGTCGCTGTGAACGGTTGCAGCTACCGGGCAGACCTGCTCACAGGGCGCCAGTTCGCAGTGCATGCAGGGAACCGGCTGGTGCAGCGCTTTGGGGTTCTCCTCATCTCCTTCGTAGTAGCGGTCGGTCCGGATCCAGTGCATCATACGGCGCCGCCCGACTTCTCGCTTACCGACAACAGGAATGTTGTTTTCCGCCTGACAGGCGATGGTGCAGACTCCACAGCCGAAACAGGCGTTCAGATCGATCGCCATGCCCCACTGGGGCTGGTGGTCCGGATAGTCCTGCGGCTGGAAGAGGGTGACCGGATGGTCAATCCCTTGTTCCCGGCCCTCTTTGAGGCCGGGCACTTCAAATCCATGAAAACTTTCGAAGCTGGCAAATTCCGGATTCTCCCGATACTCAGCGATCGTTGCCTTGCGGATCATATCCCGACCTTCAAGGTTGTGATGATCCTGAACGCAGGCGATTTCGTATCGGCGGCCGTTGAGTGTGACGTCGGCCGGCTTTACATAGAGAGCATCAGAAGTTCGAAGTGGATAGGTGTCGACACCTACTCCGTTGGCAACTCGTCCGATTCCCTCTCGGCCATAGCCAACCGTGAGTGTAATACTGTCGTCGGCGTGGCCGGGTTGAACCCAGGCGGCAATTTCAACTGCCTGTCCGTCCGCTTCGATCCGGACGACCGATGTATCGGTATCTCTGAGATGGCGATCAGGGTTAATTCCGAGGTTACGCGCTGTTGCCGGACTCATCAGGGCAACATTATCCCAGGTGATCTTGGTCATCGGTTCTGGAAGCTCCTGAAGCCAGCTGTTGTTGGCAAAGCGGCCGTCATACAGGGTAGCATCGGGCTTGAGTGTGATCTCGATACCGTCTATTCCGTTATTGGAGAGGTGGGGAGAGATCGCAGCGGCAAATCCGCCATCCAGCGAAACATCTGCTTCGGCAAAATTGTCTCTACTGTCGATGCCGTCGTGGAGGATCTCCCGCCAGCGTTGTTCAAAATTTCCTTCAATAAACTCTTGCCAGGTTTGGCGTACCAGATCATAACCGTCGGCCCATTCTCCGGTGGCGATCAGGTTCAGAAATTCAATTTCACTGACCCCGTCGAACAACGGACGGATCTGCGGCTGAATCACCGAGCGACCTCCGTTATAGGAGTATCCGTCGCCCCACGCCTCCAGATAGTGAGCTCTGTTGATATGCCAGGTCGCATTTCTGGAGGTTTCATCTACATAGTCTGCAAGGTGAACTACCGTGTCCACCTGTTCGAGAGCCGATTCGAAGTCCAGGTCGGCAGGTGCAGTGAAAACCGGGTTGGTACCGGTCAGGACCAAAGTGTCGATCTCCCCGGCCCGCATCTGGTCTACTAGCTGACGTAACGCATCACGACTGCTTTCTTCACCTTGATGGGGTACTTCCAGGTAGCTGACCGTTTCGTTGATGTTGCCGAGTGCCAGGTTGATTGCAGCGGCGGCGGCGTGAACGGCAGCCGGTTGCTGCTCTCCTGCTGTTACAATAGAAGCTCCGCGGTTGTCAGCCAGGTCTTTGGCAACGGCTTCGATCCAGTCATGGCCGCTAAAGCGGTTGTTTAGATTGGCAAAAGCTTCGAGGCCGTTTACTTGTTGAGAAAGCCGGGCTGCAAGTGCATATATAAAAGGTTCAATTTCGGATGCTTTGAGTCGCAGCCGATTGTCAGCAAAGGAACCGGTATTTGTAAATGTACTCTCTACGGCATAGATCCGGTTCATAGTGTCATCGGTACTGCGGACTCTCCTCCGGCGGGTGATCCGGGCGGCATTCGACACACTGTCTTTGTGACCGAACGGATTCATGAAATCATTGTCGAGAGCAACGACCACATCAGCCCGATCGTAATGGTTGACCGTTCTGAGTCTTCGGCCAAATGCCATTCGGTTGCCTTCCAGCGATTCCTCTTCATCAAAAGGCTCAAATGTGACCCAGCTCATGTTGTCAAACCGCTCTTCGGCAGACTGGCGAAGGCGCCGATAAGTAGGAGAGGAGCTGGCTTCGCTAAGAAATGCAATACGGCGGCCGGTATCGGCAAAATGGGAAGAGGCAAAATCGATAAACTGATCTCTGGAGGCTTGCTCACCGTTGTGCCGGATATGGCGTGACCGGTCAGGATCGTAAAGACCGATGATTCCCGCCTGGTCGTAAATGTCTGTCCGCCCTTCACTTGCCGGATGCTCTGAATTTCCTTCAACTTTGGTTGGCCGACCGTCACTGTTTTGGACAACCAGCCCGGTGAGCACATCCTGGAAGGGTGCTGCTGTGGCGTAGTACATCGGTTCGCCTTCGATCCTGTCTTCCGGCATTCTGCTGAACGGCATGATCTTTTGTACCGGACGCCGGCAGGATGCAAAACCGGCCAGGGCAATAGATGCCCCCATGACCCGAAGAAAGCTTCGTCGGGAGACCTGGTCGGTCATTTCCGATGCATCTTCGGGGAATTCCCGCTCGGTATACTTTTTATACTCCTCGTTTTGAGAAAGCTCTTTGAGGCTTTTCCAGTAACTGTTCTGTTTAATTTCTTCGCTCATCCGTCAAGTGACTTTTGTAATAGCTGAAAGCTGAAAGCTCAAAGCTGAATGTAGCTCAAAGCTGAAAGCTGAAAGTTGAAAATTCATGGTTCATAGCTGAAAGCTCAAAGCTGAAAGTTTTTCGATGATCCTGTGTTTACTTATATACCCGTTCTGATTATGGCGATGTCCTGCTCTGAATGTGGTAATGTCATGTATTGATTGTGGCGATGTCCTGTTCTGAGACCATGCCGTATTTATTAATAATGACAGCTCTGGCAGTAGAGCGGTGCATTGATGTTATGTTTTGCAACCAGTTCACGGCCCAGTTCAAGCTGATTTTCTACAGAATATCCCATGGTGGTTACTTCATCGACGGGCCTTACATGCTGTTCAGGTTCGCGGTGACAATCCATACACCAGCTCATACTCAGTGGTTCCGACTGAAAGACTACATCCATCCGGTCGACCCGTCCGTGGCACGACTCGCATCCCACACCAACATTGACGTGTGCACTGTGATTGAAAACCGCATAGTCCGGCAGATTGTGAACCTTGATCCACTCAATCGGGTTGCCGCTTTCCCAACTGTCAAAAACCGGCGTCAGGTTTTCGCTGTCTGAGGCGATCTGTTCATGACAGGTCATGCAAGTTTGTGTTGGCGGGATGTTCGCAAGAGCTGCATCAAATACATTATTGTGGCAATACTGGCAATCCATACCGATCTCTCCGACGTGAACCTTGTGAGAAAAGGGGACCGGTTGCTCGGGAGCATAGCCGACATGTGTAAATTCAGGAGAGAAGAAATACCAGACGATGAAAACCAGTGTGTTCAGGAGTATGATAACACCGATGAGCAGACGTTTTGGTAAGTTGTCAACCCATTTCGGAAAAATCTGAGCCATAGGTTTAGTCTACTAAGTTTAAGGGGTCCCCGAGTCTATATTGACAGAACGTTAACGCCCTGAATCAGGGCGATCAGAAGGTACCGAAATTCCGGAAATCTTTTTACCGGATCAGACTGCCAAAAGGATATTTATACTGATTCTAAATAAATACCGGATCTGATTTTCCGGATGAATTTACCAGTTTGACTATCCGGTTCAAACGGTTCCCAAGATAAAACAGAATTGGATAATTTTCCCAAGATCATCGGTGATTTTAAAGCGATTTTGCACGCTCAAGAATCGGGGTATAAAGAGTTGAGTGTCCGAAATTCCGGAAATAACTGTAACCTAAGATGTTACCACAGTCAACTTGTTGGGGCCGTGCAGGCAACAATATTTCGGCAGCTCTAAAATGTGTGCCAGAAATCGGGTTTTTGTGGTAAACTCTTTGAGGGAATTCCACTATTTTCTGTGCTTGGAAGCTGAAAGGTGAAAGCTGAAAGCTGAAAGGTGAAAGCTCAAAGCTGAAAGGTGAAAGCTCAAAGCTCAAAGGTGAAAGCTCAAAGCTGAATGCTTGTTGATGCCTGAATAGCGTTGACGTTCTTTGTAGACTTACGGTAATCGAGATTTGGATTATACGGGTTGAAATTAATCATTGGCATTATGAGTGGTGAGGGTAAAAGTGAGTTGACGGTCGATTATTTCAAGGATCTTGGCGTGGCCAAGGTGATCGGTACTATTCTGCTGATCAGTGTACTGGCGTTTCTGTTCCTGATCTGGTTGATCTATTTCCGGGAGACAGCTGAAGAGACGGCGGAGTGGGTTACTCAGCTCCCGGCGCTCAATGCTATGCTGAATAGCGTCAGCACGGTGTTGATTGTACTGGGCTTTATTGCAGTCCGGCAGAGAAAGTTTTCACGGCATATGAAGCTGATGCTATCGGCATTTGTTACCTCTTCTCTTTTTCTGATCAGTTATTTGATCTATCATCACTATGTCGGCCACACACCTTTTCCGGGTGAGGGGTGGATCCGGCCGGTTTACTTCTTCATTCTGGTAACGCACATCATCCTCTCTGCATTTGTTGTACCGCTGGTACTCACCAGTTTCTATTTCGCATATGCAGGCAAATTTTCTACTCATCGTAAAGTATCCCGCTGGACTTTTCCTATCTGGCTCTATGTATCGGTTACAGGTGTGGCGATCTTTTTTATTCTGAATGCTTTTGTGGGTTGAAAGGTGAAAGCTCAAAGCTGAAAGGTGAAAGCTGAAAGCTGAAAGCTGAAAGGTGAAAGCTCAAAGCTGAAAGGTGAAAGCTGAAAGGTGAAAGCTCAAAGCTGAAAGGTGAAAGGTGAAAGGGGTTGCAGGTGTGGTTTGCCCCCGGGATTATTTTTTATTTTTCACGGGTTCGGACGGCAGCTTCTTTGTCATCCCCAGTTAAATCCCCCGGGATTTTTCCTAACGGGTTCGGCCGGCAGTCTCCACTAACGGTTGGCGACCGGACCTGCGGTGATTCGATTTCAATGTCTGTTCGGGTTTGCTGAGTTTAAGCTCAACCCGTTTAAAAGTTGACTTAAAAAACCACAGGATTTTTCGGAGTAAACTCGACTTGGCAAGCAGCCGAAAGACTCGTTTTTTCTGCATCCTTTTTTTTAATGTAGGGGCAAAGCTGACCTGATATCCATATTGCTGAAAAGTATGCCGGATTTTTCGCTTTGGCCGGTAATAGGTTTTTTAAATACTATAACGATAATAGGTGTCTGCTTTTTCCCGGTGGCTTGCCGATCGCAACTCCGGCCAGTCGGCTTCTTTGCCTATCTGAACGTAAAAAGCGATCAGTGCTTTTCTGAGCCTGCTCTTCGGCAGCCATTGAAGAAACGGCATATGTAGATGAACCTCTTTGATTCGCAAATGGGCTGGAAATTGGTGATATCCCAACCCGCCCGGTTTTGTGATCCGGTACATCTCTTCAGCCACCGGTTCGAGGTATCTTATATGCTCAATTACCTGGTCAGAAATGATCAGATAAAAGTACTCATCGGAAAAACCGGTTTTACCATCTTCTCCGATTAAATGAAGCCGGGATGGATCATATCCAAGTTCCTGGAACAGCGGCCTTCCGTTCTCCACCGGTTCAGCATCGATCTCGACCCCGTAGGCGTCATACCCGTTTTCCAGTAGCCAGAGCACATCTTCGCCTCTTCCGCATCCCCAATCCAGGATCGGAAGCTCCTCCGGGGATTTTTCAACCTCATCAAAATAATCCCGGAGAAACTGTATTAAACGGTGGCTGGGTGTATACTGCCGGAACTCCTCTATCCCGAGAAGTCGATGTTTCGGCATAATCAGTCGAGGATTTTATCTCCCGGAGTGGGTATTAAAACTTCTGTTTCGCAATACTTTTCGGTTAGTTGTTTGAACTCCTTCGGATCTCCCGTCAATACCGGGAAGGTACCGTAATGAATTGGCACTGCGTATTCAGCTTCGATCATTTCACAGCAATGAGCCGCTTCATCCGGTCCCATCGTATAGTAATCCCCGATCGGAACAGCGATGAGATCCGGTTCATAGAGATCACCGTAGATCTCCAGGTCGGCAAAGATGTTGGTGTCTCCCAGGTGGTAAAAGATCAGGTCGTCATCAAACGCTATAACCAGTCCGCCTGCTTCTCCGGCATATTCTCCGCCGAATGAAGAGCTGTGGTTGGCGGAAACCAGGGTGACGGAAAAGTCGTCGAACCGAATCGTGCCCCCCTTGTTGAACTCGACCCTCTGGTCTTCTTTCAAACCCTTCTTTTTGAGCAGATGAGAAAGCTCAACCTGGCAAACGACTCTGCAGCCGGTCCTTTCAGCAATCTCCAGAGTGTCGCCGACGTGATCTTCATGACCGTGAGTCAGGAGTATATAGTCGGCCTCTTCCGGGTGTTTATGCTCTTCGGGTGTTTTAGGGTTCTGGCTCAGGAACGGATCAATATAGATTACTTTCCCTTCCGGGCTGGTGAGTCTGAATGCCGAATGCCCGAGCCAGCGGATGTCGGTTTTGGTCTCCATGGTGGTCTGATGTAGTTAGGTTATCCTTTGTCTTTAAACCAAACTTTTTAATTGTAAAATTCCAAGAGTTCCAATAATGGAACTTTTCAGCGGCGAATTTCATCTAATAGAATACAGGTTTTTCCCAATTTCACCGTTGACAATCGTATCAAGTTGTGTTAATAATAAAGTAACAACTGAACCAACTCGAGTCGAGCCGATAAAGACACAAAAAGACGCACCTGACTTCCTGCAGTTGTGAACGCCCTCCTGCAGTTATGGCATGGCTCGGGGTCAACAGGTATAAAATAAGAGACCGTCTATGGCCCAACGCATCAAGCTTCACCCCGAAACTCCTCACAAAAAACGAATTTTTGAAATCGTGGACAGGCTCCGATCCGGTGCTGTCTTGCTGATGCCTACCGACTCGCAATATGCGTTAGCCTGTGATTATCAAAATAAAAAAGGGATCGACAGGATACGGCAAATCAGAAATCTGGACAAGTCCGACCACCTGACGGTAATGTGCCGCAGTCTCCAGCAGGCATCAACATTTGCGAGAATGAACGACCGAAACTTTAAACTGATTCGTCGGCTAATCCCCGGGACAACGACTTTTATTCTTCCCGCTACTCGAGAAGTTCCACGCCTTCTGGTTCACCCGAAGAAAAAGACGGTTGGAATCCGGATTCCGGACTATCCGATCTGCCTGGAACTGATCGAAACGTTTGGCCGCCCTCTGCTCGTCATAACGGCAAAACTGGAGGAGGTGGAGCACGGCAGTCCGACTCACGGCGACCGGGAACTTTTCCTGAGCCGATTCGATCATCTGGTCGATATCATTATCGACAATCAGCAGCCGCTGCCTGAAACCGAATCGACTATACTGAATCTTACAAATGAGGAGCCCGAACTGCTGCGCGAAGGGCCGGGGATAGATCGAATCGAAGAAGCGACGGCGAGAGAGGGACATACGCTTATCGCTCATAGCGTTTGATGCGGGTTTAACAGCAGATTATCAACAGCATGCAATCGAAGGATTCATTCAAACTTGATCTATGAAAATTGCAATCAATACGGGGGGCGGGGATGCGCCTGGGCTGAATGCTGCAATCCGTTCTTCAGTACTCTCGGCGCTAAAACGCGGCTGGGAAGTATATGGAATCCGGAACGGATATGGTTCCCTTTACACCGATGATCCGTTCATTCGGCTTGATGAAGACCGGGTTCGTGGTATCACCATGCGGGGCGGTACCATTCTCGGTACGGCGAACCGCGGGAATCCATTCGAAATGCCGATCCGGCAGGAGAATGGGAGCTGGGAAGTGGAAGACCGTTCAGACCGGGTAGTCGAAGTGTTTGAAGAGCATGGAATCGAGGCTCTGGTTGCAATCGGCGGAGACGGATCGATGCATATTGCCAACCGTCTTACAGAAAAGGGGATTCGAATCGTCGGTGTACCCAAAACGATCGACAATGACATTTGGGGTTGTGATATCACACTCGGTTTTGATACCGCTACAACTACCGCGACCGAAGCGATCGACAAGTTGACTACGACAGCCGAAGCACATCAGAGAATCATGGTTGTGGAGATGATGGGGCGGTACGCCGGCTGGATCACCCTCCACTCGGGCCTGGCCGCTTCTGCTGATGTGATCCTGATTCCCGAGATCCCGTTTTCCCTCGATATAGTGGCAGATAAGATTCGTCATCTCGATGCTAATGGACATAACTATGCGATCGTAGTTGTGGCCGAAGGGGCAGTGGAGAAGGGAGGTGAACGATTTGTAAAGGGAAAGAAAGCCGGCCAGGCGGAAATATTGGGCGGGGTCGGTGAATATCTGGAAAAAGAGCTGGGAGAGAGGACCGGCAAGGAATCCCGGTCGATTGTACTGGGCCACCTGCAGCGCGGTGGCACGCCATCTTCGCTGGACCGGCTGATCTCTTTGCGGTACGGAGCTGCGGCGATTCGGGCGGTGGAGAACAGCAATTTCAACCGGCTGGTGGTGATGCAGGAGAATCAGCTCAGGCTGATTCCGATTTCAGATGTTGCTGACAAAATCAAAACTGTACCGCTGGATGGAGATACCATTCGCACTGCCCAGGAGATCGGAATATGTCTGGGTGAGTAGTTCCGGACAGGCTGCCTCCTAACCCCGCGGGTGAAACTCCCGGTGGACCTGATGGAGCAGCGACCGGTCGACGTGAGTGTAGATCTCCGTCGTCAGGATACTGGCGTGCCCCAGCATCTCCTGTACGGCCCGCAAGTCGGCGCCGCCTTCGAGCAGATGTGTGGCAAAAGAGTGGCGAAAAATGTGGGGATAGACATTCTTTTTGATACCGGCCTTTTCGGCGTACTTTTTGACGATACTCCAGATACTGACCCTCGATAGCGGCCCGCCCCGCTGATTAAGAAAAAGTCGGTTCTTTGATTTACCGGGATTGTCGTCGTTCACAAATCGCGGGCGGGCCACCTCGATATAGTGTTCGATCGCCTGTTGAGCCGGTTCCCCTGCCGGAACCAGCCTCTCCTTGTTTCCTTTTCCGATAACCCGGATAAAGCCGATTTCGAAGTAAAGATTGTCCTTTTCCAGGCCGACCAGTTCGCTAACCCGCATTCCTGTTCCATATAGCGTCTCAAGAATCGCCGCATCACGGATATCGGCATCCCGGGTTCGGTCGGGTTTTTGCAAAATCGAGTCGATCTCTTCCGGAGAGAGCACATCAGGCAGTTTTTTTGCTGTCCGCGGCAGTTCGATCAATTCTGCCGGGTTGGCCTCTGCAAATCCTTCGGCCAGGGCGAACTCGTGAAAGCTTCGGATACTCGACACGTTGCGTGCCATTGAGCTGACCTCCAGCCCCAGAGAGCTGAGCTCCTCGAGAAACTGTTCGATGTGCAGATGGCCCACCCCCGCCAGCTCTTTAATGTTTAACTGATTGTGTACAAATTTGAGATATCTCTCCAGGTCGTTGCGGTAGGAGTGGATCGAGTTATCAGCCAGTCCTTTTTCGATGCGGACAAATTGCAGATATCGGTTCAATTCCGGTTCGAACGGTTTCACAGCTTTCTGGGCTTCGGTTGATTCGTTACCGGCTTAATTGATAAACCGGCCCTCGTTAATTCTGGAGTCGATCATCTCGGTCAGTTATTGTAATAACGATCAATTGCGGTCATCACGGTTTTCTTCGGACTCTTCGGGTCCGCTCTCTTCATTCCCGCTCTGATCTGTTTTACTCACTTTTTCCTCGTCCTCTGCATCCTCGTTTTGACCCGGTTTGCTCCTATCCATTCCGCCCTCGCCTTTTACAGAATCGTCTGATTGCGCTTGTTCAGAAGTTGAACTGCTCGACGGCTTCTGATCGGAGGAGGACTCGTCCGGCTTTACAGCCTTCTCCTCTTCGGGATATTCGACGCGGCTGTGATAGACTCCCATCAGAATATTGAGAAATGTTTTTTTGATCACATCTATCTGGTGGAAGGTAAGCGGGCAGTGGTTCATCTGTCCTTCGCTGATGTGGACTTCGACCATTCGGTTGATCAGGCTTTCCAGTTTGTTGTAGGTGGGGTTTTTCATCGAACGCGAGGCTGCTTCGATGCCGTCAGCCAGGAGAAGGATGCCGGTTTCGCGGGTATCGGGAAGCGGCCCGTCGTATCGAAAATCCTCTTCCCGAATCTCTTCGTCGCCGGCGTGTTTGAGCGCTTTGTCATAAAAATATTTAATCAGTGAAGTTCCGTGGTGGGTCCGGATAAAGTTGATGACGGTTTCCGGCAAGTCGTGCTCTTCGGCCATCTTTACACCGTCACTTACATGGGCTTTGATCACCATCGCACTCATGCGGGGTTTAAGCTTGTCGTGGTCGTTGCGCCCCGACTGATTCTCGATAAAGTAACCGGGTTTCTTCATTTTGCCGATATCGTGATAGAGTGCCCCCACCCGGCAAAGTAGTGCATTAGCTCCAATTGCCGATGCCGCCGACTCAGCCATATTGGCCACCTGAAGACTGTGGTGAAAAGTACCCGGTGCCTTGTTCATCATCTCCTTGAGTAGCGGCAGATTGGTGTCGGCCAGTTCAAGCAGCGTGAAGTCGGTCGTGATTTTGAACGTCTTTTCGAAAAAGAGAATGAGCGGATAGGTGAAAAGGATAAAAACCGAATTGATAGCGATAAACATCGACTGGTTGATGAAATTTTCCCACCCGCCGAGGCGTGTGAGGGAAAACCCGCCGACGATCATGATGTAGCCGATAAAGACAACGAACGGAGTGGTGACAAAAAACTGGGTTCGTTTGTTAATATCGCGAACCGAAAAGACACCGAAGCTGCACGCCATCACCGTGGCGATCAGGTATTCGAAGTTGTTGTCGTTGAAGACGGCTGTGATGATGGCGAGAGTGACGGCTGCCAGCAGGCCGACCCTGGAGTCGAAGATGATGGTCAGTATAAGGGGGGCAACCGCTATCGGGACGATATAGGCCGAAATATTGTCAAATTGATAGACCAGACCGCTTGCGAGTACCAGGATTCCAATCACCAGGAAAACCAGCAGGAACATGGCGTTATCGTAAAAGATGTTTCTCCGGTAGAGGTAGAGATAAGCCAGGAAGAAGAGGCTTGTAAGTATCAGAATGATCAATTCACCGCTGAATCGCATCCACCTTTCGACCCGGGTGGCGGTATCGGCACGCACTTCGGCCAGGCTTCTCAGCTTGTTGGCCACCTCTTCGGTAACAATGTCGCCGCGACGAACAATCACTTCGCCCTGGGCTACTGCACCCCGGGTGGTTGAAATTTCATCAAGAGCTTCATTGAGCCGGTTACGGGTATCGTTGGGGCTGAAGACCCAATTGGGCCGAATCACTTCGTTGAACTTGGATACCCCGATGGGTGCAATCGTCGAGTCGAACTCCTGATGGAAATGCTCTTCGACAATCCGGGCCGCCTCCTCCAGGTCAACAACTCGCTGAATAGAGACGTTTCGCTCCGTTCGCTCTCTCAAATCGCGGATGGTGATTTCATCAGCCGGCAGATCTTCCTTTTGCAGATCGATCAGGCCGCTGTTCATAAATTGGTCGACGAGCGTTTCCAGTTCCGTACGGATTCGGTTGCCCAGGAACTGTCCGGGTGGCAAACCTTCCATCTCAACGGTGACATAATTTTCGAGAAGTGCGACCCAGGCGTCATCATCAAGGCCCAGATCGGTGCGAAGCAGCTCTTCTTCAAACCGAAGGCTGTCTTCCGTTGCATCGGTTTCCGGATCGAGCGCGGCGATCTGCCACTCCAGGTATCGGTCGAATATCGGTTGAAGATTCCGGTAGAGTGTCTCAATTCGGTCTTCGGTCTCTCCATGGGCTGTTTCGCTGCGGTGAAAAATAGGGGGTGTATTCTCACGCACCTGTCTGCGCTCTTCTTCCAGTTCCGCATCCGTTTTCTGGAGAGCAAAAGTAAACGGGGCGGTCAGGTCGTCGGCACGCCAGGGCTCTCCAACCGTATAACTGGCCACATCACGGAACATAGTTTGCGGAAGTGCATAGATCATCAAGGCAAGGAAGCCCAGAAAGATCGCCCAGCGAATATAAAATCGTTTGCGGACGGCAGCTTCTTCCTGCTCTTTCTTTTTACCTTCCCCGAGGCCCTGGATACCTTCCGACTTTTTGGGCCCCAGGCCGATCCTTTCAAGAATACCCATATGCAGAGTTTGTTAATAAGTGAACCAGTTTACAAACTATTGGGACGTGAAAAAAGTGTGATGCGGATCACTCCGTTTCGTTTTCACCGATCAGTTTGCGAAAATCCTTCTCGTCCAGAATCTCAATACCGAGCTTGACAGCCTTGTCATATTTACTCCCCGGTGATTCGCCTGCAAGTACGAAATCAGTGTTTTTACTGACCGAAGTAGTGGTTTTTCCGCCATGTTTTTCGATCATCTCGGTTGCTTCTTTGCGGCTCCAGTTCGGCAGGGAGCCGGTCAGTACCACCTTTTTCCCCTTCAGAATGTCGGATTCACTCTCAATCCGGTCGGCTTCGAGCTGTAGTCCGTGGTTTTTCAGTTTTTCGATCAGCTCCCGGTTTTTCGGGTTGCTGAAGAAGGAGGTGAGCGAGCCGGCGATTTTGGGTCCGATCGAGTCGATCGACAACAGATCCTCTTCACTCGCCTTCATAATGGTTTCGAGCGAATGAAAATGGGAGGCCAGGTCCCTTGCTACCGTTCTGCCGACGTGCCGGATACCCAGGCCGAAAATCAGCCGGTCCAGCCCCTGTTTTTTACTCTTCTCGATGGCATCGATCAGATTTCGCGCACTTTTTTCCCCCATCCGTTCCAGCGGAACAAGCTGCTCTTCACTCAGTTCATAGAGGTCTGCAAAGGTGCGGATCAATTTTTCATGAACCAGCTGGTCGACAACGGCTTCACCCAATCCTTCAATATCCATCGCGTTCCGGGAGGAAAAATGGAGGATCCGCTCGCGAATTTGAGGGGGGCACTCCAGGTTGAGACAGCGCCAGGCGACTTCCTCTTCCAGTTTGACCAATTCCGAGCCGCATTTCGGACAGGACCCGGGCATTTTAAAGGGCTTCGGCCGGCCGGAGCGTTCGGGGTTGACCACGCTGACTACCTGCGGAATGATGTCGCCGGCCTTTTCGACCATCACCGTATCGCCGGGACGGAGATCTTTGCGCCGAATCTCATCTTCGTTGTGTAGTGATGCGCGTTTAACGGTGGTTCCGGCCAATAGCACCGGCTTGAGTTCTGCCACAGGGGTGATGGTGCCGAGCCGGCCGACCTGAAGAGAAATCGATTCTATAACCGTTGTTGCCTGTTCTGCTTCGAACTTGAATGCCATCGCCCAGCGGGGCGCTTTGGCAGTGTTGCCCAATTCCGGCCGTAAATGTTCTTCGTTAACTTTAACAACGACTCCGTCGGTTTCGTAGGGGAGTTCGTGCCGAAGATCCCCCCATTGGCGGAGAGTGCCGAGCACCTCGTCGATCGTCTTACACACCTTGTGGTATGGGCAGACAGGGAAGCCGAGTCGATCCAGATAATCCATTTTCTCTCCCTGGGTGGGTGGTGTCTGGCTGCCGGCGCTCAGGTCGAAGGCAAAAAACCGAATCGGCCGCCGCGCCACTTCACGGGGATCCAGCATTTTAAGCGAGCCGGCTGTGGAATTTCTTGGATTGGCAAAAGGAGCCAGTCCCTGTTCTTCACGATATTCGTTTAACCGGACAAATGCCTCTTTCTCCATATAAGCCTCACCCCGCACTTCCAGGATCTCCGGAGCTTTTCCATTGAGCTTTAACGGGATGTCGGAAATGGTCTTGAGATTCGTTGTGATGTTGTCTCCCTGGTAGCCGTCTCCACGCGTAGCACCGAGAGTCAGCCGCCCGTTTTCGTATCGAAGGCGAATGGCCGCTCCGTCGAACTTGAGCTCTGCGTTATAGGAGCACTCCTGAGATCCGAGCAGGTCGCGCACTCGTCGGTCGAAGTCCCGAACCTCCTCTTCGTTATAGGTGTTATCAAGGCTCAGCATCGGCTCAGGATGGCGTACCGTCGGAAATTCGTTACTCAGAGTTCCACCAACACGTTGCGTAGGGGAGTCTTCCGTCTGGAGGTCAAATTTCTCTTCCAGCTCCTCCAACTCCTTGAGGGCCATATCGAACTCTTTATCGGAGATAAATGGCCTGGCCTCCTCATAGTAGGCCCTGTTGGCTCGTTCAATCAGATCTCGCAGTTCAGCAACTCTCTTGCGGGCTTGCTGTTCGGTCATGGGCAGGCAGTTGGATCAGAACGAAGGCCTTAACAGCACCGTATCGGGTTCAGCCGTTTCTTCCGGCAGATCGAACGGTACAGGTTCGGCCCATTCGTCATCCTGTTGGAAAAAGTTACGGGTCAATTCGATGGCGTTCTGATGTTCATTAAAGTGATCCCGGTTTAAATTGTCGATGCGGTGTCCGTTTAGAAAGAGCAGAAGGCGGTCATACGGCGCACGAACCCGAATCGTATCACGGAACTCGAAGTTCCAGGCCTCTCCCTGTTCAATCCAGTAGGGATCGAATTCAGGTTTGGTGTCCGACCAGACACGTACCGGTTCAAGCTTATCATAAGCGGCATAGACAGTCAGGTAGAGCGTCTCGTCGAGTGGCGGCGGGGCAGCATCAGAGTCCGGCGATTCGGTCGTCAAATCGATGCCGAGATCTGTGCTAGCCGCTTGCCCGGTTGCTGTTTCTGTCGGAAGATCGAGTTCCTCTTCCTGAAGTGTATGGTTGTCACCGGCGAAAAAATCGTTACTGTAGAGGAGATAAGCAGATACCAGGACAATAATTAAAAAGATCACGGTACCGATGATCCAAACGGGAGTTTTTTTCTGCTGCTGATGGAAACGGTGTCCCAACTCGGCCCAGTCGACTTCTTTGTCTCCGGATTTCGGTTCACTTTCGGATGTACCTTCTGTGGCAATTTTTTCGGAGGCAGGACTTTTTGCATCAGAGCTTTCGGTATCCTCACTGCTTTGCAAGGTGCTTCGGCTGCCGGCATTATCCTCGCTCTTGCGGCTGCCGGGTGCGCTTTCGGACTTGCCGGCGCTCGAACTGCTGTCTGATTCACTTCTGCCCGATTGATCACTGGCTAATTCTCTGCTGTCTGGCTCACCACTTTCTGACTTCTCGCTACCTGACTTTTCGCTGCCGGTATTGATATCACTCTGCTTTCTTTCGGCTTCACCGTCATCGGGTTTGCCGCCGGAATCTGTCGGGATTTCGGATTGAAGCCTGCTCTTTTCGCTTTCAGTGTCATGTTTCTCGCCGGTACGGCTGCCGGATACCGTCGTGCCGGCCTCTTTGTCGTCGGAACTGCTTCCGGGAGCTGTCGTGCCGGCCCTTTTGGAATCAGATCGGCCGCTGCTCGTTTTATCTTTCTCATGTACGGGTCTCGGCGGGGCAATTCCCTGATTGAGTTTGGGAAAGGGTTCGAGTAAAAGTTGGTTGTAGTTGCCGTTTTCCTGCTGGTTGAGCGCCTTGAGGGTCATCTCCTCACTCAATTTTAGCGCTTTGGCATAAGACCTGACAAACCCGCGGATATAGGTTTGGTTCTCATCGGAATCGGTGAAGATGGAACCGTCTTCAATACGCTTTAGAGTTTCAAGAGGAATGCGGGTCTTCTGATGGATATCCTCAAGCGTAAAATTCAGATGTATTCGTATGGTGGCAAGGTCTTGCCCGAGGGAACTCATAAAGTCAGTACTCATTATCGTGTTCTGAAAGGTTGAATCTAATCAATTATCACTCATGGATAAAGCGTCAGAATTCACAAACTCTTTTTAGAAAATTTTGAAGAAAATCCAGTTACGGCGCGATCATACGGTTAACACAACCCGGTAAAACATTCATCCAAAAAATGTTCAGAAGATACCGTGCGAAAACGTACGCTTCCCAATTACCTGTTAAACGGAATCATCGACCTTCTGTTTCCCAATATTTGCGCTTGTTGTTCTTGCCGTCTTGCCGAAGGTGAAAACCGGCTTTGTATTTTTTGTCGGCAGGAGCGTTTTGAGTTTGCTCCCGTCGTATATGAGCCGGAAGATGAGATTCTTCCTGAGTTGATAGCTTTCCGTGTGTCACTCTGGGAATTCAACGAGGGGGGAGTGCTGCAGGAACTGATCCATATGCTGAAATACCGCCAGCTTTATGATCTCGGAATCGACTTCGGGCTGGAACTCGGCAAGATTGTTCAAAACCGTTTTCAAGCCGGAGGGTGGGGCTGGAATTACGACCCGTTTCTTGTACCGGTGCCTCTTTTCAGAAAATCTGAACGTAAACGAGGCTATAATCAGGCCAGAGCCATTGCAGAAGGGGTTAGCCGTCGAGCCGGGTGGGGCGTCGTAAAAAAACGTTGCGTCGTCAGGGTTCGGCAGACCCGAAGCCAGACGGGTTTGAATGCCCGCCAGCGCAAGGAGAATGTAGAGGGAGCTTTTAAAATTCGCGGGCTGAAGATTCTTGAGCAGGAGATGCCGGTCATTGTCGATGACGTATACACGACGGGGGCTACTACGTTTGAGCTGGCCGGGGTTTTGAAAAATGCGGGAGCAAGGAGAGTAGCTATTGCCACCCTGGCGGAAGCGTGAATCAACTTCGATCATACCTGCATCCGCAGTACGGACTCACAGCCGCATTCATTTTGTAAGCGAAGAAGGGTATATTTACTGCGATATGTCAAACCGATTATCGCATACCCAAAATGTCTTCGAATCGACGTTTGCTACCGTAACATCGGGCGGACACTGGTTCCACGCTACTCGAGAAACCGTCGAAAAGTATGTGCCCGGACTGCTCGACCGGCATGAGTATGAAAAACTGGTGATGGATGCAGTCACCTGGATCGAAAGCACCGACAGCCTGGCACTGATTCTCTATTTTGCTCTCGTTTTCTGGATGCCGGGCTGGATCGCCGCCATACTGGCATTGGGTTTCTGGTTCTGGTGGTTCTATAACAAGAGCGCCTTCGTCAACATTACACTCACGCCTCTGATGAAACTCTTTAACCACGATGCGTTTCAAATCGGGTTGGCCGCCATCGCTCTCAGTTTTCTGGGAATCATGGGGTATTACCAGGCCGTCTTGTTTGGCATTATCTACTTTTTTCTATTCAAAGTGGGGCTGCTTCGGCTGATGATCGATCGAATGATGTCGAAACGGGAAATCAAAGGGTTGCCGCTCAACGACCGGGTATTTAAGATGGTTCTTGTTCGTTACTCTATTTATGAGGATTTAACGTCACATGAGGTTTCAGGAATTGAGGAAGGGCTTAAGGAGGCGGTCCTGAATTTCAAGGAGAGAAGAAGTAAAAAATGAGAATTGAGGTTAGTTTGACAGGCATGGAGAATCATCGCAAACGGATCTACATTATTCGGCACGGAGAGACCGACTATAACCGAAAAAAACTGATGCAGGGCCGGGGTATCGATGCTCCTTTGAATGAAACAGGCCGCAGGCAGGCCGAAGCGCTGGCCCGATATATGAGTGGGCAGCCGATCGACCTGCTCGTTAGCAGCAGCATGCAGCGTGCCCGGCAGACCGCCGAATTTCTGGCTCGGAATAACGGCAAGGATATTATCAGCCACGAAGATCTTGATGAGATGCATTTTGGCCATTGGGAAGGAAGAAGCTATGAGACCTTTACCGATGATATTATTGAAGTGGGTGAGCAGTGGTCGGCGGGTCGTACCGATCATCCTGTGCCGGGTGGTGAGTCCCCGGAGGAGGTGCTGAGGAGGGCCGGTGGACGGATTGAAACGATTCTGACAGATAATAACGGGGTCGAATCGTTTGCATTTGTGGTTCACGGACGGCTGATCCGTATCTTGTTGGCCTCCTGGACCGGGATCGGTTTGCAAAATATGGAGCAGATTGAGCACACCAATTGCGGGGTGAACTTTCTGCACAGGGTCGGGTCGGAGTTTGAAGTAGTGTTTATGAACCGAACGGATCATTTGTTAGAGCTGAAAGCTGATAGCTCAAAGCTCAAAGCTGAAAGTAGGTGAAAGGTGAAAGGAGCTGAAAGTTTAAAGCTCAAAGCTGAAAGTAGTCCAGAGTTGAATGTCGATAGGGCTGCTTCTATTGTTTTAAGGGCTTTTAGCTGGATGTTTTTGGGCTGTTTTTCGTGTTTTATGGGTTTTTTTATCAATCTTAATGTTGAGGATCTGTTTTGAGTGAGCGTGTCCGTTTAATGTTTGCTGATATTGCCGAGGATTACGATCGGGTGAATAGTATCCTTTCATTCGGGATTCATCACATCTGGCGTAATGAAACGGTACTGGCCAGCGCTGCCAAAAGAGGAGAGCGGGTACTCGATTGTGCTACGGGAACCGGTGATCTGGCGATCTCTTTTAAACAGGCTGTGGGCCCGGAAGGGTATGTCCTGGGGACCGATTTTTGCTCGGAAATGGTGGGACTGGCTCCTGTAAAAGCCAAAAATAAGGGCCTGGAGATCGACTTTGAGGTAGCCGATGCGATGGATCTGCCGTATGAAGACAACCATTTCGACATCTCGAGTATCGCTTTCGGTATCAGAAATGTTGACGATCCGGTGCAGGCACTCAGGGAGATGGCGCGCGTCGTACGGCCGGAAGGCCGGGTTGTAATTTTGGAGTTCGGCCAGCCGAAAGGACTTCTTCACTATCCTTATCGAATCTACAGTAAGTATGTGATGCCGGCCATCGGCGGGTGGATTAGCGGCAACCGTGAGGCGTACACCTATCTTCCCGAAACCAGTGCATCATTTCCCGCCGGAGAATCATTTCTGGGTCTGATGGAAGATGCCGATGCCTTTAGCAGACAGCGCGCCGAACCGCTGACCGGTGGTATCGCCTATGTCTATGTTGGAACAGTAAGGTAAGAGGAGAATTCTTATATTCTGCTGTTTCCTGTCTTGTAAAATTAAAAAGCAGAACCTGCAATACAGTTTGATGAACCAGGCGTCAGGTCAGTAGCGCATCTTTTCGCAACAACTCAAATTAGATTACAACCATCACAATTATGCTGAATATCGAAGATATCAAGAAGCTGATTCCTCACCGCTATCCGTTTCTCCTGGTCGACCGTGTGCTGGAGATCGGTGAGGAGTCGATTACGGCGGTTAAAAATGTGAGCGTCAATGAACCCTTTTTCCAGGGACATTTCCCCGGAGCTCCGATTATGCCCGGTGTGTTGCAGGTGGAAGCCCTTGCCCAGGCAGGATGTGTCTGGATGATGAAGGAGAAGGTGGAGGATCCGGACAAGACACTGATCGTCTTTACCGGAATCAACAATGCTAAGTTCAGGCGGCAGGTGGTGCCGGGCGACATCCTCAAATTGGAGGTAGAGATGGGGGGCATGCGAAGAAATTTTGTAACCATGATTGGAAAGGCTACAGTCGAAGGAGATGTGACCTGTGAATTGGAAGCATCCGCTGCTATTGTCGATCGGGAGGAAGCCTGATGAGTACACAGACGTCAAAATCCGACGGGAATCAGAATAGATCGGGCACTTCGCCAAACGGCCGCCCGGCCAAAGTGACTACGCAGACAGTCGTTGAGATGAAGGAGGCCGGAAAGAAGATCAGCATGCTCACGGCCTACGACTTTACGATGGCAAAGATCGTCGACCAGGCCGGTATTGATGTAATTCTGGTTGGAGATTCGGCAAGCAACGTGATGGCCGGCCACGAGACGACTGTTCCGATGACGCTCGATCAGATGATCTATCACGCCCAGTGTGTTGTCCGGGGTGTGGAGACGGCACTGGTAATTGCCGATCTTCCCTTTATGAGTTTTCAGGTAACAGCCAAAGAGGCACTTATCAGTTCAGGCCGGATGATGAAAGAAGCGGGTGTACACGGTGTCAAACTGGAAGGAGGTCGTACCATTACCGATACAGTTAAACGAATTGTAGATGCAGGGATTCCGGTCATGGGCCACCTGGGGCTTACACCGCAGAGTATCTACAAGTTTGGCACATATAAAGTGCGTGCCAAAGAGAATGCCGAAGCGGAACAGCTTCTGGAGGATGCGGTCAAACTGGAAGAGGCCGGTGCATTTTCGATCGTTCTGGAAAAGATCCCCTCTGCACTGGCCGCCAAAGTGACCGATGCCGTTTCTGTACCGACCATCGGGATTGGTGCGGGGCCTGATTGTGATGGACAGGTGTTGGTGCTGCACGACATGCTGGGGCTCAACAAGGATTTCAAGCCCCGTTTTCTGCGCAGGTATGCCGATCTGGACAAGGTGATGACCGAAGCGGTCCAGGGTTATATTAAGGATGTCAAGGCGGTGGATTTCCCGAACGAAAACGAGCGGTATGAGTGAGGGAGCTGAAAGCTGAATGTAGCTGAAAGTTCAAAGCTGAAAGCTGAAAGCTCAAAGCTGAAAGTGGCGGAAGTGGTTCTAATTTGTAAATTGTTTTCAGGTTATGAGAATTGATATTATTGCCGGAGCCCGGCCCAACTTCATGAAAATCGCTCCGATTATCCGGCAGATCGAGAAGAGAAAAAAAGAGGGCGGCCCACTTTCTTACCGGCTGGTCCATACCGGGCAGCACTACGACTACAACATGAGCGGCAGCTTTTTCGAACAGTTGGGGATTCCAAAACCTGATGTGAACCTGGAGGTGGGGAGCGGGACCCAGGCCGAGCAGACAGCCTCCATCATGACCCGTTATGAATCGCTGCTGATGAAACAAGGTGCAGACCTTTGTCTGGTTGTGGGAGATGTTACTTCTACCATGGCCTGTGCAATTGTAGCCAAAAAAATGATGATTCCGGTTGCCCATGTGGAGGCGGGTATTCGTTCCGGAGATATTTCGATGCCCGAAGAGGTCAACCGGATCGTCACCGACTCCCTGACAGACTTTTTCTTTACCACTTCGAAGTACGCTAATGAAAATTTGCGGCTCTCCGGTGTAAGTGAGGATCGGATACATTTTGTCGGTAACACGATGATCGATACCCTGCTGGCCCACCGTTCGGAGTTTAGAAAGCCGAGGGTCTGGGATCAATTTGGGTTACAGGAGAAACGATACCTGGTGTTGACGATGCATCGGCCGTCGAACGTTGATGAGGAGGAGACTCTTCGGCGCTGGATGGAGCAGATTACCGGCAAGATCAACGGAATGCCTATTGTATTTCCAGCCCATCCGCGCACGGCGCAAGTATTGCAACGGGCGGGAATAGAACCTGAAGGGCTTCAAATTGTTGATCCTCTCGGATATCTGGAGTTTAACTTCCTTGTGGAGAGATCCCTTGCGGTGATCACCGATTCCGGCGGAATTACCGAAGAGGCAACGGTCATGGGGGTTCCCTGTATGACTTTGCGAGATTCAACCGAGCGTCCCGAAACGGTGGAAGTAGGAACAAATGAGCTGATTGGTACCGATCCCGAAGCTATCGGGCCGGCACTGGAAAGGCTCTTTTCCGGTGAATGGAAAGAGGGGGAGATTCCGGAAAAATGGGACGGCAAAACCGCCGAACGGATTGTGAAGGTGATCGAGCTCAAAGCTCAAAGCTCAAAGCTGAAAGGTGAAAGTAGCTGATAGCTGAAAGCTGAAAGCTGAAAGGTGAAAGTAGCTGATAGCTCAAAACTGATAGCTGAATGGTGTAATTAAAAAACAATTTTATGAGTAAAGCAGAAAAGCCGCTGATTCTTGTTTGTAACGACGACGGTATATTTTCTCCGGGCATCAAGGCACTTGCCGAGGTAGCCGATGAGTTCGGGAATGTAGAGATTGTAGCTCCAGACCGTCAGCAGAGTGCCGTTGGGCACGCTATTACCGTCAGCACGCCGCTGCGATCCCGTTCATTCATGATCGATAATCGTTTTAGCGGCCAGGCGGTGTCGGGTACACCGGCCGACTCGGTTAAACTGGCTCATAATCAGCTTCTCAACCGCAAACCCGATCTGGTGGTAAGTGGTATCAATCACGGAAGCAATGCCGGCATCAATATTCTGTATTCCGGTACGGTCAGTGCAGCAACCGAAGGGACGATCCTCGGCTATCCGTCGATCGCTTTCAGCTGCACCAATTTCAGCGAAGATGCAGACCTCTCCGGGTGTCAGGATGCAGCCCGAAAAGTGATCGGTTATGTGCTCAATCACGGTCTTCCGCGAGGTGTTACCCTGAATCTAAACGCTCCATCCGGGCCGCTCAAGGGGATCCGCTGGGCTCGGCAAGCCAACAGCCGTTATGTGGAAGAGTTTGAAGGCAGAATTGATCCTCATAACCGCTCTTATTACTGGCTGACCGGCAAGTTTCAGCTTCTCGATCAGGAAGAGGACAACGATATAACCGTACTGGAGCAGGGTTATGCTGCTTTGACGCCGATTCAATACGACCTCACCTCTTACCCGCTGCTACGCGAATTGGAAAATATCCAGCTCTGAAACGCAGGATTCATATTGCGGCCTTTGCCCGGCGCACAATTTTGATATCCTGAGGGACACTTTTCTGATGATCGGCAGGTGCACGCCTCTGAAGTACAGACACGTTTCACTCCGGCAGTGTCGAACGCCCTTAAAACCCCTCGCTCTGAAGCCGGCGAGCGATATCGATCCAGAAGTTTTCGAACAGGGGGATGCGGTCTTTGCTGATGGCGATCTTCACATGCTCCATGTGAGACAGCGGAGCCGTTTCGATAAATTCTGCCCATTTGGCCGACTCGACCGACACAAAACAGTCGTTCGGTCCCTCCTCATCATAAATAAGGTTATTCTGAAACCGGTAGATGCGATTGAGCGGCTGGTCGGTTCCCTTGCCCACCTGGGATGCATAGGAAAATACGGGCAGATCCGGGTGAGGGGGATATTTGGGGTTAAATCGGTTTTGTATGTAGTCGCGAGTGAGTTGGCGAACGGCGCCCATCGCATCGCTCTTGGTACTGGGGTAGATGCTCTCACCGAACCAGTTGAAAATCTGTCCCAGCCGCTCACGGATATTGTCCGGGTAATCGAGGATCCAGTCGGCCAGGCTCGATCCGTGGTGAGGCGTCGATACGGTTGTCAGCGAGGCGACTTTTTTGTGAATGTTGCTGTTATGTAGTGCATAACGCATGTCGAGTCCGCCCATACTGTGGGCGACCACATTGAGCTTCTCAAATCTGTGTTTATCACAGATTTCGTTGATCTTTTTCACCCACTGTTTTCCCCGGGTTTCGATCTTGGCATAGGGTACAATATTGGGGGCAATAGCTGGAATGGCATGTTTTCGAAGGTGCATACAGACCTCATCCATCGGTGATGTCTTAATGAGAGAGGCAACGGCCCCATAGCCGTGACAAAGAAGAACCGGGTACCGAAGCCGAATGATTTCCGGCTGGGGAAACTCCTCGAGTTCAAAGCGTTTCAGAAAAGCCTGGGTACGATTCTGCAACATAAAGCGAGAATATGATTTACAATTCGTTTTCGGTTTCGAAATCCAGTCCGACCAAACGGTTACATGTTCCAGGTAATGATTTTACGGAATTGACTTCAAATTTTGATCATCAGCCTCCCGGTGTACCCTCACCGGTATCCCCAGACGGATCACTCCTTATATGGAGTGTCCGCAGAATATTTTCCCGATAGGCAAGATGAATTCGCATATCCTGTTCGGGGAAGATTACCCGGGCCGGTGTAGAAACTCCGTAAGGCCTGACCAGTTTGTCAAGTTCGTAGTGCCATTGCGTTTTGGAGATATGTGGCGGGAGCCGAAGGTTGTATATACGTCTCACTTCGGTAGTGTCGAGACGAATCGATGTAGTGCGAACCCGTTGATCTTCCACCTGGAATCTTTCCAGGTTGAGTTCGATGAGTGAGTCGAGTTGTGCCGGTGAGCGGAGTATCTGGTACTCCTGCGGTGTCCATGTCAATAAAAGTATTCCGCCGGCCAGACATGAAGCGACCAGCAACAACACAATCCAGCGTTTTCGGGTTGCAGCATTTGCCATCAATAGAGGCATTCTTCCTTGAATTTTACTACGTTTATGCCCGGTCAATATACGAGTCCGACGGAATACTCACAGTACTACCTGTAGTTCTGGTAAAAGCTTCAACAATCATCACCATCAACTGACTTATACTTTCGATACTATCAAGCATTACCTCCTTCGGTATCCTGAATGAACTACTCCATCAAAAAAATTTCGACCTCCGAAGAGATCGAGCTGTTTCACAAGCTTCCCCGGCAGATCTATCGCAACTGTCCGCAATGGATCCCGCCTTTTCGAGACGAGATCGAAAAAATATTTGATCCGGCCCGAAATCCAGCCTTTACCCGCGGAGAATGTGAACGTTTCCTGGTCTGGAACAGGGGAGAAGTGGCCGGACGTTTTGCCCTGTTGAGTGATCATACTCGTGATAATTTTAATCCGAAGATGGGGGGATTGGGATTTGTGGAAATGAAGGACGAGCAGTCTGTGGCTGATGCGATCGTTGAATACGCCAGAGTGTGGCACAAGCGGAGGGGTAACGGCACTTTCCGCGGGCCGGTCAATTTCGGCGAAAACGACAGCTTCTGGGGATTGTTGGTTGAAAATTTTGATGCGCCTCCCATCTACAGGATGGATTACCATCCACCCTATTATCAAAAAAGAATCGAGGAGACCGGTGCAATTAAGCTGGATGACCACTGGAGCTACCGGCGCGACTTCGACCAGCCGCTGCCTGAGCGCCTTGTCAAAATAACCGACCGCATCGAGCAACGGCCCGGGGTGGAGCTCAGATCGCTCGATACGCGTAATATCCACGATGATGCCGAGATGATCCGTGAGATCTACAACGATGCCTGGAGCAATCAGGATATTGGCGAGCGGGAGCAGGAATTTACTGAATTGACCCGGGAGACCGTCCGGGAGATGGTGAGCCAGCTTCGATGGGTGATGATCCCCGACAGCATCCTGATTGCATTTGTAAATGGCGAGCCCGCTTCTTTTATCGTCTGCGTTCCGGACCTGAACGAGATTTCGGCGGAAACCGGCGGGCAGCTTCGCTGGTATCACATGCCCAAAGTGCTTCGTTTTAGGAAACGTGCAAGACGTCTCCGGACGATCGTATTTGGAACCCGGCCCCGCTACCGGAAGTTGGGGCTCGAGGCGCTTACTTTTATTCGTGGTATCCAGAAGACCAAGGCCGCCTGTCCGACCCTGGAGTATCTGGAAGGGGCCTGGGTAAGTGAAAAGAACTGGCTGATGCAGCGCTCCCTCGAAGCCCTGGGCTGTTATCACTTCAAAACGCACCGAACGTACCGTTGGGATGTTTAGGAGGGAGCAAAACCGATGAGGTGCATATTGAATATGTTGCGGGCCACATCTGCAGATTTAACTCAGTACTGGTGCAAACTACCTTGCTGTGGGACAAAACATTAGAATTTCTGAAGGTAGATTAAGAAACTCTATTTTTTGTTCAGAAATAAATCTGTCAAATTGTTGGTGCATTGAAAGCCGAATCGATTGGGGAAAGGCTTTCTGATCGCATAATCAGGATCGTAACTTTATTCAGGATCGTAAATACATTCAGGATCGCCATGAAATCACCAAAAAAGCATTCAGGATCAGAAAAACCTTCAGGGCAGGGAGCTTCAGGAAAAAAGTATTCAAGTAATGAAAACATCTCTGGGCGGGGAGGGGAAAACGGGTTTGGAGACGATCGCCCGGCCGGTAAATTCAGGACTCTCTTTGAGTGGAATATCGGGGAGGGGCCTTCATTGGAGGATCTGTCAGGAGCTCCATCGTCAGAGGCCGGGTCTCAGTCCGAATCGGAATCCGGGTCACAATTCGGGCCTCAATCCGGATCACACCCCGAATCACAGTCTGGTGAATCGACATCCGGAAAGTCAGACACAGACCGGGTCGATTTTAACGGCCAAACAGGAGAGCAACAGCCGGTGCTGGTACGCAGCGATTTTTATTTCCACCTCGACCCAAGAGTGCGCCGATTCGTACGTGAAACGATTACCGATGTGGCACCAAGAGATCTTTGCTGGACTCGAAGTCACAAAATCGATCATTTTCCCGCTCGCAAAGAAAAGCACAGCGGTGTGGTTAACCTGACCTGTCTTAATAATATCGCCAACCTCGAAACCTGGCTGATACAGGTCAATCAACGCCTCTCATTCGGATCCTGGCATATTGTATGCCTCGAAACCGGATCACAGAGGACGCAGCGTGTAATGCGGTCTCAGCCGCCGATGGTTCGGAATCTTCTTGCCGGACTGGACCGGGCCGTTCAATTTATGCTTGATCAGCTTGAGGTGGTCCATCCACCGCGTAAAGGAGCCTTGAGTGTTCGCAATCGTGTGATCAGTCTGGAGTCTGCAATGAACCGGCTTTTGGACGCCGGCTTTGAGATCGCCGGCTATCAGGAAATTGGAGGATTGACCTGGATCGCTACCCGAAAAAAGACCTGGTTTGGTGCAAAACTCGGTTTCGATCAGCTCTATAAAGCACAGAACGGAGAGCGGCTCTTTGAACGAGGAACCGGCGGGCGTATTTGCGTAAACGGTTAATCTGTATAACTCTTCTTTCAAATAACACTCTGTTGAACTTGCTGCAGTCTGTCAGATTGATTAACGTTACGGGTGTGTAAATAAAACAATCACCTATCTGACTACCCCTTTGAGACCATAGTGAGAGTCTGAAAGAAGGGTAAGTATGGAGGCCAAACTTACGGCTGCTAACAACAAATCAGGGTCATGTACAATTTTGCGTTAACAGGATTGGCGGGGTATATCGCACCACGGCACCTTAAAGCGATTAAAGAAACCGGCAATCGGCTTGTTGCCGCTGCCGACCCGCACGACTCGGTTGGCATTATCGACAGTTACTTTCCAGAGGCGAGTTTTTTTACAGAGGTTGAAAGGTTCGACCGGCATCTTGAAAAATTACGAAGAGAAAGCGACGACCTTAAAGCCGATTACTTGACTATCTGCTCGCCCAATCATCTTCATGATGCCCACATTCGGCTTGCACTCCGTGTGGACGCTCACGCAATCTGTGAGAAACCGCTGGTGATTAAACCCTGGAATCTGGATGCATTACAGAAACTGGAAGAGGAGTATGGAAAAGAGGTCTATACCGTATTGCAGCTTCGTGTTCATCCCGATCTGATCGAATTAAAGAATCAGCTCGACCGTCAATTCAAAGACAACGGCCGCAGATACAAAGTACGTCTTACCTATATCACTTCGCGCGGAATGTGGTATCGATATTCCTGGAAAGGAGATGAGGAGAAGTCAGGCGGGATTGTCACAAATATCGGCATCCATTTTTTCGATCTTCTGATGTGGCTATTCGGCACACCTCAAACAGTTGAGCTGCATCACCGCGGAGAGGAGCGAGTGGGCGGCTTTCTGGAACTGCCCCGTGCCGATGTAGAGTGGTTCCTTTCGCTCAACAGTAATGACCTTCCGGATGATATGACGCCGGGGCAGCGAACCTGGCGCTCGATCACAGTCGATGAAGGGGAAGTTGAGTTCAGCACCGGTTTCAACGATCTGCACACCCGGGTCTATGAGAAAACTCTTGCGGGAGAGGGCTTTCGAATTGACGATGCACGTCCTTCGATCGAATTAGTCCACAATCTCCGGTCAATGGATGAAACTACTCGCCGTGATGGAACGGTACATCCAAATATTACCGAGCTTGAGCACGCAGCCGCAGGAAGATGATTGCTATTGGAGATATTCACGGCTGTTGCCGAACTGCCGAGGCTTTGCTGGAGAAACTCGAATCTTTTCCAGATCGGAAATTGATTTTTATTGGCGATTACATCGACCGGGGGCCCTGCTCCAGGGAAGTGGTTGATCTGATGCTGGATCTGGAAAAGAGCCGCGATTGCGTTTTTTTACGAGGGAACCATGAGCAGATGCTGCTGGATGCACTGGAGCAGGAAGATAGGGGGCACTATATGATCTGGATGAATAACGGCGGTATGCAAACACTTCACTCGTATGAGATCTCATCAAAACAGCCTGGTGTATCTGAAATTCCTTCAGATCATCTCGATTTCTATCGTCGCACACAGTTTTATTATACTACAGAGGAATATTTCTTTGTACATGCCGGTCTGTCACCGGAACGATTGATAGCCGAGAGTATCGAGGATCCTAGTTGCAGGCATCAATTTCTCTGGTCCCGGGACCATTTGAATGTGTTAGAACCGGTTTGGGAGAAGAAGGTAGTTTTTGGTCATACTGTTCGGCCAGAGCCAATTCGGCGTCCGGAGATGATCGGAATCGATACAGGCTGTGTTTATGACGGGCCGGGTTATGGGAGGTTGACGGCTGTTGTACTGCCGGAAGAGCAGTTTGTACACCAGGAAAATGTCGACTGATCCTGACGCTGCAGGATACACTCCCTGTCGAACATTATATTTTTTTAAATAATATGCTTTTTCCCTGAAATTACTTGTGATTTTTTGGAGCAACCTTATTTTTAACCAATTCATAGAATTGAAAGAGCTGGTATTTACAAATAGATTACTATCTGAATGTTTGCAATCAAGGGTCTGTATGGCGGTGTTCAATGCCCATAACGTTCATTTTAACAGGGTCAGACATTCAGCATTTAGTAGGTACCGGAATCATAAACTTTCTGAATAATCCAATATATTCTATAATATTCATCTGGCCAGGCTTGAGTATCGGACCGCTGAGCCTTTGAGTGAATTTGTAGTCACCGAATCGTTATCCAATGGCTAATCAGGAACATCCTCAGAATTCTCCAGAATACCCGAACAGTTACAGCAACGATCCGCAGTATCCCGGATCCTACGGATACGGTTACGGGCCACATCGACCGGAAGATGACGATGAAATAGATCTCCATGCACTCTTTTTAACACTTCTGCGCCGAAAATGGTCGGTAATTTCACTAATAACAGCGGGGATTCTGATTGCTGCACTTACCATCTTTACGACCCAGCCGGTCTACGAAAGTGAGGGGACGATCGTAATTACCGAACAGCAACAACGCAGCAGTGCCGCCGGAAGTGATCTGCAGAATCTGCTTAACACCTCTTACGGCATTGGGCTGGGCAGTACTATTGCCAATGAGATCCTTGTAATCAAATCGAGGCAGCTTTCTCAAGAGCTTGCCGAGCGGGTCATTTCCCAGGATGTGATGGAAGATGGTCAGCGATTTCCGATTTTATGGCGTGAATATGAAGGTGTAGGCCCTTTCCCGCTTTTTTGGCGTACAATTCAGGGCGACTCTTCATTGGCAACTCGTGAGCAGATCGCCCGCAGGATTCGAAATCGGATTGAAGTAGAGAGAGCAGAACGGGATGCCAATGTTGTACGTGTAACTTTCGAAAGCCCCTCGCCATTCGAGGCCAAGTGGATGGTCGATCAGATTATCGATACCTATATCGAGTTTTCTGGTGAACAAAACCGTACGGCTGCAAGTTCTGCGCTCGAATTTCTGGAGCGTGAACGGACTCAGGTAGAAGAACAACTGGCTGAAAGTGAAGAGCGCCTCAAGGAGTTTATGGATAATACGGGCCTTGTTCAGATCGATGCCCAGACTGGCAGTGTCATTAACAGGATTTCGGAACTGGAGTCGCGGCGGCAGGAGATCCGAACAAACCTGGTAGCGATTGAGTCTGCCATTGAAACCCAGGAGCAGCGCCTGGATCAGATCATGCCGGGCCTTGCCGACCGATATGCTGAAAACGTTGCACCGACACTGACGAGATATCAGAATCAACTGGCGGAGCTGGAAGCTGAACGATTGCTTCTGGTAACGCGAAATCCGGCACTGCAGGAGAATCCTGAGGCTGAGCCGCAACTTGTTCGTATCAATAGTCAAATCGACGCTCTCAAAGAGGAGATTAACAGGCTTGCTTCCCAATTGGCAACCGATGAGGGGGAAGAGTTCATGGCGTTTTTAAGTGATGCCGACGGTAATGTGACAACCCGGGTGAGTCAAATCCGCAGTCAGCTGATTGAGTTGCAGCTCGAACAAGCTCAGATGTTTGCGCAACAGCAAGCGATTGATGAGCGACTGCAGGCTGAAAATACCACACTCGACAATTTGCCGGAGAATATGACGCAAATTGCAAGGTTGCGGCGCGATGTGCAGATCAATGAACAGCTATATGAATCAATTACCGCCCAATACGCCGAAACTGCACGATGGGAGCAGACTCAATATGGACAGGGGCGTCCACTTGATTACGGAGTTTTTCCGGATCGGCCTAACCACCCGCGCAAAGCAATCTTCCTGCTGATCGGCCTGATGCTTGGAGGTATCTCCGGGGTAGGTCTTGCACTTACACGAGAAAGGCTCAATAACCAGATCGACGGTGCGGAAAAACTCAAGAGTACCGGCGCGACTCTACTGTCAGTGATCCCGGAGATGGACCCGTTTCTCAATGAGCGATATAACGGATATGAATTTGTGCGTAAAAACGGTTCGATGGTCTCGGCCAACTGGATTTCGTTTCTGGACGTCAATTCACCGGTATCAGAAGCATACAGAAGACTGCAGAATAATATTATCTACTCCCATCCCGACAAGGAGTTCAGGACGATTATGGTAACCAGCACAGCCAAAGGAGAAGGTAAAACGACCACCTCGGTTAATCTGGCTACCATCCTGGCCGAAACCGGCAAAAAAGTACTATTGATCGATTCGGACCTGCGGATGCCTTTTACACATCGGCTAACCGGTTTGAAACGCAGTCCCGGACTGGTAGAAGTACTCTTTGATGATTTGCCGGTGGAAAATGTGATTCAGAAGTCGAGTGCTCCGAATGTTGATGTTTTGACAGCCGGCAGTAATCCGCACAATCCCTCATCGGCTATACACAGCCAAAAGCTGAAAAACCTGGTTGAAGAGTTCAAAGAGCAGTATGATCATATCATTTTCGATACACCCCCCTATGGTATTGTTACCGATGCTGCCCCTTTGATGCAACTCTCTGATGGTGTTGTAGTGGTTGTCAAGTTCGGCCAGACCCGACTTAATGAATTGAACCAGACGCTTGAAAATCTTCATCGAATCAAGGCGGAGGTTCTGGGAGCGGTGATCACCCGGTACCGATTTGAGGAGAGTGACGACTATTATTCCAATGGATATAACCAGTATTATTACTCCTATCGGGCCTACGAAGAATATCAATCGAATCGCGAAGAGGAACACCGTTCGCCGAACGAAGATTCGATCCTGACCGACCGAGACCCACCCGCACGATAGCGCTTTAAAACGGGATTTAATTCGAAATAACCTGCACCAGATGAAGCATTTATTGACTACCCTTACCGCGGCTTTTCTATTTCTATATGCCGATATGGCCACAGCCCAGCTTACACAGCTTGATCGCATGGCGGAGGGGATCATTCGTATTGCCGAACCTGGCCAGCTGGCCGATTCGGTCAATGTATGGGGCGATATCAATAATCCGGGCCGATACCTGGTACCACGCGGAACTCGTGTACATGAACTAATCTCCTATGCACGTGGCCCCAACTCGTTTCGAACTACCGAAACGATGCTCGACTGGTCCAAGTTGAGAGTGGAGATCAATATATCTCGATTTGATCCGGACAATGGAATCGAAAATGTGGAAAGTTACCAATTCCGTTACAGCGATCCCTATCCTGCTGAGCTGCGCAATTACCAGCTGAGTAACGATGAGATTGTGATGGTGGAATTGAAACGGCGTGCCGGATTTCATGACTATGTGAGAGTTGTCGGCCCGATTGTCTCAATATTCGCCAGTGCAGCACTGATCTATTATCGGCTCGACTAAAGGATTTCTGGTTTGCATTAAGCTTTGTGTTGCTCTGTATCTTGAGTTGAACGGCAGAAGTGGATCGTTTTAAATCTTCGAAGTTATCCTTGAAAAATTAGCCAGTAAGTATGATTCATGAAAGCTCGTTTGTAGATGAAGGAGCCGTAATTGGTGAAGGTACCCGGGTATGGCACTTCTGCCACATCTCCTCCGATGTAACAATCGGAGAGAATTGTGTATTTGGTCAAAATGTCTATGTGGCAGATCAGGTGAAGATCGGTAATCGTGTAAAAGTTCAGAATAATGTTTCGATCTATACCGGCTGCGTATTGGAAGATGAAGTATTTCTGGGCCCAAGTTGTGTTCTGACGAATGTTTCCAATCCGCGAAGTCAGGTCAATCGGCAAGATCTGTATGAAAAAACCCTCTTTAGGCGGGGAGCAACAATCGGAGCAAATGCAACCGTAATAAGCGGGATTGTTGTGGGCCGATATGCGTTTATCGGCGCGGGGGCAGTAGTTACGAAAGATGTTCAGGACTATGCCTTGATCCTGGGCAATCCCGGCCGACAGCACGGCTGGATGAGTCGCCACGGTCACAAGCTCGATGGCCCGAATAACAAAGGAATCATGACCTGTCCAGAATCGGGTTTTCGATATCAATTGAAAGATGGGAAGTTGAGCTGTCTCGATCTGGATGAAGAAGAACCGTTGCCAGAAGAGCTGTCGAAAGGAGATAGACCCTATGAAGAGTATAAAGGTGAGTAAACAAAGGTATCAGATATGGAATTTATTGACCTGAAGACGCAGTACCGGCGCAATAAAGAGGAGATCGACAGAAGAATTGATCAGGTTCTTGAGCATGGACGCTATATTATGGGCCCCGAGGTAGAGGAGCTGGAAGTGCTATTGGCCGATTTTGTAGGTGTCAAACACTGTATTACAGTTAGCAGTGGTACCCACAGTCTGGAAATTGCCCTCAGGGCACTGGGTGTAGGGCCGGGAGATGAAGTCATTACCGTTCCATTCTCATGGATCAGTTCTGCCGAAGTGATTATGCTGGTAGGAGCAACCCCGGTTTTTGTAGATATCAATAAGGAGTCATTTAACATGGATGCCTCGAAAATCGAAGAGGCTGTTACGGAAAAAACAAAGGCTATCATACCTGTCAGTCTGTTCGGCCAGATGCCGGAGCTCGAGAAAATAAATGAGATCGCTGAAAAATATGAGATCGCTGTCATTGAAGATGGTGCACAAAGTTTTGGTGCGATGCGAAACGGTGTTAGGAGCTGTGGTGCTACCCATATGGGTAGTACGTCATTTTTTCCTGCGAAACCTCTTGGGTGTTATGGAGACGGTGGAGCGCTGTTTACTGATAATGACGAAATGGGTGAGACGATCAGAGCTATTCGAACACATGGGGGCAAACAGCGCCATCATCATACACATGTCGGGACGAATGGCAGGTTCGACACCATGCAGGCGGCGGTTATTCTGGGGAAATGGTCCGGGTTTGAAGAAGAAATTGAAGCTCGGAGCAGAATAGGAGCACTTTATAATGAACTACTTTACAACACTTGTCTTACACCTAAAACTCTGGATGGGAATACCCATCTATATGCTCAATACACCATTCGCGTCAATGAAGAGAGCAGAGACAAGATCGTAGCCGGAATGAAAGATAGCGGGATTCCTGTAGGGGTGTATTATCCAAAATGTTTTCATGAACAGCCGGTATTTGAACACCTGGGTTATAAGTATGGGGATTTTCCCATTTCAGAGAGTGCATCGAGAACCGTATTGAGCCTTCCCATGCATCCCTATCTGAGCCGTGAACAACAAGAGATCGTAGTGGATCAGCTACATCGACAGGTCGATTTACATTAGAAAATTCTAATATTTCTTCTCTTAAGCCGAAGCCTGACAGTAAACTCCTCAATTCCTGTATACTGTCGGCATTTTTTCCTTCATGCCAATTTAAATTTCCCAGAATAATTAAAGAAAATTAAAATAAATAATTTGAAGTTTCTACGGTATATCCCTTCCTTGGATTAACAATGAATAACCTGTGAGACATCGAGTGAAATTGCGTTTGCGTTGATGTACTAGACTGACAGGATTTTTGGGGAGGGGAGAATCTCTCTTAGATCTGCTGTAACAGTGTGAACTGTTGAAAGCAGGGGTCGCCACATCATGCGTGCATTTCATTGAAAAGGGTCCAAGAGGTAAGTCTTATCATGTTGTTCACCTGTAGGCTACAGGATTATTGATGCTTTGGGGAATGTGTTAAAAGGGGTTACGTCATGAAATACCAGTCTGAATTACGTAAAAAGAGGAATTTTAACCCGGATGTCATGCTGCGAAAGCAGGATCGGAAAGCCGGGATTGATGGGACCATACTGATTGCCCGGTCCGATCTCTATTTTGCTGCAGAACGTGAACTGCGGCTATTCTTACGAAAATGTATAAGGAACGTCTCACCACGCGAATTTTTCTGGGTTCACACCAAAGATGAGCAGGATTTACCGATCACTCCGACTCGTTACAAAGGAATCGTCAACTTTCAGCGCATTAACGATATTCAGAGGCTCGACAACTGGCTGAAGAACGTCAATTACCGACTTCTTAACGGTATGGTTCATGTGGTCCATGTGGAAACCAAGCAGCAACGAAAGAAGCGAATCCTGGCCAAATACCCGCCGGTGATACGGTCACTCCATTACTCTATGGACTTTGTTTTTAAACGCTTTTTCCCAAAATGGGGACCTACCCGGCGGTTGTATCATAAAATTAACAAAGGGCGTAATCGTGTGATGAGCCTGGCAGAAACGATGGGAAGATTGTCTGCAGCCGGTTTTGCCATTGTGGATCATATGAGTTTCGGTGGGAAAACCTGGATCGTTACTTGCAAAAAAGGTGCACCATCAGGAAAAAAAGTTTCCATGGGTGCGATTTGCAGGCTCAAGAGAATCGGCCTGGGGCGTAAAGCATTCAATGTTTATAAACTTCGAACAATGCATCCCTATTCGGAGTTTATTCAGGATTTTGTCATGGAACAAAATAAATTGAGGGAAAACGGCAAGGTGGAAAACGATTATCGTATTACGCGCTGGGGGGGATGGATGCGTCGTTTCTGGATTGACGAACTCCCGATGCTGGTTAACTGGTTAAAAGGGGAGATGAAGCTCGTTGGCGTCAGGCCGTTAAGCCGCAGTTACTTCGATCTCTATCCGAAAGAGCTACAGGATCTGCGTATACGGGTCAAGCCGGGCTTGGTGCCACCCTATTATGCTGATATGCCACAAACTCAGCAGGAGATCTATCAATCGGAGAAAAACTATATTAAGTCCTATCTGAAGAATCCGGTTCGTACCGATGTTACCTACTTTAGCAAGGCTATTTGGAACATCATCTTCCGGGGTGCAAGAAGCAGTTGAATTTACTTGTTCCGGTCGATTCTACCAGAAAAGCATCAATCTTCCAAATCCGCCGTCGAACCGCTGAGGCTTGTCACGTACGTGAGCCGTGGTCCAGCCGCCTTCCAGATCCCCGTCTACATCGTAAGATGCGCCGACCATCAGAAAAGCTCGTCGGCTGAAACGGTAGCCGAACATCAATGTGAGTCGTTCATTGTAGGAGGTAAGAACGAAACGATAAAAACCTCGATAGGGGATCGCTTTTGAAATTGTTCCTCCATACTCGTAGTCATCTCCCAAAAAATTGCGATAGTCGGCGCTCCACTCAACAGCTAACAGAAACCCTCTTTCACCGGGATCGTATCCCAGTCGGTTACGCATCATCCAGCGGTTTTCACTGAAATCGAAGGGATAGAGTTGTATACCGGAGCTGTGACGGGTTTCATGTTCGTCGCGCTGAACATCACGGTTGAATGTTCGCCAAAGCCAGTTGTGCAGATAAAAGTGCCCTCGCTGCAGGGCGACGAACGCCCCCAGGCTGCTTTCGATCTGCCGGTTACCTTTATCTACAGCCAGGTTGAAATCTTCCTCGACATTTTCTCTGCTGAAGCTTGCATATCGGTATCGCCAGTTGAACCCCACCGTAAAACGCTCTTCTGCATATTCGATCAGTGCGCCGATATAGCGGTTTCGACTTCGGTCCCGAAAGCTTTCTTCGGATCCTTCTTCAAATTCACCAACCGTTTGAAGCGGTGTCTGGATTCCTGCCATCAGCTCTCCCCTCAGGTTGTTATACTCAGGTGAAGACGCTTTAAAGGAGAAAAGCCACGGCCTGAGTTCATGGCGGCGAAGCTCCGGGTCGTCGGTTCCCCGTCGCTGTCCCAGGTCATATGCAGCGTTGTTGGCCCAGTCCAGCGCCGTCACTTCCAGCTGTACCGCACCGTTCTGCCACTCCCCAAAACGGTACCAGAAAGTGGCATCCAGATCTGGCTTCTGCTCGGTTAGTGTATGGAGTAGTCCCGCGGTATGATTCTCTCGAATCTGAAAGTTAAATCCCAGAAGCACAAGCATGCGATCCTGGCGCATATCGTAACGACGAACAAAATGAAGCGGCATCTCTACACGCCCGCCAACGGGAACCGTATTGCGCACTTCGGCACCCTGAATGAATTGCCCCAGGTTAAAGCTTCCGAAGAAGGTGCGGAAACTGGTGTCCGGTTCGTAATACCAGAGGTAATCGTCTGCGGTGGAGTAGTTATAGGTGATCAGATCGATATCGTGTTCCTTTGTCATCGATGGGGTAGTGAAACGAAACAGCCCCCGATCGTAGAATGGGCCACCGTAGTTGTGGTAACGATCGGTAATCATCCATCGGGTCTCCTCTTCCCATCCGAACAGAGTGGTACGGATCTGTGCTTCTGCCTGGAGCGGATACAGCGTTTTGATCAATAAAGCCAGCAGAATTGCAGCGGGCAGAATTCGGGCTGTACGATAACCCGGTTCAAACTTTCGTTTGCTGTAGTCTCGAACTGTTATGAAAGGTTGACTGATTAATTCCACGGCTGACGTGTCTGTTCCTTCTATCTGGGTTCAAAAAACATACCGACCTCTTTCGGGGAGTGTGATCTGAGGATATCGATCCCTGATATAGCCCGCTGGAGCACCTTAAAGGCCATGAACACGGTTAACAAGCTGTAATGCAGTAGACAGGTGTGCGGTATCTCCGCCGCATTTTTTTCCGCTTTTACAGGAAATCCTTTCTTCCTTATCCACCCGGGCATTGCCGGGTTCCTCTTCCGGATTTTTGATTTAAGTCGTCCCGAAGCCAATCGATAAGTAGATCAAGAGCAGAACGAAGGCTGAAAATCGGCCTTTCCGAAAAAATCCCCGGATTACAGACGAGCTTCGAATGATGTTAAAATCAGAGACCTCCTACAGCGGCATTACCCACATTTGCATTAACGGCCCAAGACGGGTTGTCACGGGCATGAAACGATTGGCCGAGAGCCTGAAATTTTTAATGGCAGCCTGTTTACTGATCTGTTTGGCAGGTTATTCTGACCTGTTTGCACAGAACTCCGGAAAGTCGGGTGATCGTCATTTGACGGAAAAAATCTCGGCCGTGGAGAGTGATGAAGTTGATTATGAGGATGAGGATAAATCCGATGACGAGAATGAGGAAAAGTCAGATGATGAGAATGGTGAAAGCGATGAGGAGGAAAAAGATCCACCCGGAGCCGAGAATCGTCCCTACATTGTTCATAATGCCGATACCACCTATGTACTTTATGAATTGATGATGGACAGCCTGGTCGTTACAACAAGTGGTGTTCCAAGGGCGGTACTCGATGCTCGTCGAACGCTGTCTCATGCAAACCCTGTGCATCGTCTTGTGGAAACTACCGAACTTTCAACCAGTATCAGCGGCCAGACGGCTGACTTGCAACGGGATCTGCCCTCGATGATTCGGTTCTATACACCTCAGGGCATTCCTCTGGTAACCAAGTATACAAGCAATAATGCATTGACTACGACAATTCCCGATCATGCCGTCGACCTCAATCTCTATGAGCCCAGTGTGCGATATCCCAATCCTGATGCACCGGTGATCCTCCAGCCGGACTATTCGAAACATCGGGGATTCTCTGTAACGCCGCTGAAACAGACGGCAGGTTACGCAACCGGATCTGATCAATGGTATCAGGCAGGTGTCAGTCTTGAGCGGTCCGCAACTCCCGGTGGTGTCGAAAAGTATATCCCTGAAGCGGCTGCCTATGCCACCACTTATGCCTGGTTCGGTTCGGCCCGTGTACAACACAACGGTTTTCAGACTGAAGTGATGGCTCACAAATCACACTCAAACAACGAGTTCGGTGAACTTCTGGGAGTTGACTGGATGGAAGAGATAGACGACAACCGATTTCTGCTGGTTCACTCGGAATTTTCGGCCGGGAATCAGACAAAACTGCACGCCGGAATCGGGCGCCAGGTCGCATCAGCAAGTAAATATGTTGAAGAGTTCGGGACCTGGTATGAAGATGACCACCTTGTAGAAGTTTGGTCTCTCTCCGCCGGAGTCAAGCGAAAAGGTGTGATGTTTCGGTCCGGATATCACGATATGTACCGCGCATATCCCGATTCGGTGTCAGCCAAGATGCAGCGATTTCATTCAATGGCCGCGTGGCAGACGCCACTGGGTGATCGGGCTGATTTGACACTTGAGACTGGATACGACTTTCGAGATCGGGAGCCGTCGTTTAGTGCCAGCTTGTATGCCGAACCGACCCGAAACTTTTCTCTAAAGTTGGATGCAGCCCGGGTTTTCGATCCGATCGGATCGGAGGCACTCAACAGCTCGGTCCGGGAAATCCAGCGAGAACCTCATCCGTGGAAGACTTCCTATGTTCGTGCCGATGCCATTTACCAATGGCAGAAAGTACGACTTGATGCATCTTTGCTTTATAAAGCGACTCGGCTGGGGTGGTATGATAAACCCTCAATGATCCAGGGATGGGTTCCCCGTTTGGGACTCAGCGGCCGTATCACTTCCGATTACTATATTGGATGGAAACTGAATGCAACTTGGCGGCCGCTCACCCTCAATGTGAAAGGCGACGATCCGCGACAGATGCCCGGAGCAGCTCGCGCGCAGATGCATGCGGCATTTGAAGTAAGTAGTGAAAAAATGCACTATGTATTTAAAATCGATACGTTCTTCCGGCAGGAACAGTTAATACGAAGCGGCATCACAGCCGATCTTGGAACCCGTCACTTTATTTCCATGGGAGTGGTCCGTACGATGAATTCGGTACGAGTTGGGTTGCGTTTTGACAACCTGCTCGGACTATTCGGGGTGAAAAACAAGATGATTGCCTGGTATAGCGAAAAGAACGGGATGGAGTTTGCAGATGCACCGCCGCTTCCGAGCTTGAGTGTATCGGTCGGGTTATAATTCCTAACTGTCGTCCGGCAAATTGAGTGTTTTGCTATAAACCTCTTCGAACCTCTCGGCCGCTATTGACCACGTTGCTCGTGTGCGAACCCACCGCCGGGCCGCATCCCCAAGTTTATTTGCCAAACGCCTGTCAGATAGCAATTTTTGGATTGCTTCAGCTAGCTTATCGATATTTTCCGGTTCCACGAGAAGCCCATTGTCACCTTCTTGAATCATCTCCGGCGTACCGCCTACACGGGTCCCTATGGTCGGAACACCGACCGCGAGAGCCGATAGAATTGCCAGGCTGAAGTTTTCATGTCGGGCGGGAAAAACACAGAGCCGGCTGCCGGCAATCAACTCGCCAAGCTGGTTGTGAGGCTGCCAGGGCAAAAATCGGACCTCATTACCGAGATTCAATTGAGCAGCGAGCTTTTCGAAGTGACCCTGATCTTTGCCTTCACCGACAATCCAGAGGGGAGGGCGGGGGCGTTGAAGGAGGGCATAGGCTCGAATAAGCAGATCTACACCTTTGTCGCGATGTAAACGTCCGAAAAACAGGATAGGTGCAGAGTTGTCTCGACCACTACTGGAGGCAGGTTCGGTCCATCTGTAGCTCAGGAACTCGTCAGGCACACCGTTCGGAACGACGGAGACCCTCTCTCTGCGGACACCTCGAATCTGGCTGACTTTTTGGCCTGCCCATTCGCTGGGTGGACAGATGAGGTCTGAAATTTGAAGTACTTTTGCCTGAGCCAGATATTTCCAGTCGTGCAGAGCCAGATCCATCTTTTGGAGAATCGACGTTTTGCCGTTCGAAATGATCGCATCAGGATAGCTCGAGTAGCGCGGAGTTGAGATGAGTCGGAATCCGTATCGCTTTTTTAGTCCGCCGAGCCATCCGGCTTCTTCGCCATTGGCATGAACGATCACTCCGCCCGTTATCTTATTGTGCTGAATCCGGCTGAAATTGGCCTCATCCGAAATTGAGTTCTCAGGGAGGAAAGCCCCTCTTTGTCTAAACTCTCTGCAAAGGCGTTTGACGATCGTTCGAAATGAAATACCCCCTGCTGGCCTCAGGAGCATGTTTCGCTGGCTTCGAATGCCCGGAATCCAGGCCCAATGGAGAGCATAGGGTAGGTCGTTCGGAGTGCTAATCTGCTCGAAGGGGACTTTGGAATAGATGACATGTACATCGTGGCCCCGCCGTGCCAGTTCGACAGCCAGTGAGTGTGTAGAGCGCTGTCCTCCACCGCTGTAGGCCGACCAGGGTGAATAGTTGACTGTCAGGATGATGCGGAACCGATCGCCCATAACGCTGCCTGCTAAATTGTTTCAGTCTAAAACGTTACATACGGTTTTTCACACTTGAAAATCAGCCTTAATCGGCCGGAGTCCACATCCAACGCAACCGGCCCATTTTCTCAAAACCGGTTCATTTCGAAGCTGTCCTCACTATTGCTCATCTCACCGAAGATCGTGTTAAGAATCTGCCGGGCGATCTGGCGCTTCTCTCCTTCGAATTCGCTTATACTATCCTTACCGATCAGCAAGATCCGGTTTTGGTCAGAGGCAAACCCGGCATCTTCGCCTGTCAAATCGTTGGCACAAATCCAGTCGAGGTTCTTGGCCTCGAGTTTTCTTCGTGCATTTGATTCCAGATTTTCTGTTTCCATGGCAAATCCGATCAGCGTTTGATCGTCCCGCCGACGGCTGCCGAGCCAGGCGAGGCTGTCCGGGGTTTCAGTTAAATCCACAGATGGGCTACCGCTCTCTTTTTTGTGTTTCTGGCCGGCGGTTTCAGCCGGCTTGTAATCAGCTACGGCGGCAGCCGCTATCACAACATCGGCATCGGCATGCTTCTGTACCAGTGAAAAAAGTTGATCGGCCGAATCAAATTTCTCGACCTGTACTCCTTCGGGCGGATCTTGTGCTACCGGGCCGCAGAGGAGAATGACGTCGCCGCCAAGATTTCGGGCCGCTTCGGCCATAGCAAACCCCATTTTGCCACTGCTAGGATTGGAGATATATCGGACTGGATCGATATGCTCACGAGTCGGTCCTGCGGTCACGAGGACTTTTTTTTTATGTAAAGGGCCGCCGGATCGTTGTTTTTCAATGATCTCTTCTGATTTATCGACAATCTCCTTTAATTCGGGAAGACGGCCGGCTCCCTCCAGTCCGCTGGCCAGATATCCCTCATCAGGCTGCATCACATGAAATCCATACTCATCAGCCAGCTCCAAATTTTCTCTGACGGCTGGATGTTCGATCATACCAGCGTCCATCGTCGGACAGAGCAGAATCGGGCAGCGAGCCGCGAGGGCGATCGATGTAAGCATATTGTCCGCCTGGCCGTGCACCAGCTTGGAAAGAGTGTTGGCCGTGCAAGGTGCTATGACCATCAGATCGGCCCATTCACCCCAGTGAATGTGGCGGGTCCAGGAATCGTCGGTGTCGTTTCCGCTGAACACCTCGACCGCAACGGCGGTTCGTGAAAGAGTGGAAAAGGTTTCGGTGCCGACAAACCGGGTCGCCGATGGAGTCATGGTGACCCGTAGTTCTGCTCCTGATTTTTGAAATTCGCGCAGCAGGGCCGCTGATTTATAGGCGGCAATCCCGCCGGTGACCCCCAGCAAAATCTTTTTGCCGGAAAGACTCATTACTCATCCTTATCCGGATAGCTGAAATAGATTTTATCTTCCAGCATCTCGTTTACAGAACGCTGGGTTGCATGCGGCAGCTCTTCAAAAGCTTTGGAGATGCGCTCCTGCTCTTCGTTAAAAGTGAACTCCTCTTCTTCTTCAAACCCTTCGAAATATTTGAGTTTTTCGTCGAGTTCGAGCTTTTCCTGGGCGGCAATCTGACGTGCACGCTTGGCCATCACGACCAGCAGCTCATATCGGTTTTCAGAAATCGTGCCCAGGTTTTCAAGGTTTAATGTCTTGACTGCCATATGTTTGACTCCTTTTCGGTTCGTTCTTCTGCTCTGTGGCAGGATGAATCATACAAAGATACGTTTTCTGACTTTGGGATTCAATTCGCCGATGAACAGTTTAAACTGCCCGTAGTATCGGCAATTTCAGTCGAGAATGGATCGATTCAGCCAGAGGCCGGCATTCAGCCAGAAGCCGGCGATTAGCCAAAAGCCGGCGTTTAGCCAGAGACCGGCATTTAGCTGAAAAATCGATCAACGGCCAATAAACTGCTTAATCACGTCCCTGAGTTCTTCCCATGCCCGCTCCAGCTCATCGTTGACAATCACCACATCGAAGCGATCTTCGTACGCCAGTTCTTTCTCGGCTCGCTCAAGGCGTGCCTGCAGGGTCTTTTCGGTTTCGGTGCCGCGATCGGCCAATCTCTGACGGAGCACCTGGAGGGAAGGAGGCTTGAGAAAGATCGCCAGAGCCTGATTCCGGTAGATCTTTTTGATGTTGGTAGCGCCGAGGACTTCTATATCCAGCAACACATGGTAGCCCTCGCCGCGAAGCCGCTCAACATCCGGCCGGAGTGTACCGTAGCGGATACCGTTATAAAACTCTTCCCATTCCAGGAAATCTCCCCGGTCGACCCTCTCCTGAAACTCTTCCGGAGTTAAAAAGTAGTACTCTCTCCCTTGCTTTTCTCCTTCGCGAGGAGAACGAGTTGTAGCCGATACAGAGAATTTCACCGAATCGAACGCTTCAAGGACCCTCTGGGCCATAGTCGATTTGCCGCCGCCGCTCGGGGCAACAAGAATAATCACTTTGCCTTTTTCCTGCTTGGTCATCGTTTCTTCATCTGATTCCCGGATACGGCTGGTAAAGGTCTCCGGAAACGGCCTTCAGCGGTAATAGAGCAATTACACACTTTTCAGACCGCATCAATCTGTTATTCTATATTCTGAACCTGCTCCCGTACCTGTTCAAGTTTCTCCTTGGAATAAACGACCAGATGGGAGATCTCCGAGTCGTTGGCTTTTGACCCGATGGTATTGAGCTCACGATTGATCTCCTGGCTTAGAAAATTGAGCCTCCGTCCAACCGGATCGCTGCTTTCGATCGCCTCAAGAAAGAATTTGAGGTGAGACTTGAGCCGCGTTACCTCTTCCTGGATATCCATTTTATCGACCAGCAGCGCAAGTTCCTGATCGAGTCTTGCCGGATCGATCTCGTCGTCACTAAGCAGAGCAGACATCCGCTCTTTGAGCTTCTCAAGGGCTTCCGGTGCACGATCTTCGGCCAGGCTGACAATTTTTTCAAGTTGAGAATCCATAGCCTGGATATGGCTGATCAACTCCTTTTTGAGCTGTCCGCCCTCGTTTTTCCTCATCTTGACCAGGGTATCCAGAGCTTCATCGGCCGCCTTGTTTGTGAGTGCCCAGGTCAACTCCACTGTCTTCGGATCCTCCGGCTTTTTGACAAAGATATCCTCGAAGATCATCAGGTGGTCCAGCTCAATCTGGGATGAGAGGCCCGCCTGTTCGTTCATGTTTCGGAGCATTTCACTGTAAAATTTAACCAGATCAGGCTGGTAGGTGATCTCCGGTTCGTCGCTTTCGAACTTGTCGACATTGACCGTGATATTAATTTTACCCCGCCGTACCATTTTTTGAACTTTCTCTTTGATCACCAGCTCTTTGTCGTTCAATGAGCTGGGCAACCGTACGGAGATGTCCAGAAATCGGCTGTTGAGTGATTTCATTTCTACGGTTACCTGAAACCCCTTTTCCGTAGCAACTCCTCGCCCGAAACCTGTCATAGATGTAATCATAACGCAAATAGCCGTTTTTCACAGTAAACTAAAGTAAAAAAGGGGAGAATATCATTTTTATCTAAACAGTCATTCGATATTGAGACTTCTAATCAGTTCATCGGCAAGTTCTCTGGCCTGCTCCTCGCTTTTCGCTTCAGCATAAACACGCACAACCGGCTCGGTATTGGACTTTCGAAAATGAACCCATCCTTTGTCCAGGTCAATTTTAACACCATCGGTCGTGTCGGGAGAGTGGTCGGCATATCGTTGAGAGATCGTGGCAAGAAGCTCATCGGCTTCTTTTCCCATCTCTTCGAGAGAGATCTTCTCTTTTATGATGCGGTAGGAGGGCAGGGTCGATCGGTAATCCGACGCTTTCAGCCCCCGGTCGGCCAATAACTGGAGCGTCATGGCAATTCCTGCAAGTGCGTCCCGGCCGTAGTGCAGGTCAGGGTTGATCACCCCGCCGTTACCTTCGCCACCGATCACCGCTTCGACCTCCTGCATCTTCTTGACCACGTTGATTTCGCCGACTGCAGAACGATAGCATTTCTGATTGTATTTCAGTGTGATGTCATCGGCAGACCGGGAGGAGGATAGGTTGGTGGCTGTTGGCCCGGGTTTGTAAGCCAGCATAAAATCAAAAGCGGTCACCTGGGTATTTTCTTCACCAAAAAGCTCTCCTTTCTCATCGATCAATGCGAGCCGGTCTGCATCGGGGTCTAGAACGACACCCAGGTCGCAGTCATGCTCGAGGACAAACTCCCGGATCTCGCTCAGATGCTCCGGCAGCGGCTCCGGATTGTGTGGAAAACGTCCGTCCGGTGTGCAGTGAAGCTTGTAAACCCGGGCTCCCAGAGATTCCAGTAATGCGGGTACCGCTTCTGAGCCCGCTCCATTGACTGCATCGACAGCCACTTTGAACTTGCGTTCGGCCAGCTTATCCGGGTGGATATAGGGCAGGTCCAGGATTGCCTGGATGTGGTCGTCTGTTGCGTTTTCAACCAGGATATCCCGGCCGATCTGGTCGAATGCGACAAATTCGAACTGCTTCTCTTCTGCGATTCGTCGGACCGTCTCGCCCTGAGCTGCGTCGAGGAACTCACTTTTTTC
>SLKI01000108.1 GCA_007134695.1 Balneolaceae bacterium
ACGTGGCCGGAAGGATTGGTCGTGAACGCATGCAGGCCTACCTGGAAACTTTTGGCTATGGCAGTCGTGAGGTCGGCGAATCGATGACCGACTTCTGGCTGGTCGGGCCGCTGGAAATTTCGGCAGTTGAGCAGTGCCGCTTTTTGCTGCGCCTTGCTGCCGGCGAACTGTCAGTCGCTGATGAACACCTGCAGACCCTGCGCACCATGCTGGCGACCGATGTTGGCAACGGCGTGACCCTGTATGCCAAGACCGGTTGGGCCACTGCACCCGATCCTGGTCCCGGCTGGTGGGCGGGTTGGGTCGAGGGTCCGTTCGGCCGTGCCGGCTTCGCGCTCAATATCGACATGCCCGAACCGGCTTACGCACGGTTGCGCTCGGAGTTGGGCAGCGAGGCGCTGCACCTGCTCGGTTTGCTGCCGCACTGAGCCGAACTGAGCTCGACTGAACAGACTCAGGACGATTCATTGCGAGGTCGGATTACTCGATAATGAACCGATCCCGGAAGATCGAATCGTCTGGCTGGGCTTCGAAAGCGCCAGCATCGCATTGACTGCTGCCCAGGCCGGGGCGTGGAAAGCCGCGCTGGTCGGCAGTGATGCCGTAGCTGGTCTCGCAATCCCCGCCGGCCTCGATGGCCACACTGCTCTCGGCCAGCGCATGGGTCAGGGTCGGACCACCGTTGTCTGCCAGCGGCTGGAGCGCGACGTCCGTCAGACTGGTGTTGACGCTGGCGCAGACCGCATCGGTTGAGATGCTGTCGAGGTACTTGTCCGGCTGCTTGTTGCAACCGCTATCTTGCGGATCATCCTGAACGACAATGCTGGTGCGGAGAATGAAGGTTTCCGCGCCATCGTGGTAGATCCCTCCGTGTTCGCCCGCGGCGGTGTTGAAGGCCACGGTGGAATAGAAAATTCTGTGGTTGTAGTCCTGATCATAGGGATTGCGGAAGTAGATGCCACCACCGTTACCGCTCGCACTATTGCCCGACACAGTCGACTGCCGGATTTCCAAATCACCACGAGAGGCGAATACGCCGCCACCGTTAGAGGAAGAACCCTGGGTCTGATTGCCGGACACCGTTGTACGCTCAACTGTCATATCGCTGAACGAGGCGCCGATGCCACCGCCGCTGGACTGGTTTTGGGTGGTGAAATTGTTGGCAATGGTGCTTTCGACGATGGTGATCTCGGAGTCGGTGGCAAAGATCCCGCCACCGGGCGAGTTGTAGGTGTCGGTGCGGTTGCCGGTGACCCGGGTGCGCGACAGGGTGGCCGTGCTGTTGCTCAATCGAAGTCCGCCTCCCTGTGCGAAAACTCCGTCGGTGCGGTTGTCCGAGATTTCACTACGGGAGATCGATAGCTGACTGCGAAGCAGCATCAGGCCGCCACCACGGCTGTTGGAGTCATGGGTGGAATTGCCGGTAATCGTCGAATCGGTCACCGAGAGATCGGTGTCGATGGCCAGAATGCCGCCGCCAGCGGCCAAGGTCCCGTCGGTTTGATTGTTCGAAATCTCTACGTGCTCGAGGATCAGGATGGTGTCATCGGCCCGGATGGCGCCACCGCCATAGGCATATCCACCGCCAACGGAGTGGCCATTGGTCAGGGTCAGATATTTCATGCCGACCTGAACGCCGCTCTCGATATTGAAAAGGCGCGAGTTGCCGTCCCCGTCAATCGTAATGCCGGACGGGTCGCCATCGACCGGCCCACGAATGACCAGCGTGTCCGGATCCTCGATCTCGATCTCGCCTTCAGTCAGCGTGATGGTCGAGTGCGCCAGGCTGGTATCGAAGCCGATGATGTTGATGATGGATTGGCCGGTTTCACAGCCATCGACCGCCGATTGAGTCTGGGCAGCCTCTACAGCTGCGCGCAGGGTGCACTCGTCAGTCAGCGATCCGATTGCTGCGTCTTCGGTGGTCGTGACGATGATGTTGGCATCTTCGCCGGCATGAACCAGTCCACAAGCCAGCACCGAACTGATGGTCACTGCCAGCCGGTTCCTGCGCAGGGCGTATTTGCATTGCATGTCGAATCCCGAAAAAAGGCCTTATCGAGATGAAACGCGAACTGTTTCCGGAAACCGCCAGGCCCTGGTGGCCAAAAAGATGAATCAGCCCCGGAAACCAAACCCCGCCGACGGACTATTTGTCGGTCAGTATCCGGTCGATATCTTCGGCGGAATGACGCTCCCGCAATTGTCTTTCGGGCTTTCCGAAGCTGCGGTTGACGATGCAGCCGCGTTTCACTGCCGGGCGAGCATCGATGGTTTTTGCCCAGCGAACGACGTTCTTGTAGGTATGGACTTGGAGAAATTCGTCGGCGCTGTACAGCCGGCCGAGCGCCAACGCTCCGTACCAGGGCCAGGTGGCCATGTCGGCGATGGTGTATTCGTTGCCGGCCAGGAACTCGCGCTCGGACAGTTCGCGGTTGAGTACATCGAGCTGGCGCTTGGCTTCCATGGTGTAGCGGTCGATGGCGTACTTGATCTTTTCCGGGGCGTAGGCATAGAAGTGGCCGAAGCCACCCCCGAGGAAGGGGGCGGCGCCCATCTGCCAGAACAGCCAGTTGAGACACTCGGTCCTTTCACCATGCGAATTGGGCAGAAAGGCATCGAACTTTTCGGCCAGATACAGCAGGATTGAGCCGGATTCGAACACGCGCACGGGCGGGTCGACACTGTGATCGACCATGGCCGGGATCTTTGAATTGGGATTGATGTCGACGAAACCGGAGGAAAACTGTTCGCCTTCCATGATGTCGACCAGCCAGGCGTCGTACTCGGCACCGCTGTGGCCGGCTGCCAGCAATTCCTCGAACAGGATAGTGACCTTCTGACCGTTGGGAGTGCCGAGCGAGTAGAGCTGGAACGGATGTCTGCCAACCGGCAGTTCCTGTTCATGCGTGGCGCCGGCCACCGGACGGTTGACTTTGGCGAAGCGGCCGCCGCTTTCGCTATCCTGCTTCCAGACTCGAGGGGGCGTGTACGTTTGGTCGGTCATTGGGCGATCAGTCCGTGTGATTCAAGGGCCGCAGTATACGCACTGGCACTAAAGAAACTGCCAATGGATCCGATTGGGGATTCGTAGCGATTACACTGAATGCCTTGTAACGTCTCGATGGCGCCAGCGACTAAACCGGCCGTTGATGGCACTGGTGGTCGCGGATAGCAGGCCGGTTGCCGAAATCGCGATAGTGCTGGCTGTTGCAAAGTGATGATGGTTCAAAGGTACTTGTCGAGCAATTGATTGAGGATCGATGGCTCGATGTGTTTACTAAGCGTATCAATGAAGACCGCCGGCAGTTCTCCGTTGGGTCCGAACTCGTGCTCGCGCAGCATAGGCAGAAATGCATCGAGGTTGTACTCGCTGCCGGTCGACTCCGAGAGATGCTCATCGAGCGCTCGCCAGAATGCCGCGCCGCGGGTGTAGAACAATCCGTAGTACTGGCCTTCGCCTTGTCGGGTGACCCTGCGGTGTGCTTGTAGCAGGCCCATTTCGGGCAGGTCTTCGAGCATGCGGTCGAATAACTGCTGTGCTTTTTCGCTGGCTTCCATCGACTTGTAGCCGTAGTAGTGCGCCAGGCTTTCGGCCGTCCAGAGCGGGGCTGAATCGAGGCCCAGCAGATGGAACAGCTCGTGGCCGGTGATCCATAGCAACCGAACCAGCTCGGTCGAACTGATGCCGTCATCACCAACGGCCACGTTGACCAGGTAGGCCGTGTGTCCGGCAGCCCCGCCGACCCGGTCGAGTGACTGGTCGATGCCAAGGATCAATACGTCGATTTCGGCCGGGATGGAGGCCGCGCGTTTCTCCCGGGGGACCAGGGAAGTCAGGTAGGTCAACTGGTGTTCAAGGCTGTCGTGGAGTTTGGTCGGGTCAAAGTCGGCAGGCAGCATGGCGTGAAAGAAACGAAAAGAGATATCCGCGAAACGCCGGGTGAGGTCGGGTTCACCGGCCAGGAGAAACAGCGGCGGTTGATGCGGTTCGGGCATTGGCCGGCAGGTGGAAGCCTCTTCCAGGCGGGCGCACACTGTCGCGTACGTTTCCTGTGACTCGGGCCTGAGCAGCGCCCCCCACTCGGTCAGCAGCCACCAGCCTTGCGGATGATGAAGATTGGACTGTTCGGCCAGATCGATGGTGGGGGATTCAATGGTGGTGAACGCAACCGACCAGGTGATGGCAGAACAGCCGGCCGGCACCTTCCAACCCTGGCCCGAGGTTTGCAGTGCCTCGTCCAGGTTTTCGCAATGCGGAAAGATGTCGGCTGCTGCTGGCCCCGTCTGGCGAGTGATGAAGATCGTGTCATCCTTCAGCGGGGTTTCCAGGGCAAGTCGCAAGACACCCGTTTCCGGTTTGGCCGGGTCGATATGCCAATCATAGTGAGAGGCCGGGGTGGTGTGGCTGATGATCATGAGCAGAATCGCCAGAAGTGCCCTGGCCATGGCTTGACCCCGGTCTCTTGCCGTTGTGGCTTGATTATAGATGCCGGTTTGAGGTTCCCGAGCCAGCATGAATTACCCGGCATGCAAGCAGGCATGCCGGGTTAAGGAACCTCTGAATAACGAGAGCGGATTACTCGAACTGGTCCTGGAACAAAACGTCGTTGACATAGGTGGTGGATGACGACTGGCTCTCGGTGTTGTCTCCAGGGAAGACCGGTTCGGCGCTGGCTGTGGCACTGAGTTCCTGTTCATAGAGCTCGTCACTGTCGATGGACGCCAGGATCTCGAACCGCAACCCACTCTGGTGCGGCAGGTCGAATACCAGATTCGGCAGTCCGCTGCCACTGGCAGCCGGGCAGACCGCATTGGTGTCCGGGATTGGTTGGCAAGTCCACTCGACTGTGTCGGGGACCGGGTCGGCGGAGATGGAGAACTCCACGTCGTAGGCGCGGTTCATCCCGACATTGAGCACATCGATGGTATACAAAAGGCTTGATGAACTGCTGCGCACAAGGAGCGACTGAGACTGGCCGGCCGGTGTGTTGTCGACTTCCTCCACATTCGTGTTGATTTCGAGCTGAGCGCCGTCGAGGTCACGGACAAAATGACCGAAGTGGGAAGCCACTTCGCCACCGGCCTTGCTGAAGTGACCTGCCACCAGCAGGTCCGGCCCGTCCAGGGCCAGACCGATCACCCGGGCATTGCCGGGGCTGTCCACGCCGCTGGTCGATTCATCCCCGCCGACCTGGTGCCATTGACTGCCATCCCAGCGCGCCAGGTTGTTGACTCTCAGGCCATCTGCGTGGGTAAAGTTGCCGCCGACAAACACATCACCGGTTTCATCGGCGACGATGGCACTGATGATGACGTTGTCAAGAAGCTCATGGGACAACGTACTACCAAAGTCGTGCCACTGTGACCCATCCCAGCGGGCCAGGCTGTTGACTGACTCGCCGCCGGCGGTATCGAAACTCCCGCCCACCAGCAGATCGCCGTCGTTGGTCTGACCCATGGCAGCTACCCCGACCGGGTCGCCACTGGCATTCGCAATCCCCTCACCCAGCGGCGACCAGCTTTCAGTATTCGCATTCCAGACGGCGATGCCGTTGGCGGGCGCTCCACCGGCGGTCGTGAAGGGACCTGCGGCATACAGCAGCCCGTCGGAAGTGGCTAACAGTGCGGCTGCCCGGTCATCAAGGCCGTCTCCCAGTGCCGACCAGGTGTTGCTGGCGATGTCCCAGCGGGCGATATTGTTGGCTGCATGGCCACCCGCCTCTTCGAATGTGCCGCCGACATAAAGCATGTCGGCATGCCCGGCCATGGACGAGAAGTTTCCGGAGATTCCGCTGACTGCCGTATTGACGTCCTCCAGGGGAACCCAGTCATCGCTGCCTTCGTCCCAGCGCATGATTCGGTCGACCGAACCCTCCATTGTCGGATCGTCAGGGTTGTTCAATCGAACGAACATCGTCCCGCCCAGGAAGATCTCGTCGTCGAGCCCCAGGACGCGTTGTTTTGATGAAAAAAGATATTGCTCGTCATTGTCGGCCAGCCCCGACCATTCTCCGCCCGTCAGATCAGGGCGGGTTACACCGAAACTGGGGAGCAGCCCCGATTGCCCGAATGGTCCGACCATCACAGGGCCCTGGGCGGTAAAATCCACCGACCAGGTGTCCTGCCCACTGATGCCGGCGCCGATGTTTTGCCCCATGGCGAGCCACTCATCGGTTGACAGATCGAATCGGGCCACATTGTTGACCGCGTGAGTGTCGGCACGGATGATATCGCCCCCGGCATAAAGCTGATCGCCGTCAACAGCAATAGCCTCAACGCCTCGGCTGAATAGCATCGGCAGGAAAGTTCGGCCCAACCCGCCACCTTCTGCGGCGCCCAATGCACTCCAGGTGCCGGTGGCCAGCTCCATTCTGGCGATACTGCGTGCCGCGACGCCATCAATCGAGTTGAAGAATCCGCCGACGTAAAGAAAGCCGTCGGCGACAATTAGTGTTGCCACTTTGGCGCTGAAGAAGCTGACGCCGCCTATTTCAGATGCTGGTTCCTGCCATTCGCTGCCATCCCACTTGACCAGCGGGCCGACGGCTTCGCCACCCGCTTCCGAGAAACTGCCGGCAACATAGAGATCAGATCCGTCGGTCGCCAGTGTTTCGACCGTGCCATTGATGCCGCCGCCTACGGAACTCCATTGCATGCCATCCCATGCCGCGATGTTGTCTGCCGGCATGTTGTCGATCTCGTCAAAGATGCCACCCAGGAAGAGGGAGCCGGTATCGTCCATGGTCAGACTCCAGCCAGAACCGTTTTCCGTAGTGATCCCTTCGCCCATGGCATGCCACTGTTGCGCACTTCGATCCCAGCGGGCGATGCCGTGGGTCGAGGCCACGCCGCCCATCTCCAGAAAGGCGCCGGCGACGAAGATTTCGTCTTCGGTCACCAGCACGTCACGGACAAAAAATCCGTCCGTGATCCCGATGTCGTCCCCGCCGCCCAGTGCCGACCACTGCCCGGTGGTGGTATCAAGTCGGGCGATCCCATTGACCTCGATTCCGTCGATGTGAGTGAAACTGCCACCGATGTAGATATCCGATCCATCGGCACGTATCGAAAGGACCGATATCGAGGGATTCGAGTCGTGACTGAACTC
>SLKI01000034.1 GCA_007134695.1 Balneolaceae bacterium
CTGGGGGTTTGTGCCGGAAAATCACCTGGTCGGCAAGGCGAGTATCATCTACTTTTCATGGGACGGGGAGAGATGGATTCCGAGGTTTGGCAGGATGTTCAACATGATTCACGATTGAGGGTGATCGACCGTGCGATTCCCACACCATTTCGTATAACCGCTGTCATCTCCGGCAAGAAAAGCTTCGGATTGTGAGCCGAACATTTTGGCTTCTCGAAAGGAGATGACAGCGGATTACACAGGTCTCATCGGACACCCGGTCAGACACCCTCTTTCCGCAGGCTTTTTCCCCTATCCTTGCCGTCCCGGATGGCGAGCTGGCCGCATCCGGCGTCGATATCGTCGCCCCGGCTCCGACGAACCGTGGCCGTTACGCCCCGATCGACAAGTACCTGGATAAACCGGTCGAGCCGCTTTTCCCGCGCTCGTTCCAGCTCGACACCCTCCACCTTGTTGTACATGATGATGTTGACCTTGGATGGAACCCACTGGGCGATATCGGCCAGTTTGCGGGCGTCTTCAGATGAATCGTTGAAATTATCGAAGATGAGATATTCGTAGGTGAGCGGCTGCATCATCCGGCTGTAGTAGTGAAGTACCGCCTCTTCCAGCTTTTCCAGGTTCAGTGACTCATTGATCGGCATGATCCGGCTTCGTTTCTCGTCGTCGGCCGCATGAAGGGAAATTGCCAGATTGAACGGTTGCCTCTCGTTTGCAAGCTGCATTATCTGCTTGGTAAGCCCTACGGTAGAGACGGTAATCCGTTTTGGGGAGAGGTCGAGTCCCAGCTCATCAGTCAATATCGCAGCCGATTCCACTACCGCCTTATAGTTATGAAGCGGCTCCCCCATTCCCATATAGACAATATTGGTAATCTTTTTCCCAAACTCCTCCTCCGAAACCCGGTTGATAAACTCAACCTGATCGACAATTTCACCATGTGTCAGATTTCGGAAAAATCCCATCTTGCCGGTGGCGCAGAAACTGCATCCGAAAATGCAACCAACCTGGGAGGAGACGCAGACCGTCAGTCGATTCGGCGTTCCGTCGGGGTAAAAGTCGGGGATCAGTACCGATTCGATCTTGTCTCTATTTTTGTCGTCAAGTTCAAAAAGAAATTTGATCGTCCCATCGCTCGATTTCTGCCGGTTATAGAGCTTGATTCGCTTCACTTCTGCGACCTCATCGAGACGTGTGCAAAGTTCTTTGGAAAGATTGGTCATGGAATCGAATCCGGAGACTCCCTTCTGGTAGAGCCACTGATAGATTTGATCGGCTCGATAGGATTGAAGGCCAAACTCTTCACAAAACCGGTTAAGCTCTTCTCTGGTCAGGGATTTCAGATCGGTTTTTTGATTCGTATCGGTTTCAGCCGGTCTGTTCATTGAGTCCATATCTTGAACATTTGAAAAATAATTTGTCCGGTAGTTTTTCTCTCAAATTAACTACTCATCTGCCAATGATAACGAAGCTCGGCGCATCAGCTTGCTTAAAATCTCGGATTGACTACATTGCTATATCTCGAGCCGAATGTATAGGAGAAGCCGAAGGAGATTCTGTAGTCGTAGGAGGTCGGTCTTTCTGTCCCTTCGATTATGCTGATCGGGTCATCCGGGTCCACATCATCCGGGAGGGGGATCGCCAATTGATCATTGATGATACGATATCGCCCCGATATACTGACCGACAGGCCACGAACGACCCGAATGTCGAACGAGGGATTAAAATTGATGCGGTAGATATCACGGCTGTGGAAGAAGTTGGAACCGGATACCCGGATGTCGATACGGCCCCAGGGCTGGTCGAACCGGAGGCGCGTACTCAACTCCTGCTGAATAATATTTTCGGTGTCTTGCAGAAATACCGTTGTTTCGTAGTATCGGCGGTGGGCAGGGGTAATACTGTAGGAGATCAAAAATCGGCGCTCCTGATACTCTCCGTAAGGAAAAAAGTTATATTCGATTGCCGGAGCAAGCTCGGCGTTCAGGGCGATGTTGCCGGTTCTGGAAAAATTGACCCTGGAAAACAGTCCAACTGAAAAATGGTCATTGATACTGTAGGCCGCCATTCCCCAATATTCACCCCAATCGCGATTGATCTTGAGCGTTCGATCGGTCAACTCCAGATTACGCCGCCGTAATTCAGCTCTTGCACGGGTTCTGATTTTCCACCTGTGAGTGATTCTTTCGGCAGAGAGCCCGGTATAGAGGCCAATATTCAGCTCCGACTCCTCACCACTGATATTGGAACGCATATTGACATCAAAAACCCAGTTATTCCAGGGATCTTCGATCTCCGGTTCATCTAAAACTTCTGGTGGGTCATAAAATACATTCAGGTTCTCAATAGCGTTTGTTCTGCTGGCAAAGGGGACCAGTCCGACTTTGATATATCGAACCAGGCCGGCGCGCTCTTCGTCTGAACTGTCAGTGTCTCGTGTTCGATAGGTCAGTGTATCACTGCGGTCCGAAAACGGTTCGATGCCGCGAAAATGGAGGGTATACTCTCTTCCACCGGCCGTTCTGGAGTCTGTGATCCTCAAGTAAACATCGGCGTCATCCTGATCCCGAACATAGTTGACAAATTCGATATTGGTGCGAATGTAATTGAAATCACACCTTTGACAATCGAGGTAAACGTTCGGGATGGACGGCCTTTCGGATGATTGTGCTTCGACAACAGCATTTGAGAGCAGGGTCGATAACGATAATAAGAGCAAGCCGGCAAGAACCTGTCGAAACACCTTTATTTGGCTTAATGGGTGATATTTTATTTATTCAACCAACAGCGTAAGTTAACAATTCATAGGGTTGAATTGCCAGTTGGAACTGCAAATTGTACAGCTTATTACAACTGTCAGATCATATCGGATCATTGACGGTAATCTTAACCGTTATTCTGATCAGAGAGTGATTGATATTGGTATACTTTTCTTTGGTGATTTCATTAGCTTTTTGCCAATTCAAAGTAAAAAACCGGATATTGTTCCGATCTTTCAACCATCATAATGCAAAATTAGCCCGCTGATTAACCCGATCCATGTATAGACTCGGTTCTCCACTTACCGATTTCCTTGCCAACCGGCGGACACAGACCAATATCCGCAAGCTGATCAAGTTTATAGGGGTCTTCATCTTCCTTTTTCTCCTCTATGGAGCCCTTTTTCAGGCCATTATGTCCTACGAAGGACAGGATCACAGCTGGCTGGATGGTTTCTATTGGGCTATAGTGACAATGTCGACCCTGGGTTATGGAGATATTGTTTTTTATAGCGAGTTGGGTAGAATTTTTTCGATGGTTGTTCTGGTTTCCGGCGTACTCTTCCTCCTTGTCCTTCTTCCTTTTACATTTATCGAGTTTTTCTATGCTCCCTGGATGAGAGCTATGGATCAGGCTCGAGCACCAAAAGAACTGCCTGCCGACACCCGGGATCATGTGATTATTACTCATCTGGATGCAATTTCAGAGGCTCTGGTCCAGAAGCTGAAAAGTTACAAGGTGGATTATGTGATCCTGGAACCGAACCTTCAGAAAGTTCTGGATCTATCCGACCGCGGATATCAGGTAATACATGGTGAGCAAGACGACGCATCGACCTACGACAAACTGCGGGTCAAAAATGCCGCCATGGTTGTAGCGACCGGGGGGGACACCATTAATACAAATATCACATTCACGGTTCGGGAGTACAGTTCCACGGTACCGGTTGTAGTAACTGCAGCCTCGCCCGATTCGGTCGATATTTTGCAATTGGCCGGAGCCAGTAATGTTTTGCAGATGGGAAATATGCTGGGTCGGTCACTTGCCCGCAGAACTCTGGGCGGAAATGCCAGAGTACATGTAATCGGACATATCGATCATTTGGTGATTGGAGAGGCGACGGTTCAGGAAACTCCACTCATCGGTAAAACCTTAAAGGAGAGTCAGCTTCGGGAGAATATAGGGGTCAATGTTGTGGGCGTCTGGGAACGTGGTGAGTTCAAGCAACCCGAGCCGGATACGGTGATTAATGAGAAGACGGTTCTCGTACTGGCAGGGTCGGTTGATCAACTTCGAAAATATGATGAAGTCTTGAGTATTTATCATGTGTCCGATCACCCTGTCGTCATAATTGGAGCAGGTCGAGTTGGGCGGGCTGCCGCCAAATCACTTGAAGAGAGAGAGATCGATTACAGAATTATCGATAAAAATCCCGAGCGAATTCGGGATCCCGAGAAATATATACTGGGTGATGCGGCCGATCTTTCTGTGCTGGAGAAGGCTGGCATTCGGAAGGCCCACACCACACTGATTACGACTCACGACGATGATGTGAATATCTACTTGACCATCTATTGTCGTCAGCTTTGCCCAAAAATGCAGATCATCAGCCGGACCACTTTCGAACGGAATATCAATACACTCCACAGAGCCGGCTCTGATTTTGTGATGTCGTATGCATCCATGGGGGCCAACTCCATTTTCAATATTCTGGAGCATAAAGATGTGGTGATGCTTGCCGAAGGGCTCAATGTCTTTAATCGGGACGTGGGAACAATGCTGGTGGGGAAAAGTCTGAAAGATTCCGATATTCGCCGAAAAACGGGATGTACGGTGATAGCGATCAGCCGACACGGAGAGTTGGAGATCAACCCTGATCCGGACCGGGTTCTTGACAAGGAGGATGAACTGATTCTGATCGGGCAGTTTGAAGGAGAGTCGCGATATAACGAAGTTTACGAGCCGGCGAAAAAAACATGACCTGGCAGTAAAAGGACTGATCCGGGAAAAAAGTACTTATACGTACGGCAGAAAAACACCTGACCTGATGAATTAATTCTGACGGTGGATTCAGGGCTTTAAAAATCGATCCAGGTAATCGGTATAGGTCTCCATCAGAAGAAAGTAGCTCGCCTGATTGTAAGCTACGCCGTGAGCTCCGGGAGGGTAGATCCGAAGATCCACATCGATACCTTCATCGATGAATGCGCGTATCATCTGCATGGTGTTCTGTATGTGTACATTTTCATCCATGCTGGAGTGGACGACAAGCATTTGAGCATCGAGGTTTGCCGCATGTGTCATCACCGAACTTTCGGTATAACCCTCTTCATTCTCGTCGAGCAGCCCCATATAGCGTTCGGTGTAGATCGTGTCGTAGAGGCGCCAATCGGTAACGGGGGCCGCCACAATGCTCACTTGAAAGAGGCCGGGATGGAGCAGGGGAGTCAGTGCGGCCATATATCCGCCATAGCTGTGTCCGCGAATCGCCATCCGGCCGGCGTCGATCCAGTCATGCTCTCCGGACAACCATTTTGCCGATTCAGCAAAATCACGCGCTTCATAGAGTCCCAGGTTTTTGTAGACGACCTTCTCAAAATCCCGGCCGTACCCGCCGCTGCCGCGATTGTTAACGTTGGCGATCACATATCCTTCCTGGGCCAGATACTGGATCCAGCCGTTGGTTTCGAACTGATTGTAGACTCCCTGAGCGCTTGGCCCTCCATAGATATTCAAGAGCAGCGGGTAACTTTCGTCCGGGTCGAAGTCGACGGGCCGGATCAGATAGCCGTCAAGTTCCTGTCCATCGGAGGTTGTAAATGTGAAGAGCTCTCTCGGTGCATAGACTTGGTTCTCGATAAATCGGGAGACCTGTTGGTTGTCGGCCAGTACCTCGAGCAACTCTCCGCTGTTTTGTGTAGTCCGGAGCTCGACCCGGGCCGGAGTGTCGACATTGGAGAAGTGGTCGATGTAATATCGGCCGTTGGGCCCCATATTGAATTGGTGCCTCCCCGGGGTTTCGCTGTAGCGTGTTTTGTCCGAACCGTCAAAACCGATAGAGTAGAGATGTCGTTCAAGAGGCGAAGCCTCGGTCGATTCATACCAGACGGTTTCCGTATCGTAGTCGATCGCATGGATGGCGGTGACTTCCCAGTCGCCGGAGGTGATCTTTCCGAGAAGCTCACCGTCATAGTTATAACGATAGATATGGCTCCATCCGTCCCGGTCCGATATCCAGAAAAACTCCTCTTGATCTTCGGGGAAGCGGAAGAGATCGTCCACACCGGCAAAGAAATCGAAAATATCGATCCACCCTTTGGCTGCTACCTCTTCCATGATCAGCTCTCCGGAGCCGTTACGGATATCAACGAGGTGGAGCTGCAGCCGGGTTTGGGCACGATTCAGATATACGATTGCCAGTTTTTCCGGGTCGGCCGTCCAATAGATTCTGGGGATGTAGCCGTCTCCGGGGTCAAATTCCATCCACCGATTGTCACCGGTCTCTACTTCCACCACTCCGATGCGAACCTCGGGATTGTCGTGGCCCACCTTGGGGTAAGGGATATCGGTATATTCCGGATATTGACCCTCATAATCCGTCGAGATAAACGGTTTGACATGCCGCTCGTCGCTCTGCCAATAGGCGATATGACGGCTGTCGGGAGACCACTCCCAGGCCTGGACCTTTCCAAACTCCTCTTCATAGACCCATCCGAACCTGCCGTTGTAAAGATGGTCTTCACCGGCATCGAACGTCAATTGACGCTCTTCAGCTTCTTTCAGGTCATAGACAAACAGCTCTCCGTCTCTGCCGATGCCCACCTTACCGCCGTCCGGTGATAGCTCTGCGGTGAAGGCGTCTTCAGCTACGAGCTGAAGGGCATCATCCTCAATCGAAAAGAAATAGTAGTCCGAAATACCGGAGTAGCGATAGACGGGAGTGAAATCTGTCTGGAAAAGCAGGTATCGATAATCTGCCGACCATTGAAAACTGCGAAAATCAAATCGGCGGTCGTTTTCCGGAAACGTAAAATCGGCCGGGTTGAAGATCTGTTCGTCCGTTCCGTCGGCCGGCGAATAGACTCTGATCTGCCGGGTTCCGCTGAAGGGGTCGTGCCTGTAATAAGAATATCGCTCACCGCCATCGATCCAGATGATATTTTGAGGGCCGGGGTCACCGGAGAGATTTCCAGCTGCCATCAGCGCATGCCTCAGGTCACGATATCGTTCTTTTTCTGTATCGGAAATCGTGTCGGAAATGTACTGACTGTAGAACGTCTGGGTAGTGTACTGACTGTAGACCGTCTCGGGAATGTGCTGACTGTAGAACGTCTCGGGTGTGTACTGACTGTAGATCGTATCGGTAGTGTGCTGTCCCTGGAGCGGGATAGCAGTCAACAGAAGGGTGAACGCCAACAAAAGGGTGCCTGCCGGCAGATGGATGAACATCGGCAAAAGGGTGCCTGTCGGCAGAGATTCGGCAGCTCGAAGTAAATGGATGTGTGGAGTACGGGTCAGGTTATTCATTTCAAAATGGTCTTTATGAGTTCGATTATCCGGAATTGAGCAGTCGCAGCCCGTTCAGAACAACCAGCAACGTACTGCCTTCGTGTCCGATCACTCCCGCAGTCAGGGGAAGTTCGATGAGAAAGACACCGAAAAGTAGCATCACGATGACTGCCAGGCTGAAAGTGATATTTTGCCAGACTATTTTCCTCGACTTTCTGGAGAGTTTGATCAGATAGGGGAGTCTCGACAGATCGTCGCCCATCAGAACAACATCGGCCGTTTCGAGCGCTACGTCGGTACCGGCGGCTCCCATGGAGATCCCCAGATGACTGGTGGCGAGTGCCGGCGCGTCATTGACTCCATCACCGACCATTGCCACAAATCCTCTTTTTTTAAGCTCTTCAATTTTCTCGAGTTTTTGTTCGGGCAGCAGCTCGGCGTGTACCTCATCGAGGTCGAGTTGCCGTCCAATCGCTTCTGCGACTCCGCGATTGTCTCCGGTCAGCATGACTATTTCTCGGATGCCCAGCCTTCGCAGATCTTCGATCATCTTTTTGGCCTGCGGTCTCAGCTGATCGGCGAGTGCGATCAGGCCGATCGGACGGCTGTTATCGACTACATATACGACGGTTTTTCCTTCATCTCGAAGTTTTTGGGCTCTATCCGTCAGCATTTCCGGCCAGTTCTCCGACTCTTTTACAAACAGTTTGAGGTTGCCTACCGAAACGCGGTGGCCGTTCCAGGTGGCATGCACTCCTTTACCGGGTACAGACTGCAAATTCATTACAGAGACAGGCTCAACTCCTTCTTTTTCTGCTTTTGAGACAATCGCCTCGGCCAGATGGTGTTCGGAGTTCAGTTCGCAGCCTGCGGCAATACTCAGCAGCTCCTTTGCCGGCTCGCCGGATTCAGCTGCCCATGAGCCCGACACCGCTCCTCCGCCGGAAACCTCTCCGTTAAACGGAATCAGATCTGTCACAACCGGTTTGCCCTCGGTTAACGTACCTGTTTTATCCAGGGCGATCGTGTCGATTCCGGTTGTCTGTTCTATGTGGATACCTCCCTTGAAGAGAATCCCGTTTTTTGCTGCGTTGGCGATGGCGGAAAGTATGGAGGCGGGAGTGCTGATAATCAGGGCGCAAGGGGAGGCGACGACCAGTACCGTCATCGCCCGGTAGAAGACCGGGTCGAAATCCTGGCCAAGGATCACCCAGGGAATCAGAATTAACAACAATACAACGATCACAACACCGACTACGTAGGGAGGTTCGAAGTTATCCAGGAACCGTTGTGTTCGAGCCTTGTTGCGCTGCGCCTTTTCGACAAGTTGAATGATTTTCGCCAGGGTAGTGTCTTCTGCAGGACGGGTTACTTCGACCTCGATAGCTCCCTGTTTGTTCAGGGTTGCAGCGAAAACCTGATCTCCCGTCTCTTTGGGGACCGGAACACTCTCACCGGTAATGGCAGCCTGGTCGACGTCGCTGTAACCGCTGACGATGCGTCCATCAACCGGAATATGTTCCCCCGGCTTGACGACTACCACCTGACCCACTTTCAGCTCTTCGACGGGAACCAGTTCTTCCCTGCCGTCGGCATGCCGGATTCGGCCCTGGGCCGGACGGAGATCCATCAGGGAATGAATAGCACGCCGGCTTTTATTAAGGGCCAGACTTTCGAGAGCACCGCTAAGTGTAAAGAGAAAGAGGAGGATTGCTCCTTCAAGCCACTGACTGATAAATGCTGCACCGATTGCAGCCGTGATCATCAAGAAGCTGATATTAATCTTCAGCCGCATCAAATTTTTAACAGCGGAGAGAAATCCCAGGTAACCACCGCTCAAATAGGCGGTCAAATAGAAGAAGATGCCGAGCCGCTCATCTATCAGGGCGGTGTGTTCGGCCAGGCCGCCAAGGCTGAGCATAACGCCGCAGATGGCTGTAAGCCAGAGCTTGAAATTTTCCTTGTTGGGCCAGGTGATACTCATTCCAATTTGTCTACCAGTGCTGTTGCCTCTTCAACGATAGATCGTGCCGCTTCCGGACTGCCTGCTTCGGAATAGATTCTCAGTACCGGTTCGGTTCCGGAAGGGCGGACCAGCAGCCAGGAGCCATCTTCGAGAAGATGCTTGACGCCGTCGGTAAACTCCCAGGTATCAACTGATTTTCCGTCAATCCGGGCCAACTTCTTCTTTTTGCAATACTCCATCATGGCCAGCTTTTTCGATTCCTCTGTATGGAGATCATTTCGATAGGTCGCGTGAACTCCAAATTCATCAAAAAGATCCTGGACCAGTTCACTCAATTTCTTACCGGCCTTGACCACCATTTCGGTAATGAGAAGCCCGATGTAGATGCCATCCCGTTCCGGTATATGCCCTTTGACGGCAAGCCCTCCCGACTCTTCTCCGCCAACCAGTATATCGCCGTCGACAAACTTTTCTGCAATATATTTGAACCCGATCGGCGTGGTCTGGATCGGCAGATTGTACGCTTCGGCCTGTTTGTCGAGCATGTTGGTTGTCGAGAAGGTTTTTACGATTGTACCATTCATACCCTTTTCGCGGTTCAGGTATTTGACCAGCAGGCTGAGCATTTGATGTGAGTTGACAAATCGACCGGTTTCATCAATCATCCCGATGCGGTCGGCATCGCCGTCATTGGCCAGCCCCACAGCACAGCCTTTCTCCTTTACAAATGCCGAAAGCTCACTCAGGTTCTTTTCGATCGGTTCGGGTGGTGTTCCGTTGAAGGAGGGGTTGTAATCTCCGTGGATCTCACTCACCTGTTCACCCAGCAACTCTCCTACCAGGCCGCGGCCAGAGCCGAACATCGGATCGTGTGCAATTCGGATACCACTGTTGCGGATCGCTTCCAGGTCGATCTTTTCACGGATAACATCGAGATATTGTTCGGTCAGAGGAAACTCCTCGATTTGGCCTTGTGCCGTGTACGTATCGTAGCTGCCTGTCTCCAGAGAGGGGTCATAATGATCGTATCGGCGTTCTACTTTTTCGATCTGTTCCGGTGTAGCAGGCCCGCCAAAAGGAGCTTTGATTTTAAATCCGTTATACTCGGGCGGGTTATGGCTTGCCGTGATAACAATACCGACCGCATTATACTCCAGTGCTCCCCAGCTGACAGCGGGAGTGGGAGCTATTTTGTCGGCGATCCGGACCGGAACGTCCATGGCGGCAAAAACCGTAGCGACATGCCGGGCAAACTGCTTGCCCATAAAACGGGTATCGTACCCGATCACAACACCGTTTTCGGTTACAGACTCCTCTTTGATCCATCTTGCGGTTGCCTGAGTGACGATCGAAAGGTTTTTAAACGTATAATCTTTTGCGATGACAGCTCTCCAGCCGTCGGTACCAAATTTGATTTCTGACATGATGGATGAGGTCTATTTGTTATGGATAATCCAATATCAATCGATGACAAGTAACTTTTCATTCTTCTTCAATTCCGGTGGCAAATGGTCCTGAATCTGCTTCTTGAGTGCTTTGATCAACTTTTTCTTCAGAAATTCTCTCCCGTAAATCAGGCGCACTTTCCGACTCGGGACCGGTGCTTCAAACTGCTTGACCACCGCATTGGCGCAGTTTGAATCGAAATCCTGAACGGCGAGAATCGGCATCAGGGTCATTCCGAAATTCTGTTCAACCAATTTCTTCAAAGTTTCAAGGTTACCGCTCTCAAACCGGATCGACAGTCCGTTACCGCTGCGCGCTTTTTTGCACAGTTTGAGGGCCTGGTTTCGAAGGCAGTGCCCCTCGTTCATCAGCCAGACCTGCATATCTTCGATTTGGTTCACTTTGAGTGATTTGTTCTTATTTAACGGATGATCTCCGGAAAGATAACCGACGAAAGGTTCCTTATAGAGCTCTTCAACGTAGATGTGGCTCTGTTCTGTGGGAGTGGCGATAATTCCCGCGTCAAGGGTATCATCAGTCAGCCCTTCGATAACATCCTGGGTGAGAAGTTCTTCGATCACCAGTTCCACTTCCGGATAGCTTTCCATAAAAGATTTTAAAAAGAGTGGCAGCAGATAGGGAGCAATCGTCGGAATCACACCGATCCGGAAAGTGCCGCGAAGGGTTTCATCCGACATACGTGCAATATCTTCGATATGCCGGGCCTGCTTGAGAATTTCGGTTGCTACTTGTATGATCTTCTCTCCAACTTCGGTTGGCACAACAGGTGAGCGTGAACGGTCGAAAATTTTGACCCCGAGCTGCTCTTCCAGTTTGTGAATCTGCATACTGAGTGTCGGTTGCGTGACATAGATTTTTTCTGCTGCCGTAGCGAAATGCCGATATTTGTTGACAGCTACAATGTAGGATAGTTGTGTCAGGGTCATGCTGATAGACTCTAAATGAGATATTTGAGGAGATCAATTTACCGGTTTTTCGGGACTTCTGTAGAACTTGTGAACGCAGAGGGTGAATGAATAATTTAATGAGATTAAACGGTCGTTTTTCGATGGAGATCGAAATCAGAATCAGCCTAAGATTAAAATTTTAAATACGTATGATTCAATCGAACAATAAGATAAGCAGACATATCACGGCAACCGGCAGAGTCCAGGGAGTCGGGTTCCGCCATTTTACACGGCAGACGGCACGGGAGCTGAATATTTCCGGCTGGGTTCGAAACTTAAAAGATGGAAGAGTCGAAGCGGTCGTTCAGGGCGAACCGTCCCGGGTGGAAGAGATGATCCAGAGATTTGGTCAGGGCCCTCCGGCCGCAAGGGTCGACGATCTCGAAGTCCGGGAGCCTGATGAGCATAAGGTCGAAGTGTTTGGATCGTTTACTGTCAAACGGACAGTTTAGAGTGCATCTATGCGAACTTTTATTGCCATGCCGATTCCCGATTCAATCAGGGAGAGGCTTGCAGAAATCAACCGGGCACAGGTAAATGGTCTGAAGTGGGTTGGAGAGGATTTGAATCAGGAAGGGTACCCGGAAATCGGAAACTTGAACTCATGAAACGCATTATTCAAACACTACTTGTTATAGCGGGCGTTTGGCTGGCACTGGTTATGCTGATGTTTTTATTTCAGAATCGACTCATCTTTTATCCCGACAAGATCCTGCCTTACGATCCGTCGGCCTACAACCTTTCCTGGGAAGAGGCGTGGTTTGAAACCGATGACGGTAAAACGTTGCATGGATGGTATCTTCCGCATCACGAATCTGATCAAATCCTTCTTTTTTCTCATGGAAATGCCGGCAATATCGCCTATCGGCTCGGACTACTTGAAATGATGCATCGCAATGGACTCTCGGTTTTCATCTACGATTATCGCGGGTTTGGACAAAGTGAAGGGCGCCCGAACGAAAGAGGTGTCTACAGGGATGTTCGTGCCGCCTGGAACTACCTGACTGAGGGGCTGGAATACCGCCCCGATCAGATCGTCCTGTATGGCCGCTCTCTCGGCGGGCCTGTTTCAGCTCATCTTGCAGCGGATGTCGAGCCTTCCGGCCTGATTATCGAATCTACATTTACCAGCCTCAAAGATCTTGTTTCCGATATCTACCCGTTTGTACCGACACTTCTGGTGCGTCAGCAGTTCGATACGATCGATTATCTTTCAAAGACTATGGTTCCGGTGCTGATACTTCACAGCAGAGATGACCGGTTGATCGGAATTCATCACGGCAAACGCCTCTATGAAGAGGCAAACCGCCCCCGCCGGTTTGTGGAGCTTCGTGGAGGACACGATGAGGTGTTCCGCATCTCGGGAGATCTCTATTTTCGAGAGCTTACCGGTTTTCTGGAAAAGTTGAGGGACCGGTAAAAATAAAACCTTCTGTTACAATTGAGGCCCTTCCCGTTCCGGAAACGGGCTGACTTCAATAATTTTTCGCATCGCCTGTAAGAGCAGATTGTCGTACATCAGGGGTCGGTTGGTCGAAAGGTGCAGGTGGTTGGTGTCGATCGTTCCCCAGGCGATCGCTTCGCCATTTTGGTTATCCCAGATCGCATATTTGGTTTCAAATCGCATCCTGTGTTGAACTTCTCCCTCGTGTCCGGCATAGCTGTCGCCGCGAATGATCTGTTCATACGGTTCAAACCGGTACTGATCCAGAATAATAACAAATCGGGATCCACGGTTCTGGCTTCCAAGCAAGGTGCCCTCTTCCGGCAGAATCATATTAAACGGTCCGTTCCGAACCTCCAGTTCACGCCGTTCAAACGGAACCTTTTCCTGGTCGAGATCCAGGTCAAAACCTCGAATCGTAGCTGTCGTGGTTTCAGAAAGAATCTGGTCAAGCCGCCCCTCGACGTGATCTCTCTCTTCCGGGCGAAATGCTCCAAATGAGTGGTCTGGAAACCGGTCAAAGAGCGGTTCAAGCTCAATCATTACCAGGGAAATGGAGCTTTGAAAGGTTCGATCTTCAAATTCCGAAACAAGATGCTGGTTCGGAGAACCGGCACAAGAGGTTATCAGAAATAGCAGTAGGGTGTAGGAAATCAATCGTTTCATCCTGATCAATCGATGTATTAACTCAGTTCGGCCATGCCGCGCAACGGACATGCAAATTCTTGCATTCAAATGAATTCAAATTTTGAAGCTGCAAAACTTAATGCATTATTTCCCCGAAATGAAGCGGACAGACCGGTTCAACCTTGAATTTTTACAAATTTTTGTAATTGAGCTGTTTTGCCTGTACCAATTGGTTCGGCAGACAGCTGATGTCATCGGTCAGCTGTCTTCCAGCAAGGAGTTGTAATGACGATAGAATTGCGTCACATCATCAGCATTACTGAAGTCGATGTCGTGTTCATTGGCAAACCTCTCCATCTGACTTCGATAAGCCTCATCGACCGTTCGCATGATGTTTCTCTCGCGAAGTCTCAGTCGTTCCACTTCTCCGTTTGGCGATTTGAAATAGTAATAGGTGTCATCCATGTACTCGTCGATCTGAGTCGCCTGACCGTATGTAGGAATGTTCTCCTGGAAACTGGTTACATGGTTGGCAAAGAATCGAAGATCTCCATCCACGAGTAGCATAACGAACTTGTCCGGATCGAGGCGACTCGCATCGTATCCCTTGACGAACCGGTAGACCCGGTTATCGATACGCATCTCAAACTCCTGAATCTCGTCACCGCTGATTGCAAATGTTCTGAAACCGTCAGCGTACTCCACACGGTTTTCATAAGAGTTGTAGCGGATTTCGATCACTTCGGTCTGCCGCCCATTATTCAGGGTGACGGTACCCTCTTTAAACTCTTCAAGAAAAAATGGGTGGCCCCTTACATCTCTTGCCCCGACTCTCGGAATTCGATCCATTACTTCCAGCTGGAGAAGGGCATCTGCAGATAGCGTTTGTCTGTCGCGTTCTTGTGCAGTGGCATTTTCTGTCGGCACAAGAAGTACCACAGTCATGACGGGTATGATAAATAGCAGCAACGATTTTTTCATGGCTTTAAGATATCGGTTGATTGGCCGTTTAACATCTCTTCTATTAAATCAATTTGTTTGAAATGTGAAATTCAACCAAATCGTAACATTTTTAACATTCGAAACTGTAAAATATTGTTATTGGCTGATTCTCTCAACCGGTTGGAAAATGGTTTTTTAATTCCGGCAACGGTGGCTGAAAAGCGAATAAATTCAATGTGAAGATTTGAATGCTGGCACCTATATTTTGAGTCGGGAATACCATCATCACAGGATTTAAATTCACCTGCATCACACTCGAATGTATCTGATTTTTGACACGGAGACGACGGGTCTTCCGAACAACTACTCTGCACCACTGACCGATTTTGACAATTGGCCCCGATGTGTCCAGCTTGCCTGGCAGCTGCATGACGAGAATGGTGTACTGATTTCCCGGGGCGACCGCATTATCCGGCCCGACGGCTTTACGATTCCATTCAACTCTGAAAAGGTGCATGGCATCTCAACCGAGCGGGCGAAAAGGGAGGGGGTTCCGCTCGATCAGGCACTCGATGAGTTTGGTGAAGATCTCGAACGGGCTCATTTTGTGATCGGCCACAATCTGGAATTCGATCTCAACATCCTGGGTTCGGAGTATCTGAGAATGGAGCGGCAGAATCCGCTCACGGAGAAACATCCCGTCGATACCAAGGATGATGCGACCGACTACTGCAAGTTGCCGGGCGGCCGCGGCAAGTATAAATGGCCGACACTTGCCGAACTGCATGAAAAATTGTTCGACATCGGATTTGAAGAGGCTCACAATGCAGCAGCCGATGTTGAAGCGACAGCACGCTGTTTTCTTGAACTGGTTCGTATAGAGGTGATTCGGTTGCGCTTTCCTTCCGGCATAGAGCACCCGGGAAAATCGCCTGCAGTCCGGGTCGATCCGGAAAACTACATGCCGAAGGTTCGCGAACTACAGAAACGTGGAGTAAAGACGCAGGAGGTGAGACATCAAGAGTCGATCGATCTTCCGGAAAAGGAGGAGGCGACTACCGATTCATCATTTTCGCACCTCCATGTACACTCGCAGTTTTCGGTTCTGCAGGGGACATCGAGCGTTGAAGAGCTGGTGGACAAGGCAAAAAAAGATGGAATGCCGGCCGTTGCCCTGACCGATCTGGGCAATATGTTCGGGACATTCAAATTTGTCAAGGCGGCTCATGAAGCGGAAATCAAGCCGATCTTGGGGTGCGAATGTTATCTGGTGGAAGATCGTCACAAAAAGAAGTTTACCCGAGAGAACAGGGACCGCCGCTATCAGCAAATCTTTCTGGCCAAAAACTTGACCGGTTACCGAAATCTGTCGGAGCTCTGTTCCCTCGGATATATCGAAGGTTATTATTACAAATTTCCCCGGATCGACAAAGAGCTGGTAGAACGCTACAAGGGGGAGTTGATCACAACGACCGGAGGTCTGCGCGGCGAGGTGCCCGATTTGATCCTGAACCGTGGTGAGGAGGTTGCCGAAGAGGCATTTTGCTGGTGGCATGAACAGTTTGGTGAAGATTTCTATGTAGAACTGATCCGGCACGGCCTGGAAGAGGAGGAGCGTGTAAATGAGGTGTTGCTCAGATTTGCCGACAAATATGGTGTGGAAGTGATCGCCACCAATAATGTTTTTTATCTCGAGGAGGAGGATGCCAAGGCGCACGACGCACTTCTCTGCATCGACAATGGAGAGCTGATCGATACGCCGATCGGCCGGGGAAGAGGGAAGCGTTTCGGATTTCCTAACGACCAATATTATTTCAAATCGCAACGGGAGATGCGTCAGATTTTTGCAGACCGGCCGGATGCGATCGCCAATACACAGAAAATAGTGGACAAAATTGAGCCGATTGAACTTCAGCGTGATGTGATTCTGCCTGGCTATGAGCTGCCGGAAGGATTTGAAAACGAAGATGAATACCTTCGCCACCTGAGTTACAAAGGCGCCGAAAATCGGTACGGTGAGGTGGATGATACGATTCGGGAGCGGCTCGACAGGGAACTTGGGATTATTGCAGAAATGGGATTCCCCGGTTACTTTCTGATCGTTCAGGATTTTATTGCGGCTGCAAAACGTATGGGAGTCTATGTGGGCCCCGGACGCGGCTCTGCCGCCGGTTCGGTCGTCGCCTACTGCATCGGGATTACAAATATCGATCCGTTCAAGTATGATCTGCTATTTGAGCGATTCCTGAATCCGGAGCGGGTCAGCATGCCTGATATCGATATCGATTTTGACGATGATGGCCGACAGAAAGTGATCGACTACGTCGTGGAGAAGTATGGACGGGACCAGGTAGCCCACATCATCACGTTCGGGACGATGGCTGCCCGATCCTCGGTCCGGGATGTGGCCCGCGTACTCGATCTGCCGCTTTCTGATGCGGACCGCATCGCCAAACTGGTCCCCGAAACGATCGGTATCTCTCTTGAAGAGGCGTTTGAGCAGGTAAAAGAGCTGCGCGAGATCCGGGATGGCGAAGGGTTGGAAGCGCAGACTCTTCAGATGGCCGGAACGCTGGAGGGGTCGGTGCGGAATACCGGAATTCATGCTGCGGGCATCATTATCGCGCCCGACAAACTCACCAACTATGTACCGGTTTGCACATCGAAAGACGCCGATCTTTATGTAACCCAGTTCGACGGCAAGGTGATTGAGGATGCCGGGATGCTGAAAATGGATTTCCTGGGCCTTAAAACCCTCTCTATTCTCAAGACCACCATCGAGATGGTGAAGCTCAACCACGGAAAACAGTACGACCTCGACCAAATTCCCCTGGACGATGAGCGGACGTTTAAGATGTGCCAGAAGGGAGCCACGATCGGTACATTTCAGTTCGAGTCGGACGGAATGCGTAAGTATCTCAAGCAGCTCAAACCGACCAGCATCAACGACCTGATAGCGATGAACGCGCTCTACCGGCCCGGCCCGATGCAGTTCATTCCGGATTATATCCGCCGGAAACATGGCAAGGAGTCGGTCACCTACCCTCACGATGATCTCAAGGAGATCCTTGAACCGACCTACGGGATTATGATCTACCAGGAGCAGATCATGATGGTTGCCCAGAAGATGGGTGGTTACACGCTTGGCGAAGCCGATGTACTGAGGCGTATCATGGGAAAGAAGAAGCCGGAGCTGCTTCCGCCCGAAGAGGAAAAGTTTATGAAACGGGCAGTCGAAAAGGGGTATGACAAAAAAGTGGCCAAGGAGGTGTTCGACAAGATGGCACTTTTTGCCGGATACGGGTTTAACAAGTCCCATTCGGCTGCCTACTCAGTTGTCGCCTACTACACCATGTACTTCAAGGCAAACTACAAAGAGGAGTTCATGGCGGCGATTCTTTGCCACAACATGAGCGATATCAAGAAGGTCTCATTTTTTATCGAGGAGTGCCGCCGGATGGAGATCCCGGTCGACCCGCCCAACATCAACACCGCCGAAGCCCGTTTTGCAGCCAAAGAGGGGAGAATCCAGTATGGAATGTCGGCGATCAAAGGAGTAGGGTCGAGTGCTGTTGATCATATCGTCGAGATTCGAAACGAAGGCGGAGAATTTACCTCGATCTACGATTTTGCCTCGAGAATCGATACCAAAACCTGCAATCGCCGAACGATCGAGAGCCTGATTCAGGCCGGCGCGTTCGACACCCTGCATACCAATCGTGCGCAACTGCTTGAGAGTGTCGATGATATTATGAGTTACGCTTCCCGCAAACAGGAGGAGCAGCGCCTCAACCAGGCAAGCCTCTTTGGTCAGGGCGGTACGGGCAGCAGCGCTCTTGAAGAGCCGAAACTTCGCGAGTGTAAACCCTGGTCCAATATCAAACGGCTCAACAAAGAACGCGAGCTGATCGGATTCTATTTGAGTGGGCATCCACTCGACAGATTCCGAGAGGATATTCGACTCTTCTCCAGTCACGATCTGGATCCAAATACTCTGCAGGAGGTCACCAGTAAATCCAATGTCAGATTTGTAGGTATTGTAACAGCCGTCCGGCAGCTGAACGACAGGAAAGGACGCCCTTTCGCATTTCTTACGCTTGAAGACCTCAGGGGCGGCATAGAGGCGATCGCTTTCAATGATGTGTTCGACCGGTATCACGGTATGATTCAAACCGATACCATCGTGATGGTCGACGGCCAGCTCGACCGGCGGGATGCGCAGCCGAAAGTGATTATCAAGTCGATGGATCGGGTGGAGAATCTGCGAGAGAAATTTCAGGATCAGTTGCAGCTCAACCTCAACCTGGAGACCGATTTGGTGACCGACGAGGATCTGCATGAGATGGCATCGCTCTTCAGCCGTCATAAGGGGAATACCCCGGTGCGCTTTCTGGTCCACAGCAGTCAATCAGACAAGCCGATACCGTTGAATGTGAGAAAATTTGTCGTGGAACCGAACAATGAACTGATGACGGGTTTGCGTAACCTGGTTGGCGAAAAGGCGGTTGGGCTGATGCGGACAAAAGAGTAAACTACGGCAGAATAACACTCGATCATTGAATCAGGTAAGAATTTCATTTCAGCCCGCATCTGATTAGCAGCAAAGGCTCAAAAGATTCTTCAGTTTGCTAATTGACGGCCCAGCCGGCCGTAATATGATTTGTAGTCAGCCGGTTCATGGGCATTTAGTCAGTAACTAGCCGGAATCAGCCGGATAGTGAGCAGCAATCAGCCGCATAAGGAAAAGCGATATGCGCAAGTGGCAAAATAAGCGTTATTTTGAGTAGCAAATTTAATCAAACCGTAGATACAGTAACACAACGCAAGATATATCATGTCAAAACCGATAGAGTTTACAGACAACAATTTTGAAAATGAGGTAGAGAACTCGAACCAGCCCGTACTGGTTGATTTTTGGGCAGAATGGTGCGGGCCCTGCCGGATGGTCGGACCGGTTGTCGAAGAGCTGGCCGGCGAATTTGAAGGCAAGGCGAAAGTTGGAAAGGTCAATGTCGATCACAATCCGCAGGTTTCGGTCAAGTATGGAATTCGCAGTATACCGTCCCTGCTTATTTTTAAAAATGGAGAAGTAGTGGATCAGATTATCGGAGCCGTTCCGAAGAATCAGATCAAGAGCAAACTTGAAGCTCAGCTTAATTGAGAGATCGAGTAGATCTGCAATTGCAGAATTTGCCGAGAGATACCGGGCAAACGGGTTAGTGGCTGTTTTGTCAAAAGTTTAAACCGGCGGCATTCGACTCCATGGTTGAGGAGCAGAAAAAGCGGTGCATTCCACAGATGTATCGCTTTTTTTGTGTCGATAACCCAAAGAAATACAAATTTTTGCAACTTTTCTCTTGCCGTTGGAAAACGATCTGGTGATCTTCTTCGTTTTTATCAAAACTTCGGGATCCGAATCTTCAGGAGGATTCCCGCGATTTTTATCCTGCATCAATAACCCATGACGATTAAACGAATTCTGATTTACGGCTTGTTTCTGCTGGCCCTCGGGGTGCTGGCCTGGCCCAAAGTTCATCCGCTTTTAAGCACCACGGCCGACAATACAGAAGAAAGTCAATCACAAAACCGACTTCCTGTTGAAGCGGTCACTCTGGAACCTGAGGTTCTGGAAGATATCATCTATTCAAGCGGCTCACTTCGAGCCAACGAGGTCGTAGATCTGAGAGCGGAGATGGCCGGAATGGTTACAGAAATACTTTTTGAGGAAGGCCGGCCCGTTGAACAGGGGCAGTTGTTGCTCAAGATCAACGACAATGAATTACAGGCTCAGCGGCGGAGAGCTCAATTTCAGCTCAATCTGGCAGAGCAAAGGGAAGTCCGGCAACAGCGGCTTCTCGAGAGAGGCGGTGTAAGTCAGGAGGAGTATGACGAAACGGTGAATCAGGTTAATGTACTACGTTCCGAGCTGGAGCTGATCGATGCACAGATCGAAAAGACCGAGATCCGGGCGCCGTTTGACGGGCATATCGGATTAAAATTTATCAGCCCGGGCAGCTTTATTACGTCGGAGACGAACATTGCCACATTAAATGACATTTCGCAGGTGAAGATCGATTTCTCCATCCCCGAGCGTTACGTAACCCGGGTTGATGTGGGAGACCGGATCGAGTTTACTGTACAAGGCTACGATTCCACTTTTGTAGGTGAGGTGTATGCTGTAGAACCGAGAATTGACGATCAGACACGTACACTCAGAATCAGAGCTATCAGCGACAACCCCGATCGGATGCTGGTACCGGGCGCATTCGCAAATATCGAACTGATCCTGGAAACAATCGACAACGCTTTGATGATCCCCGCTATAGCCGTACTTCCTGAACTCAACAGGCAGAAGGTGTTTGTCTATAACAACGGTGTAGCCGAAGAGAGGGAAGTCACAACTGGAATCCGAACCGATCGTGCCGTACAGGTTGTTGAAGGGCTGGCGCCCGGTGATACTGTTTTAACGACGGGATTGCTGCAGGTTCGCCCCGGAATGCCGGTAGATTTGACACAAGTTACAAATTCCAGCCACCGATGAGACTGACCTCACTAAGTATCCGCCGACCGGTCCTGGCATCGGTCATGTCGATTGTGATCGTGCTGTTCGGGGTCATCGCTTTTTTCCTTCTGGGTGTTCGGGAATATCCGTCTGTCGACCCGCCGGTCGTAACGGTACAGACTGACTACGTAGGGGCAAATGCCGATGTGATCGAATCTCAGATTACCGAACCGCTTGAAGAATCGCTCAACGCGGTTGCGGGAATCCGGACTCTCTCGTCGGTCAGCCGGGAGGGAGCCAGCAGCATCACTATCGAATTTGACGTTGAGATGGATCTTGAAGCAGCGGCAAATGATGTGAGAGACCGGGTAGCCAGGGCGCAGCGATTTTTACCGGCTGATGCGGAACCACCTACGGTAACCAAGGCGGATGCCGACGCTTTTCCGATCATTTTTCTCAACGTCAACAGCGAGAGTAGAAATCTGCTGGATCTGACCGCGATTGCGGAGAATATATTCAAGGAGCAGCTTCAAACGATTCCCGGTGTCAGCGAAATTCGGGTCTGGGGTTCCCGTCAGTACGCTATGAGGCTCTGGATGGACCCGCTCAGGCTGGCCGCCTACGGGCTTACACCGCTCGATGTACAACAGGCGCTCAATCGTGAAAATATCGAGCTGCCCTCCGGACGAATCGAAGGGCTGACTACCGAGCTGACGGTTCGGACGATGGGGCGGATGACCACCCCCGAAGAGTTTAACAATCTGATCATCACCGAATCGAACGGCAATGTGGTTCGATTTCGGGATATTGGAACGGCAGAGCTGGGGGCTCAAAATGAACGGACGGTCCTGAAACGAAATGGTGTACCGATGGTCGGCGTGGTGGTGATACCCCAGCCGGGATCGAATCAGATCAATATTGCTGATGAATTCCATGAACGCGTAGAGCGAATCAAGACGGATCTGCCGGAGGATATCGAGCTGGCCATCGGATTTGATTCCACGGAGTACATACGGGATTCGATCGCCGAAGTGCAGCAGACAATATTTATCGCGTTCGCTCTGGTGATTTTGATCATTTTCCTCTTTTTGCGCGATTGGCGCACGACTCTGATTCCGATTATCGTGATTCCGATTGCGCTGATCGGCTCCTTTTTTATTATGTATCTGGCCGGGTTTTCGATCAATGTTCTCACGTTATTGGCCATTGTCCTGTCGATCGGCCTGGTGGTGGATGATGCGATCATCGTTCTGGAGAATATCTACGCCAAAATGGAGATGGGGCTGCCCAATATCGAAGCGGGAATCCTCGGCTCCAGAGAGATCTTTTTTGCTATTATTGCGACTTCGCTCGCCCTGATTTCGGTCTTCATGCCGATTCTATTCCTGGGCGGAAATACCGGCCGTCTCTTCCGGGAGTTTGGTGTGGTGATTGCCGGGGCGGTTGCCATCTCGTCGTTTGTCGCGCTTACGCTCACCCCGATGCTTTCGACCAAGATCCTTCAGAAGAGTGATCGCAAAAGCAGATTTTACGAGGCAACGGAACCATTCTTTCAATGGCTTAACCGGAAATATAAAACATCACTGGATGCATTTATGGAGCGGCGCTGGCTTGCATTTGTAGTGATCGCCATGGCTGCAATCATCGGTATCTGGATCAATTCAATCCTGCCGCGCGAAATTGCACCGATGGAAGATCGCGGTCAGATGCGGATCGCTTCGACCGCTCCCGAAGGCGCAACATATGAGTATATGGATGCCTATGTGGATGACCTTATTGGAACTGTCCGCGAGCATGTTCCCGAGCTCCTTGCGATCAACACCGTCACCTCGCCCGGGTTTGGTGCGATTGGTGCGGTCAATTCCGCATTCGGATTTATCAGCCTGGTCGACCGGCGCGACCGGGATCGTTCACAGCAAGAGATTGCCGATATGCTGTCTGAAAAACTGGGAGAATTGACTGGTGCCCAGACTTTTGTTTCCCAGCCACAGTCGATCGGCCAGCGACGAGGTGGTTTACCGGTGCAGTATGTGCTGCAGACACAGTCTCTGGACAACCTGAATGAGATCATTCCCATATTTCTCGATGAAGTGAATAATCATCCGGTATTCACATTCGGGGATGTGAATCTGAAGTTCAACCGTCCCGAGCTCCAGGTAAATATCGATCGGAATCGCGCCCGGTCTCTGGGAGTCTCGACCGGGGATATAGCCCAGACATTGCAACTGTCTCTCAGCGGAACTCGTTTCGGTTTCTTTATCATGGACTCCAAACAGTACTGGGTGATCGGACAGATGCAGCGAGACCGGCGAAACGAGCCGATCGATCTGCGCTCCATTCATGTACGAAACGACCGGGGTGAATTGATTCAACTGGATAACCTGGTCGAAGTCACCGAAAGCAGTGCGCCGCCGCAGCTCTATCGGTTTAATCGATACGTTTCGGCAACCATCTCTGCTGCTCTGGCTCCCGGATATACCATTGGAGACGGAATCGATGCCATGGATGAAATTGCTGCAAATGTGCTTGACGAACGATTTGTGACCGACCTTGCCGGCGCGTCGAGAGATTTTGCCGAAAGCGCCGCAGCAATCGGGCTCATATTTATTTTTGCAATCGTCCTGGTCTACCTGGTACTGGCCGCCCAGTTCGAGAGCTTCCGTGATCCATTTATCATACTATTTACCGTACCACTTGCCCTGTTCGGATCTCTATTGGCACTCTGGTATTTTAACGAATCGCTCAACATCTTCAGCCAGATCGGGATGATCATGCTGATCGGCCTGGTGACCAAGAACGGTATCCTGATCGTGGAATTCGCCAATCAGCGACAGGAAGAGGGGATGGGGCTCGTCGAATCGATCAAAGATGCGGCAGCCGTCCGTTTCCGTCCAATTCTGATGACCACTTTATCTACCGTGCTTGGTGTATTGCCGATCGCACTGGCCTTTGGTGCGGGATCGGAAAGCCGCATCTCGATGGGTATCGCTGTTATCTTCGGTTTGATCGTCGGAAGTTTCCTCTCACTTTATGTGATACCGGCCATCTACACCTACTTTGCTTCTGAGAAGAAACTGATCGAGGTTGACGAAGAACGGTTGAAGAAAGCTGAAGAACTCCAAGTAACCTCTCTGAAATGAATCTTTTTAATTTGCTGCTCTTCCTCTCACTGTTGATGCCGGGGGATGTGAAGTCTGCTGCAGGCCTAAACTGCACCACGGACTCCAGTAACCAGGCCTACTCTGTAGACTTCGAGAGTCCGGTCTGCATCGGAGCTCATAGTGATAAAAAATACACTTCAATTTTCATTAACCCGAATTCAACTACCACAGATACACTTGAAAAAACTCTGACGCTCGACGAAGCGATACGAATCAGCCTGGAAAATAATTACGGCATTCAAATCCAGAGAAACCGGGCGGAGATCGCCTCCAACAACCGGACGCTCGGTAACGCCGGATTTCTACCGACGCTCACAGCCAACGGCTCCCGCAGCGGGAGTGTAGAGGATAGCCGCTTTGAGCTTGCAGGTGCCGATGAAGTGAGTGAAAACCTGGGTGCAAGATCTACGTTTACAAACGCCGGCATCAACCTCAGCTGGACCCTTTTTGACGGGATGCAGATGTTTATCGGTTACGACCGGCTCGGAGAGCTTGAGCAGCTTGGCGAGGAGGAGTTCAGGCTGAACCTGGAGCTTCTTGTTGAGCAGGTAATAACCGCTTATTCCGATGTGAACCGTGTTCGTGATCAGCTTGAGGTGATTGAATCGTCGATCGAGATTACGCGGGAGCGAATTGAGATTGCGGAAACAAAACTGGATCTGGGTACTGGATCCGAATATGAGCTATTGCAGGCGAGAACCGATCTCAATGCCGACAGGGCAGCACTTCTTCGGGAGGAGAATCGGCTGGAAGCTGCCCGCATCCGCCTCAATGAACTACTGGCCAGAGACCCACTCATGGTGTTTGAGACCTCTTCGGAACTGGCGTTAAACCGTCAGCTTACCTATGATGAACTTTATAACAGAATGGTTGAGGAGAATGCTTCATTGCAGATGGCACGGATCGAAAGCCGGATTGCCGAACTGGAACTTAGGGAGATCCGGGGTTCTCGCCTGCCGGAGCTTGAGCTGACCAGCGGATATAGTTATAGCCGAACCGACGGGGGCGGCGGTTTTTTACTGTTTAATGAAACCCAGGGGTTCAATGTCGGAATTACTGCCCGCATCAACCTGTTCGACGGGTTTAACAACCGGCTTCGGGTGCAAAATGCAGAGATAAACCGCAAGAATAGCGAGCTTTTTGTTGAGGATGAGCTAAACAGGCTTGAAGCAACGTTTGCCCGGGCGTTTCGAGACTATGAAAACACCCTGGAACTTGTGGATCTTGAACAGGAGAATCTCGGGGTGGCCGAAGAGACTTTGGATATTGCCCTGGAGCGTTTTCGTCTGGGTGCGATCAGCAATCTGGAGTTTCGGGAGGCTCAGAGGGCCCTGTTAAACGCCGAAAACAGGCTGATTGAAGCGATATTTGAGGCAAAACTGGCAGAAACGGAACTGCTGAGGTTGAGCGGGGTGCTGCAGCATATCGGGCTGTAAGATTGCCGCCCAGGTGTGTATTCAAGTGTTACAGAGAGTCCGGAGTAGTGGAGCAAGTATTTGAGTGGCGGAGCAAGAATTTGGAGAGGCCGGCTCAGGGCCTTTTGAATTTCATGATGACCAGGCGGCCTTCGTCTCCATAATTCACTTTGTCTGCAAACTCTTCGATGAGAAAGATGCCGCGGCCGCCGGGATTTAGCAGATTCTCATCTTTGGTCGGATCGGGGAGATCATCCGGATTGAACCCTTCCCCTTCGTCCTTTACCTGAATTTCCACCCAGTTGCTGGTTATATCGACGACTATTGAGACGAGCTTCTTGTTGTTCTCTTTGTTTCCGTGGACGATAGCGTTGGTGGCCGCTTCGCTCAGGGCGAGCATGATTTTTTCTTTCAATTCATTTTTCAGCCCGGCCCGGTTGGCTACCGACTCTACAAAATCGGGCACTTTTTCGGTTTCCGAGAACGTCGATTTGAGTTCCAGCTCGTACGTTGAGGACATGACGATTTTTAAAGTTCACAAGAGCAACCGGGATCAGGCGTAGATTCCCCGCATTTTCAGCGTCGTGGCCACTTTGTCGATTGCATATACATAGGCGGCCTGACGCAAGGTAATATCGTGTTCTTCGCTGACCTTGTAAATATTGTCGAATGCATCCCGCATCATGCGGTTTAAACGCCTGTTGACACGCTCTTCGGTCCAGAAGTAGCCTTGTCTGTCCTGAACCCACTCGAAGTAGGATACGGTAACCCCGCCGGCGTTGGCCAGGATGTCGGGGATCACCATAATCTCCTTCTCTTCCAGAATATTGTCGGCATTGGCGGTGATGGGGCCGTTGGCGCCTTCGGCGATGATCCGGGCATTGATGTCGGCAGCGTTTTTCCGATTGATCTGGTCTTCTTTGGCTGCCGGGATGAGGACATCGCACTTCAGTTTCAGCAGCTCCTCATTTGTAATTTTATCGCCGCCCGGAAAGCCTTCGAGCGGTTTACGGCCGTTTGCGGTGTACTCGATTGCAGCCGGTATATCGATTCCATTGCTGTTGTAAAGGCCACCGCTCACATCGCTGATTGCAACGATTTTAGCACCCTGTTCGTAGAGCAGCCTGGCCGAAACGGACCCCACGTTTCCGAATCCCTGGACGGCTACACTGACCTTATTGGGCATCCGGCCCTCTTTGCTCAACGCGGCCAATACAGTGGTAACCACCCCGCGGCCGGTCGCCTCTTTTCGGCCTTTTGAACCGCCGAGAATAATCGGCTTGCCGGTAACGACTGCCGTTTCGGTTTTTTGTGAATTCATACTGTAGGTGTCCATAATCCAGGTCATCACCTGCTCATTGGTATTCATGTCGGGAGCAGGGATATCCCGGTCGGGTCCGAAAATGCCAAGCATACTTGCAGTATAGCGACGGGTCAGCCGCTCGAGTTCGCGGTCGGAAAATTCGCTCGGATTGCACCGGACACCTCCCTTGGCGCCGCCGAAGGGGACATTGACGACAGCACACTTCCAGGTCATCCAGGCAGCAAGAGCTTTGACCTCTTCGAGTGTGACATCGGGTGAGTATCGAATTCCGCCTTTCGAAGGGCCGAGTACGTTGTCATGGATCACCCTGTAACCTTCGTAGACTTCAATGTCGCCATTGTCGCGTACCAGCGGTACCGATACCGTAACCTGCTTTTCGGGGCTGGCGAGAAAGTGGAACATCCCTTCATCCAGATTGAGAATTTCGGCGGCAAAACGAAACCGCTGCATCATCGATTCAAACGGAGATTCCTGGTCGAGCTTGGGTCCGGGTTCCTTGTAGTAGCCGGTCGTGTAGTGATTGATCATACCTCTGCAGATTGGATTTGCCTGGGGGAGTTGGTAGCGCTTACAAAGCCTCCTTGCAACACGTTCTGATTTTATTTTCTCTTAAAATAGGGGCTTTTTAAGAATAGGTGAAATGGAATTTGAGAAAGTTTGAAGTTGAATTTTTTACCAAAAAAAGCCATAATAGGGGCTGTTTAAACCCGTTTGACAGATTATGATGAATTCGGGGAATACGGAATTGCTTGTGAGACAAGTTTACATTGATTGAGAAATCCGGCTTCCGGAGTAACCCATTATCAAATCTGAACCATTTATGGATGGCAGTGTACTTGTATTAAATCAGGATTACCAACCGTTGAGCATCTGCTCGGTGCCGCGGTCTGTCAAGCTCCTGTTTATGGAGAAAGCGGAGCTGCTCCATGAAGATCCCACCCGCAAGATTCGGACGGTAGATGACCAGTTCGACTATCCTTCGGTCATTCGATTGAGGCGATTTATCAATATTCCCTACACAAGGATTGTCCTCTCCAGAAAGAACGTTATGAAACGGGACCGTCATGCGTGCCAATACTGCGGCACCAAGTCGGACCTGACGCTCGATCATGTGTTACCGAAAAGCCGCGGCGGCCGGGACAGTTGGGAAAACCTGGTGACCGCCTGTACACGGTGTAACGTCAAAAAAGGAAACCGGACTCCCGACGAGGCGAAGATGCCGCTCAAGAGAAAGCCGTTCCGTCCGATCCATATCACCTTTTTCCGGGATATCCTGGGTGGTGTCCAGGAGGACTGGAAGCCCTATCTCTACATGCAGTAGAACTGCAGGGGACAGTATCATCGGATTGCTGACGATGCCTGCCCGCTTTGGTCAAGTCAGGTAAAAGTAGAAAATAAAGTAGTGGTAATAATCAATTTGCTTTTATTTGCTTGGATTATTACTCTGAATATGAGGTAGGGGCAAGTAGTGATGAAGCAAGTCATTAACGCTACTTGACAATATCGGCAGGGATTCGATTCAGATATCAATCTTATCGAGTTACCAATGCATTAGCGGTTTCAGGGTTAAACTCAAATCAGTAACCCAACATGAACCGTAATGAGAGATTCAGGACATAAAGAAAATTCGTCGGGAAGCCATTCGGAATTTCTGAGTGCGCTTATGGAACTGACTCCGGTAGAGTGCAGCGTACTGGAGTTAACTGGCAAAGGGAATTCCGCAAAGGAAATTGCAGATAAGCTGGGCATGTCGATCCATACCGTTCACTCGCACTGGAAGAATGTCAGGAAGAAATTGGGCCTTCGAGGGTACGGAGCGCTAAAGGATTGGTGGAGAGACAATTGCCCTGAATGGGAGAAATAAAATGGTGAAAATAATACCCACTTTGTGGGGATTGACAACTTGGGCTTTTATATGCAAAATGGATTTGCAACTATAATTATAATTGATAAATTGTGAGGCAATTTATGTTTCTTAAAAAAGCATCTCTAACATTAATATTTTTGTTTTTTTGATGTTTAGTGGTTTTCAAGTAACAACTACAAATAACTTGAAGCTTAATGAAAAATCGTTCACTCCTTGCACTTCTTTAGTGATTGCAGGAAGTAACATGATAACCTGCCACTCTTCTGCGAGAAAATGGAAGATTTGGAGATCATACACAGAATGCAGCACTTGTACATCGAGGACTGGAGAAGGAGAAGATCCGGGCCAATGTGCGCCTAGTAACCCGGGTCAAGACTGAGGATTCTTAAGTAACATCAGGAAGGAATAAGCTTCGGCTCCGTTCCCGTAAATTATAGAAATAAATATGGCTCAATATAAATGGTTCTGTCTCATCATTGTTGCCATACTGCTCTCATCCTGCAGTGAAGGTTTGGAATTCACCTATACCGGTTCGTTTCCAGATGCTGAAGAACTGCAGGGTGAGAGGATATTGGAACAAGAGTTTAGTAATCTAACTATTTTATCGGCAGATTCGGTTATTGTTCTGACAAAAATGAGGCCGCCTTATTTCAAGGTCATTGATACGGATTTCAATCTCCTTGCCGAATTTGGTGAATCTGGCGAAGGGCCCGGTGAAATGAATGAACTGCCATATCTATTAGACATTTATAGGGACTCCGATAGGATTTTGGGCCTCATTTACCTGAATGATAGACATCAATTTATGACGATTGACATTTCAGCATCCACGGATCTTGGTGAAACCGTAGTAGCACGGTCAGGACGACTGCCGTCATCGTTAATGAGCACCCAGTTTCAATTTCTGCACCCGGATGGAGAGAGGTTGATCGGAATTTATGATGACAGGTTTAATCGACAACTTGACGAGAGACGTGGTGTATATATTCTTGAACCGGAGGAAGGGGAGTATCAACTGGTCGAGCTTCACAATCTTTCGATCTTTCCATTCGATACGATGGCGGAGACTAATCTAAACGCTAAAGTTCCGGCAATTTCCCAGGAGCGGGAAAAAGCTGTTATGGCAGGAAGATTCTACCCGACCATCGAGATAATCGATCTCAATTCAAATGAAGTTGTCCAGAAATATAGTATCGTTGAACAGCTTCCGGCGGCTGAATTCGGATTGGAGGAATTTCAGTTGGGTGAAGTGATGACCTACTACAATTTTGTTGCTGCAACAGAAGAGTATATATTTTTGCTGTACGAGGGTGTTGAAAACCGTTTACTCGAAAACCCACAGAAGAAATGGATTCAGGTTCTCGACTGGCAAGGCACTCCTGTACACCAGTTTCTAATACCGGAAGAGTATGATATTCATCGATTTACATTAGATATCGATTCCGATCGAATCTTCGCGATCAGTCATACCCAGGATGCTATCTATTCTTTTAACCTCCCCTCAGGCTGGAGGGAGTAAAAAAGTTCATCAATTTCGAAAATGAAAAACTCAAAGAATAGTACACTCATTTATACGCTGCTTTTCATGTTGATGTTTACCCAGGTTTCCTTCGGTCAGGAAGCAGTTCAGACAAGAACCACCGACTGGTATACTATCGAAATTCCGGAGACCTGGACCATTTCATCCCAAGGCAGCGAGCACGCCGCACATTTTCCAAGGGAATCGATCTTTGGGACGCAGCTCTTCAGAGACTATTTCTGGACTCCAGCCGAAGAGGGGGAAGAGTTGGTAGTTCAGTTTTCAATTGATACGTATGAAACCGATTATGAAGAAGTGTTACAGTTTTACAGGGAGAGCAATCCGATGGAAGAAAATCCGTTTGAGCTCAATAGCCTGACCGGTGTGGAAATAAGGAACTCGGGAGATTTGGAATTTGATGATGGAACTATTGTTGAGTCGTTCAGAACTAAATGGATTCTGCAGGGCGATAATCTGGTTTATTTGATCCAATTCAGTTCTACAGAAAAACAGTACGAATCCTATCACCATCTGGCCGATTCGATGGTTCGATCGTTCAGGGAGCACAGTTCGCAGTAACTTTAAAGTGAGGCCTCCGGGTCTTCTGCAGATGATTTTACAAAAAAGTTGAATTTGAGGTTGCATTCTGGCATTTAATAAATGATAAAATCATACCCGGTATGTATTTTGGAGCTGGGCCCTAAAACCTGGACCAGTAAAAAAACTTATCTATCCCTATTTTCACTCAGGAATGAACTCTTCTTTTATTACAGTCGCGGGAAAATCAACTAAGGAAGAGAGGACTGTGAACCATTCGACTTTTTTCTATAGTGGCTTTGCCTTATTGTTCTTGGTTTGGGGATGCAATACCGAAGATCAACCTTCACCGGAATTAAGTGAAACAGATCGGGAAGCATGGACATTGCACCAAGAAAAGCTCGATCAGATAACAGCCTATTCGGTTCGTCCCGACCAGGCTGCAGAATATCCGATCTCCGATTGGCTTCGTGAGGTCCGTTACGTCGCTCTGGACCTGCCCGGAGAGCTTATTTTGCGGGAAGTTCGTCAGATTCATGTGGACGAATCTTCAATATATATTCGCGATGAGGGTTTAGGTGGGGGACATTCAAGATTTTTTAGTTTCGATCGCGACGGCCAGTTCAACTATATGATCGACGAACCGGGCCGGGGACCGGGAGAGTACGACAGGGTCTATGATTTTGCTGTTACCGAATCACATCTAATAATTTCGACAAACATCAATTTTCTGTTTTTCGACAAACAGTCCGGGGAGTTTATTCGCAGTGAAGAGCTACCGAGGAATTTTTCCGTACAAATTTTTGAAATGTTAGATGAGCAGACGCTTGTCAGTGAAGCTGGTCGTACGTTGCATAACAGAAGCCGAAACCTGGTTCAAATCTATGACTTTGAGCAACAGGAACTTCTCCACCAGGCAGTTCCGTTTCAAAATCATGCACTGAAAGGAGGGCATACCTATCGGTATCTTTTTAAAACCGGTGATACACTTTCGGTGATTCCGATGTATGAACCTGTGGTCTACCGGGTAACTGGTGATGAAGGTGACTACTCGGTGAAGCCGGCTTATTCGTTCGATTTTGGAGACTTTTGGATCGACGAGGAGTTTCTTGCCGGCTCGTATGACAATCGGGACCGGTTCTTCCGCGATCAGGGGATGTACGTCCATACCCTCGATATCTTTGAGACCGAACAGGTGATCTATGTTCACTACCGTCTGGAAGGCAGAGATTACATCTATTTTCATGATCTTCAATCCGGTCGATCTGCTGATATATCGTCATTTACCGACAACCGGATGGGCTGGCACGGCACGCCTTTCACGACGGATGGGGACTGGATTGTCAACCTGGTGACACCGTTTGATGTTGAGGAATCGGGAGAGGAGCCCGTCGAAGAACTCCGCCGGATCCTTGAGCAAATCGATGATGAAGGGGATCCGATTCTGGTATTTGGCAAGTTTGGTCATTGAGAACCGTATGAGAGTGCGCACAGGCATCAAAATTTTTTGAAAAACGACCCTCTTTAGGCGTAAATCTATAAAACATTGATGGAAAAGGAGTTGTCATGATTGTCAAGACTTCAACTGGTGAAAATAATACCCATTTTATGGGGATTGACAGTAAAGGTGAGAGGGTGTTATTTAAAATTGCAATGAAGTCAAAAAACAGTAAATAATTGGAGGATTATTATGATTGTAAAAACACATATTCTCTCAGTATCAATACTCATAGGCTTGTTTATAGTTTTAAATGGTATGAGTGAAATCTCGTCTATTGAGAATGCAGACGTTTCAATAGTGCAATTTGAATCTTTTGAAAATATTGCGCTTCAATGTGGATCGGAAGAGGTGGATGAATTATTATCCTTCAATCCATGTGATGATTTACTTTCTTCATGTGGTGAAGATAATCAGATATATTGTGGTCATATAGAAGTCAATGATCCTGATGGTTCCGATTACACTATTATTTGTAAAGGGTATGACGAAGAAGATGATGAAGTGGGAGAAGATTAAATGTCAAAAAAGGTGAACATTATATATAGTACCAAGAGTTATTCAAAAAGAGCCTGTTACGCAAATTTATTAATTATTGAAATTGCCTCTTTATATTGGGTTGCATAGAATTTTTAAACATGAATATCAGGCTCGTCATCATAGTTATAATATTCAGTTTATTTCATCCGGTATACGGGCAAGATATTGAGTATCTATTTCCCAATAGTATTGCCCAGGAAGATGATGTAAGAATTATTAAGAATATCGACGGAGAAATGGACCGGTTCACCATTCGTGCAGATGACACCGGTGCATTGGGACGAATCAGAGTTCCCGATGAAGGATTGCTTTTCCTAACTGATTTTCAAAATCACACAGTCCTTAAAATTAATTTGGATGATCATGCTTCAATGGAGGTTATCGGGGGCGCCGGTCGCGGACCTGGAGAGTTTATGGAAATCAGTGGATATGCGGTTGACGTTGAAGATCGTCAGATTATCGTTTCTGACCACATACTGCGGCGTTTAACTTTATTGGACTTCCACGGGGAAGTTATAGGAGAATTAAATGTTGATTTCGCACTGGCTAAAGTTGCAATGCTACAAGATGGTATCGTTGTAAAAAATTCTTCAATGGTAGAAGGTGAGCCCTTGTTTATAATGTTTGATCGAAATTTGACATCTCGAGCTCAGCAATTCGATTCCATAAAAAGTGTTATGAATGGAGTCACATCACCGTTGATTTATGAAGGTATAGTCGATGCAGTTGAAAATAGGTGGATATATGCAAGCAGGCGCTTTGGTGTTTTACGTATCTATAACCATGAGAGTGGAGAAATAATTGAACGCAAAACTATTGAGCCGATCAATGGACTTATTTTAAACGTCGAGGAAAGAGGTCAAATGAGAGCTGTAAATCCTTCTGGGGACTCTATCTTTGCTTCCGGAGAAATTGCGATAGACAATGGCAAGATCTATGTAATGCACCTCGGGGGGAGTGCCATTCGCTCTAATCTGATTGATGTTTATGATTTATATACAGGAGATTATTTGCACTCATTGGAACTGCATATGGATGTTAGTCATTATGACGTGCATAACGGTATAATCTATGCATTAATCGAAACTGATGATCAATATCATCCTTATGATGTAGTTAAATTAAATCTACCATCAAACTGAGGGTGAATCCAATCATGTACTCTGGAAGCATCATGAGTGATGCGGGTTTCGTATCAATGGTGTAGACTACCTGGGAATCTATGAAAATCGGCTGGCCGATTGAAATTTTCATGCCTCCGCAGCGTTAGCCGATTCGGAACATTTCCATTCAAAAACCCTTATCTTTAAAGGTTCGGTCCCTGAAAGGGGAGATTCGGCCTCCGAAAGGGAGAAGACCGGCCATTTAACCACAAACAAGCGAAACTCGAAGCAACAATGAGCGGCAAAGGACGTGTCCTGGTAGCGATGAGCGGTGGCGTAGACTCCACGGTCTCGGCGGTTATGCTCAAAGAGCAGGGATACGACGTGATCGGAATTACGATGAAGACCTGGGATTACCACCGAAGCGGGGGTAATGACGGGAAAGAAACGGGCTGCTGCACTGTCGAGTCGATGAACGACGCCCGGCAGATCGCCGTCCGGCATGGCTTCAAACATTTTATCGTCGACATCCGTGATGAGTTCGGCGACTGGGTGATCGACCGCTTTATCGAAGATTACACCAGCGGGCGCACACCCAATCCCTGCGTGCTCTGCAACACCCATATCAAATGGGCAGCCCTGCTCCGCCGCGCCGACGACCTCGGCTGCGACTATATCGCTACCGGACATTACGCCAACGTCCGCGAGGAAAACGGCCGGTATGTGATATCAAAAGGGTGGGACCACAACAAAGACCAGTCCTATGCACTCTGGGGCGTCAGCCAGGAACACCTGGCCCGGACGATCTTCCCGCTTGGCAGTTACCGGAAAACAGAAATCCGGCAAATGGCCGAAGACTACGGACTGCTCAATGTGGCCAACAAGCCCGATTCCTACGAAATCTGCTTTATCCCCGACAACGACTATCACCGGTTCCTCAACGACAAGGTCGACGGACTTGAAGAGCAGGTCAAGGGTGGCAAATTTGTCGACAAACACGGCAACATAATCGGCGAACACAAAGGCTACCCCTATTATACGATCGGCCAGCGGCGCGGACTCAAGCTGGCGCTGGGACGGCCGGTCTACGTCACGAATATCGATGCGAAAAACAACGTCATCACCGTCGGAGAGAAGGAGGATCTGATCCAGACCACCTGCCGGGCCAAAGAGGTCAACATGGTCAAGTACGACCGGGTGCCCGGCGGCGAAATGGAGATCACCGGCAAGATCCGCTATAATGATGCGGGTGCCATGGGCGTGTTGCGCCGCACCGGCGACGATGAAATCGAAGTGGAGTTCCCGGCAGGGCGAGAAGCGATCACACCCGGGCAAGCTGTGGTCTGCTACGAAGGTGACGATGTGGTGGCCGGCGGCTGGATCCATAAAGTGAACGTGGACCACGGTGAACTGGTCGATGCCTGAATCTTTTGTAAATTGAGCGACATGAGTTTCCGAATTTTTTCATTTACCATAGCGGCGTTGCTGTTTTCCGTGGCTGCACTCGCTCCTCGGAGCATATCGGCCCAAGTCGCATCAACCCAAGACGCATCAGCTCAAATCGTCTCTGCTCCTACCGCAGCGGCTCAAACTATCTCGGCCCAAAACGCATCAGCCCAAGTCGCATCGGCCCAGTTCGAAGGCGAAGTTCGGTTTCACGCTTTTGAACCCGACGAGCCGAACAGCCCGACCCGAACTGTCCAGTTTTTCGCCACCCCCGATCGTATTCTGCTGCAATCCAACTTTCGCTACCGTGCATTCCCCGGCTTGGATGCCGACGCTTTCATGGTGCGAAACGACCGTCAGGATTTTGTATTTCTTTCGGGCAGCGAGCAAGCGATGCAGATCTCCAAAGATGAGGTCCAGGGCCTTGCCAATCTGATCGGGCGGATGCAGGGTGGCAACCAGGGCCAATCAAGATCGTTCGACTGGGATACCCGGCTTGAAGAGACGGGTCAGACTCAGCAGATTCTCGGGTTTCGCACCGAACAGTTCAAGGTGCATGAAGAGAATTCCGACCGCTATGTATCGGTTTGGTTGACCGACGAGATTCAGATCCGGTGGGGTATGCTTCAGGACACCTGGGACCAGACGCTTTCCAGTGTGATCGAGATCGATATGCCGATCGAAGTTTTTATGAACCGACGAAGTTTTCCGCTTCAGATCGACTATTACGATGGGGATCGGTTGATTACGCGGGTAGAAGCACGGCAGGTCGATCGCAGAGCTGTCAACCCGGAACGGTTCGATATACCGGAAGGTGCGCGGATGATAGGGATCGCCGACCTGATGATGAACATGATGCGCCAGCGCCGTTAAAATCAGCTAAAATCGGCGGCCGGTGGTTTAAGAACCAGCCGTTTCTAGATGAGCCGGCCGATACTTTTTAAAATCAACTTCCTCTGTAAATTACTTTGTGAATCTCATTGCCTGTGCGATTTAACCACCTGACGATACTCCTTCTGTTTTTGTTGCTCCTCTCCTGCACGTCTCAGGAAAAACTCACCGGCGTGGAAGCGGAGCCGTTTTATACCATCGACGAATCTCTGGACAAAGATGAAGAGATCGAAGCTAAACTTGCATCATGGCGGGAGATCTACGGCGAGGAGATGGACAGAAGGGTGGTTGAAGCCCTGGGTAATTTTCATTTCGGAAAACCCGAGAGCAGCCTCGGCAATCTTACCGCCGATATGCTTCGATACAGAGCTTCTCACGAGATGGAGAGATTTGTACATCTGGCACTGATCAACCGCGATGGTTTTGGCATCGAATTTCGGGAAGGGCCGATTACCCTTGACCACCTCTACCAGTTTATGCCGTACGACAATACACTGGTGGTGCTGGAGATGCCGGGCAGCAAAATTGCCAAACTGGCCGATGAGATCGCATCACGCGGGGGAGTGCCTGTGAGCGGGTTACGGATGATGATTAACAACGGAAGGGCAACGGGAATTCTGGTCAATTCCGAACATCTGGACCCGGAACGGACATACTATCTGGCAACCAGCAGCTATGTGGCCGGCGGGGGCGGCGGTTTTGACTCGCTTCTGGAGCACAACACACGGCATGATTTCGACCTGTTGATCCGCGATCTGTTTATCGATCATTTGAGGCGCTATCGGGAAGTTGCCCCCGAGGTGGACTTGCGTATTCGTGAAATGTAACGGGGTGGATTTGCACATTCGAGAAATGTAAACTGTTAAAACGTACGATGGTGTGAAACGGAGCGAGTTTTTGAAAAAATGTGTGGTTCTAACGGCCGGCAGCCTTATAGCAGGCCAGAGTATGGCACGGCAGATTACCGGGCCCGCTGTACCAGGAGCCGTCGAACCTGTTGCAGCAGGCAAACTTGACGGGTTGTCCGGGCTGTCCGGGCAGGCTGACGCCGCAACTGCAGCCGAGACGGTAACGATCCTCTACACCAACGATACCCACGCCCGGCTCGACCCCTTTCCGGATAACGCAGTTGAATATGCGGGTCTGGGAGGGATCTCCCGGCGGGCGACGCTTGTCAAAAAGATCCGCCGGGGGTCGCCTCATACGCTGTTACTGGATGCCGGGGACGTCTTTCAGGGAACGCCGTGGTTTAACGTGTTTGGCGGGGAGAAAGATTTGAAGTTGATGTCGCAGATGGGGTATGATGCGATCTGTCTGGGCAACCACGAATTCGATAACGGCCTGGACGGTTTTGCTGATGTGGCCCCGGCAGCGGATTTCCCGATACTCTGCGCCAACTACCGGGTGGACGGTACCCCGATGGCGCCATTTGTCGAACCGTTCATTGTGCGGGAGGTCGCCGGTTTGCGCTTTGGGATATTCGGTCTTGGGATCCGGCTCGATGGCGTCGTGCGGCCGGAGCTGTATGGGGATGTGGAGTATCTTGATCCGGTTCGCTGGGCCCGGGGAATGGCGGAAAGCCTGAGAGGATATCATCGTTGTGATTACATTATCTGCCTGAGCCATCTGGGGTATCATTACGACGACGAAAGGATCGATGACCGCAAACTCGCCTCACAGACAAACGGTATCGATCTGGTCATCGGAGGTCATACTCATACTTTTATGGATCAGCCGGAAGCGATCCGGACGCCCGACGGAAACTCTACCCTGGTAACACAGGCCGGCCACAGCGGGATCAATCTTGGCCGAGTCGACCTTCAGTTCGATGAGTTCGGCCGCATCAGCCAGACCCTCGCTCACCAGTATACGATTGGAGCAAGGGATCATGTAGCGGGTTGAGCTGGATATTGGCAGGAATAGATCTCATATTTTGATTGTGATAACTGTAAAATCTCTGGCACAACTCCAATCAAAGCTCCAGCCACCAGGACCGGTGGTTCCGTCCGGGAATTACAGAAACCTGCCACCAAATGGAGAACCGAACCATGGAAAGCTACGAGTGGGTGAGTAAAAACAAGTTTCGCTGGTCTTTGTCGATATTGCGATTTGCCTATTTTCTTACCGGTATTTTGTCCATTTTACTTTTTCTGACGCCCTTCTACATCTGGTTTATGTACCTCTGGCCGCATGCCGCACAGATCGTTTCGGGGAGTATGAGTATCTACCTGGCGCTTGTTGCGATCGCCTATGGGGTTACTTTTATGATCGTTACCGCCGCTCTTGTGATTCTGCACGGCCTGGGCGAGAAATACCTTACGAAAGACTCTCCTCCGGACTCTTCACTTTAACCGGATGGGTCCAGCCAAAAGGATCATCCAGCTCTCCATACTGAATACCGGTAATCGTATCGAACATTTTTTTAGCTATCGGGCCGATCGTCCCCTGGCCGATGTCGATCACTTCGCCTTCGTGATGAATCCGGTCCACCGGTGAGATGACAGCAGCCGTACCGGAACCGAACACCTCCTCGAGTCGATCTTCCCGTCCAGCCTCCATCACCTCGTCGATAGAGATTCGCCGCTCCTCGATGGGTATCCCTTCATGATTTGCCAGCTCGATCACCGACCGCCGGGTGATACCGTTGAGAACCGATCCGGAGAGTTTGGGCGTTACCAGCTTGTCATCAATTTTGAAAAAGATGTTCATCGTGCCCACCTCTTCAACGTATCGGCCTTCGACCGCATCAAGCCAGAGCACCTGGGTAAATCCCTCCTCCTGCGCTTTTTGGGCGGGGAGAAAGCTGGCCGCATAATTGCCTGCCGTTTTAACTTCGCCGGTACCGCCGCGAACGGCTCGCACATATTTTCCTGATGTGGTCAGAGATACCGGGTTGAACCCTTCGCTGTAGTAGGCGCCGACCGGGCTGGTGATGATATAAAATCGGTAGAATCGGGATGCTTTGGCTGCCAGATACTCTTCGGAGGCAAAAATGACCGGCCTGACATAAAGCGAACGGCCTTTCTTCTCCGGAACCCATCGTGCATCGAGCCGGAGGAGTGTTTCCAGTGCCTGGATAAACTGATCGTAACCGGTTTCCGGTATACAGATTCGGCGGCAGGAGAAATTGAGCCGGTTGTGATGGTCCCGGGGGCGGAACAGGTGGATCGTCTCCTCGTCCACGAAATAGGCTTTCATCCCTTCAAAAACCGCCTGCCCGTAGTGGAATACGTTGAGAGCCGGAGTAAAGGAAATCGGGCCATACGGGATGATCTTCGGGTTTTGCCACTCTCCATCCCTATATTCCATCTCGAACATATGATCGGAAAAGACCCGACCGAATTCGAGGTTGTCAAAATCTGTCTGGCTGACTCTGCTGCTCTCTACGGTATGAATTTCTAAGGATTTCACGGCATCGATCCGGTTTATTGATTAAGAAGTTCTAAAATAACGGCTTTTTTCCTAAAATAACGACCGATCTGCACTCTTCGACCTAAACTTTTTCCATGATTACCACATTCATCGACTCTTTGAGAGAGAAGCCCAACGACCGGCTTTTCAACCCCTGGTTTGAAATAGACCCGCATCACGATGCCCATCGGGACTCCCCGGAAGTGCGTCGAAAACAGTTTCAAACCTACCTGGAGGAGCGGATCGGACGCGCCCGCTATCTGCTGATCGCCGAAGCTCTGGGCTATCAGGGCGGCCACTTTTCCGGAATTGCCATGACCTCGGAGCGGATTCTGCTTGGCCATCAGCGAGAGAAATATGCCGTTACCCCCGATCACGTATTCACCGGCATTGCGCCGTCGAGGACGAGCAAAAAGGAGGTCAATCCGAACGGGATGAGCGAACCGACCGCCACAATCGTCTGGGGCAGCCTTGTAGAGATGGGGATCGACCCCTATGAGGTGGTCCTCTGGAACGCTGTTCCCTGGCACCCGTACAAGCCGGAAAAAGGGCTGCTCAGCAACCGAACACCTACCGACGAAGAGCTTGAGGCGGGCCTGAAACTGCTGCCGTCATTTCTGGAGCTGTTTGACGGAGCCCGGCTGGTGGCTGTCGGGCGCAAGTGCGAGGCGACTCTCCAGCGGCTGGGCCTCAAGTTTGTCCACGTGCGCCATCCGGCCAACGGCGGCGCGCCGAAATTCAGGGCGCAATTGGCTGAATTTGCGGGCCAGGCAGGTAGTTCGGCAAAGTAGTTCGGCAAAATAGAGCCGCATCAGCCCGTACTCTGCATGGCGGCGGCCACGCTGTTGATACTCAGAAAGATCAGGTCGCGCAACATCTTTTTTTCCTGTTCTGATGGAGCCTGCGACCAGCGTTTCAGCAGATCCGCCTGGATCACGTTGAGCGGATAGGTGAAGTGATTGCGGAAATGGATCGAATCTTTGATCACTTTCCGATTGTCGAGGAGCTCTTTCTGGCCGGTAATCTGGAGAACGGCCTCCCTTGTTTTTCCAAATTCGTTGATAAGAAGCCGATGAAACGGGTCTCCGACAGAATCCTGGCCGATATAAAGCCGGGAGGTCGGCAGATGGGTTCGCGCCATCTCGCGCTGGGCGTTATCCAGAATCGTGCGGAAAAAGATTTTCTCCTCGTACCAGTGTCGAAATTTCTGGAGTGTTTTGTCGGCTTCAATTTTCTCTTCGATTTCCCGTTTCGTGCCAGCCTCAATTTTCTCTTCGGTTTCCCGTTTCTTGCCAGCTTCAAGTTTATTACCGCTTTCAAGTTTGCCGCCGGCCGCAAGTTCACCCGACAGGGCGGTCCCGACCCCGTACCAGCCGGGTATGTTGTAACGCACCTGCGTCCAGGCAAAAACCCATGGGATTGCGCGCAGATTTTCGAACTGCAGCCCCCCGTCACCGCCTCGGGAAACCGGCCGTGACGCGATAGGCAGGTTGCCAATCTGTTCGACCGGGGTCACTGTTCGATACCAATCCCAGAAGTCGGGATGGTCGATCAGCTTCCGGTAGGCTTCCATCGATCGTACGGCCAAACGCTCCATGGTGTTGTGGAAGTCTGATGCGGCCTGCTCCCCCGATCTGCTCCTTCCGGCCGCTGCATCACTCGAATCGGCAGATTCAAGTTCAGAAGCATGATCGTTTTCGTGAGTCGCCGTTATATCCCGCGCTACCGTGTTATCTATCACCTCCTCTTCACCGGCTGCCGTTACACGAGCAACAGCCGAGACGACCTGCTCGAGGTGTCGTCGAGTGATGTCGGGCAGGGAGTATCGGAACGAAAGAATTTCGCCCTGCTCGGTAAATCGAATTCGGCCGTTGTTGCTGACCGGCGGGAGGCCGAGAATCGCACGATTCGACCGGCCGCCGCCTCTGCCGACCGTTCCGCCGCGCCCGTGAAAAAGCCGAAAGTCGACCTTGTAATTCCGTAGAGTATGCCCCAACTCCTGTTGAGCCTTGTGAAGCGCCCAGTTCGCCATCCAGTACCCGCCATCTTTGTTACTGTCGGAGTAGCCGAGCATAATCTCCTGAAACCGGCCTCGAGCCTCCAGTTGCAAGTGGTAGAGGGTGTTGTCGAAGATCTCATTCATTACCCCGGCGCTGCGGTCCAGGTCGTCGATCGTCTCGAACAGAGGCACAACATCGATTCGGCTCTCCACTTCGCCGTCACGATAACTCCACAACCCTGATTCCTTTGCCAGAAGCAGAACCTCCAGCAGGTCGCTCACTCCGTGCGTCATGCTGATGATATAGTTTCCGAAACATTGAGAGTCGAGCTCCATCATGCGATTCAACAGATGGAATACACTCATAACTCTTTCGGCCCCGGAAGAGAGTTCAGCCCGAACCGGGATAAGCGGTCTCGGGTTTTTCAGTTCGGATGTGAGAATGGCTACTTTCTCCTCTTCCGGCAACCCGGGGTAGTGACCTTCTACTCCTGCCAGTTTGAGCAGCTCCCCTACACACTCCTCATGCAACTCACTGTGCTGACGGATGTCGAGGGCCGCCAGATGAAACCCGAATGTACGGGCCCGGATCAGCAGGTTATGGAAACGGCCAAACTCGGCCACATCTTCCAGATTACACTCTATCAGACAATCCCGAATCAGTTCCAGGTCGGCGATAAAATGGTCGATACGCCAGAGATCGTCACTGCCGGTCGGCAGTTTGTCCGGTTCGTTCAAATCGGCCAGAAGCTTGCGCAGCCGCTGCATCATATGAGTGATTTTTCGGCGGAACGGTTCATTTTTGTAGCGCCTTCGGAACCGATCGGATACCGGCGCCTCTTTCTCATCTTTCTTTAGGGATTCGAGGAGCTTTTCCGGGATTTCGATCAGTTTTCTGGATACACTGAGATCTCTGCGAAGTTCATCGAGCTCCTTCAGGTAGAGCTCCAGGGCGGTTTTTCGCTGTTCAAGCAGGGTGTTCCAGGTGACGTCAGCAGTTACGTTCGGGTTACCGTCCCGGTCGCTCCCGATCCAGGAGCGGTATTTCAGGATCACAGGCTGGCTCGGAATTCTGCTGTAGTAGGTATCAAATGCGTTCCGAATATCGTCATAGATCCGGGGGATTGTATCCCAGATGGAATGGGTAAAATAGAAGAGCCCGTTCTCCACTTCATCCTCCACCGTGAGCCGTTCCGCCCGCACTTCGTCGGTAGAAATAAGCAGAATCAATTGGTTGATCACATGATGCAGCAGCGACTCCTTTTCATCGGGTGTGAGGCCTGCCTGATCGAGCCGTGCAATCGCCCCGGTAATCTGATCCTGTTTGTTGAGAATACTACGCCGCCGGGCCTCGGTCGGATGGGCAGTGATGGTGGGCTGGATATCGAGCCGGGCAAACAGGCCGGCTGCTTGTTCAAAGCTGTAGCCACGGTTATGAAAATGGCGTACCACATCGCCGATGCTTTCGGTTCGCGGGTTTTCGGGGCTGCTCTGGATCGCCCGGTTACGGTTGATGCGGATAATTTCGTGCTGTTCGAGCGAGTTGACCAAGTGGAAGAAGATGGTATAGAGTCGAAGCAGGTGAACAATCTCATCTTCGGCAAGATTGGATACCGTTTGGCGGATCGGTTCAGCCGCATCTGCATTGTCGGGCTCTCCAATTACACGGGCAGCCTGTTCCGGCAATTCGGAAGCCAGGCGGTAGATCGACTCATAATTTTTGTCCAGAATCAGTTTTTCTATCAGGCCGGTTAACAGGACAATCCGCTGTGTAAGAGATTGACTGATCCCGGCCTGTTCGGCAAACTTTTCGATCGACTCTTTCCAGCTCACTCTTCGATCCATTTCCATTTTTCAAGGGTGATGTGCGGATGTGGTTCGCCGTAAAACTCTTTATCAACAATGTATCCCTTGATCCGGATCCGATCCTTACTTTCGGCCCAGAGGCTGTCTCTTTTAGCATCACTTACATCCAGAAAGAGCCTTCCGTGCGACTCGGTGATCACAGCAATTCTTGAAAACGGCTCGTGTCCGAATAGCTGCAGATAGCCCTCCACGGTGACTTTCTCTCCTGCAATCTGGGCCATTCCGGCCGTCAAGAACAGTGCGATGATGACAAGTAGTTTCAAGTGCCCGGGGATCGAATTGCAATTTCCTTTTACTATGTAACGGAGAGATCGGCGGCCGCGTTCAGAAACGCCAGTTCAATCATACAGTTATTTGATGCGGCCGGGCCGCGGCAGATGCTCAACCGCAAATCCATCTGCGACGATGCACAACCGCAAATTCATCTGCAAGGATGTTCAACCGCAAATCCATCTGCGACGATGCACAACGTGGCCAGTTCTTACAATCATTGCCGGACGGTTCGCGCCGGAAACGTTCAGTTCAGTCTGTCAGCGGCTTCAGCGAAGCCCGGATATCGTCGACCAGATCGTCCGGATGTTCCAGCCCAACACTGATGCGGATCAGATTCTCGGGCGTTCGAGATCCTTCGCCTTCACTGCTTCTTCGGTGCTCCCAGGTGCTCTCCACTCCTCCAAGGCTGGTCGCCCGGTTGATCAGTTTCGATCGGCCGACCACCTCGATCGCCTCACGGCTGCCGCCCCGGATCAGAAACGAAACCATCCCGCCAAATCCCATCATCTGTTTCTTTGCGACCTGGTGGCCGGGGTGGGACTCCAGGCCCGGATAGATCACCTTTTCGACAGCCGGCTCCTGGGTCAGATACTCGGCCACAATAGCGGCGTGACGGTTATGTTCTTTCATTCTGCAAGCGAGCGTACGGATGCTTCGGCTCAGAAGCCAGCAGTCGTGCGGTGAGGGGACAGCCCCTCCCAGGCGCTGATTGATCCGGATGCGGCCGAAACGATCGTCGGATTCTCTGGCGATGACGGCGCCGCCGAGAATATCACTGTGCCCCCCGAAATATTTGGTCGTCGAGTGGACCACCAGGTCGGCGCCGAGCTGGAGCGGCAGCTGATTGACGGGTGTAGGCCAGGTGTTGTCCACCGCCGTGAGGATCTTCCGGTCGGCGGCATTCCGGCATACGGAGCGGATGTCGGTAATCTGCATTGTCGGGTTGGAGGGGGTTTCAATCCAGATCAGGGAGGTGTTTTCCCGGATCGCAGCTTCAACATCCGAGGGGTCGTTCATCGTTATAAAGTCCGCCTCCAGGCCCCATCGGAGCATAATATTTTCGACCAGTTTGCGGTTGCCGGCATAGATATCCTCCGGCAAGATGATGTGATCACCCGGATCAAGTGCCTGAAAAACGGCAGCGGCAGCGGCGACACCCGAAGAGAACGCTGCAGCTTCGGCCCCTTCCTCCAGGTCGGCCAGCAATATTTCGAGCTGTCTCCGGTTCGGATTATCGAGCCGAGTGTAATGAAGGTCTCCCTCTTTACGCCCTTCAGGATCCAGTTGATAGATGGTACTGACGGAGATCGGCGGAACAATTTCCCTGTTTTTCCCCTCGGTTTGCATGCCGGAATGGATAGCGCGGGTCTGGAATTTCATAATGGATTTATTTGCTTTATTCTTTATTCGACGATCAGTATAATAGCAAAAGTCTTCAAACCGTCGGTTTAGAGACAATGAACTGATAAGCCAAATAGTTAATGGCTTACAAGTCAGTGATTACCGATCGCCTTGAAAGTTAATGAATCTTCATCAGAGGCGTGTCGTACAAGATCGATTGTTTACTAATCATCATTATAAAAACAGGAGTGTTATGCGAGATCGAGCTATCGGGGTACTCGCCAGCTTCACAGCGGTATTTCTGCTGTCCACGGCAGGCTGGGCCCAGAATCTGGAAACATTTGAAGAGCGGGTGACCGAGTTCACCCTCGACAACGGCCTTCACTTCATCGTCATCGAGCGGGATGTTGCGCCGATTGCAAGTTTTATCACGTTTGTAGATGTGGGAAGTGCTGACGAACCGGTCGGGCGTACGGGGATCGCTCATATTTTTGAGCATATGGTTTTCAAAGGGACGAAGGAGATCGGTACGACCGACTGGGAACAGGAGCAGGTTTATATCGACAAGATGGATGAGACCTATCGGGCCTGGCTGCGTGAAAACAGTAGTGCGGATCCGGATCCGGAGTATCTGGATCGCCTTTGGGAAGAGTTTGAAGAGTATCAGGAGAAAGCCGGCGAGTTTGTTGTCAATAACGAGTTCTCCCAGATCATCGAACGAGAGGGAGGGACTGGCCTGAATGCATTTACCAGTGCCGATGCGACCGGTTACTTTTACAGCCTCCCGCAAAACAAGGCGGAACTCTGGTTCAGCCTGGAGTCGGACCGGTTTAAAAATCCGGTATTCAGGGAGTTTTACGTGGAAAAAGAGGTAATTCGTGAAGAGCGGCGGATGCGGACCGATTCTACACCGGTTGGAAGGCTGATCGAAGAGTTTATCAGTGTAGCATTCTCGGCACACTCCTACCGGAACCCTGTAATCGGCTGGCCTTCGGATATTCAGGCGACCACCATTCAGGATACCCGTGAGTTTTTTGAAAGATTTTATGTTCCTGAAAACTTCACTCTTGCCATTGCCGGAGATGTGGACCCCGACCGGATGCGAGAGCTGGCCGAAATCTATTTCGGTGATATTCCTGCTGGTGACCCGCCTCCGATTGTCACAACCGAAGAGCCGGAGCAGCGGGGCGAACGCCGGTTTGTGATCGAAGATGACAGCCAGCCGATCTTTCTGGCCGGTTACCACACAGTCGATCAGATGCATCCGGACTGGGCTGCCCTGCAGCTTCTCGGATCGATTATCTCCGAAGGCAGAACTTCGCGGCTTTACAGGCGAATGGTTCAGGATGAGCAGCTCGCATTGAACGTGGGCGCGTTTATCGGTTTTCCGGGAACAAAATATCCGACCATGTTTATGACACTGGCTATTCCCAATCAGGATGTACCGCTTGATGATATAGAATCGACCATCGAGGAGGAGATCGATAAGGTCAAGGCTGGAGATATCACACAGGAGGAGCTCGATCGGGCGATCACCAACGCCAGGGCTAATCTTGTACGGGGGCTCAACTCCAATATGGGGCTGGCGCTCCGGCTGGCAGAAACGCACGCACAGCAGGGAGACTGGCGCCGGGTTTTCACCGATCTGGACCGGCTTCAGGAGGTTACTCTTGAAGATCTGGAGAGGGTTGCCAACACCTACCTGGTCAAGCAGAACCGAACGGTCGGCATAATCGTCAACCGAGATGAGGAAGAGGTTGCTGATGCGGGCAATTGAGGCCGACAACATATTCAGAATTTAAAAAGCTATAGGGTAAGAAAAATGAAAACAGGAATCTTGAGTCAGATATTGAAATCAGCTCTGACAACCGTGCTGGTCGGGTTGATTGGAGTCGTGCAAGTAGTGGACGCCCAGCAGCGATGGGATGAGATTGAGTACCCGCCGCTCAACAGTTTCGAAATGCCGGATCTGGAAGAGTTTGAGCTCGACAACGGAATCCGGTTCTATCTTGTCGAGGATGATGAATTGCCGCTGATCGAACTGCGTGTTCGGGTGCGAACAGGCGGAGTTCTTGTACCGAACGAAAAAACCGGCCTGCACTCTGTTACCGGTACGGTGATGAGAACAGGCGGTACAACTTCTATTTCGGGCGACGACCTGAACGAACTGCTCGAAAACCGTGCGGCCAGGATGGAGACGGGAATCGGGTTTACCTCCGGTTCAGCTACTATGAACGTGCTCAGAGAGGATTTTGATGATCTTCTTCCGGTATTTGTGGATCTGTTGACGAACCCGGCTTTTCCCGAGGATCGCATCGACCTGGCAAAAACACAGCAGAAAAGTGCCATCTCCCGACGCAACGACGAACAGTCGCAGGTAGCCAACCGGGAGTTTCGTCGGCTGATTTACGGTCCGGAATCAGTTTACGGGCGTAATACCGAATATGAGACGATCGACAACATTTCACGCGAAGACCTGGTGGAGTTTCATAGAAAATCGTTTGTCGGAGAGAACCTGATGATCGGTGTGATCGGCGATTTTGAGACCGATGTGATGAAAGAGAAACTCACCGAAGCGTTTACATCGGTACCGGTCGGGGAGGAGCTGGCTCTCGATTTTCCGGAGATCGGCTACGAATTTGAAAATACCATCAATTTTATTGACAGACGGGATGTCAACCAGAGTTACGTACTGCTCGGGCATATCGGTGGAATGCGGGACAACCCCGACTATGCAGCAATCCAGGTGATGAACCGGGTTCTGAGCGGCGGATTCTCCGGTAGGCTTTTTCGGAATGTCCGCAGTGATCAGGGATTGGCTTATTCGGTTTTCGGTTCCTACGGCAGCAACAATTTCTACCCGGGAACCTTCACAGCCGGTGTAATGACCCGGAGTGAGACGACCGCTGAAGCGATCGAGTCGGTTCGTCATGAGATCGAAAGGCTTCAAAACGAACCGGTAACGGAAGAGGAGCTCGAACAGACGATCGACCGATTTCTCAATTCGCTGGTCTTCCGCTATAACAGTCGGGCGAGCGTACTCAACGAGCGGATCTCCTATGAGTATGCCGGCCTTGACCCCGATACTTTCGAGCGGCTGGTAGAGGAGATTCAGGCTGTCACGACCGAGGATATTCAGCGTGTTGCCAGGGAGTACCTGCAGCCGGATGCCCTCCAGATTCTGGTTGTTGGTAATAGTGCCGAAATTGGCGATCAACTCGAACAGTTCGGTCAGATTAACGAGATCGACATCACGATCCCCGAGCCTGAGGATGATGAGGAGGCCGTTGCCGGCGATGCAGAGATGGGCCGCGAGTGGCTTGGCCGAATGGCCGATGCAATTCTTCCCGGCGGAGAGTTCGATATCGTTGTGGTGGAGAGTAATCAGACCCTGCAGACCCCCCAGGGCCCCATGACATTGGGGAATGTTGCCACTTTGAATTTCCGGGAGATGTCCTTCAATAATGCAGTTCAGGCTCCGATGGGCCTGGTGGAGATAGAACTCGACCTGGAAGGAGGTGTAATGCGTGTTGCAGGGCAGGAGCAGCCGATGCCGCCTCAGCAGTTTGAATCTGCCATTCGTGAGTATCAGAGGCACTTCTTGAACATTGCACTGAACTGGAATGATTTTGAGGCTGAGTACCTGGGGGATACCGAGCTTGACGGAAGAGATGCGGTTCAGGTTCGAATAGGATCGGAGAGCCCGGCCACCTATTACCTCGACCCGGCCACGTCACTTCCGATCATGGTGGAGATGCGCGAGATGGATCCCCAGCAGGGCCGGCGGGTGACAGTGGAGACCTGGTACGAAGATTGGGAGGTTGTTGACGGAGTCGCCTACGCCTATTCGGCAGTAAGCAAGGTGGAAGGAGAGGAACAGAGTTCCGATATTGTCGAAACGCACAAAGTGGACCCGGAAGAGCCGGAGGAGTAGCACGCTAAACGTCAACCCGACAAATCGGAAACTGAATGAGCGACAAACCGAAGAAGATTGTACATATCCATCTCGACAGCCAGAATTACAAAACGGTGCTCAATGCAGGTGATCATCAACTAATTGCCGATGAACCTGAGAGTGCAGGTGGACAAGACCTTGGCCCCGATCCGTACGATCTTCTTCTGATGTCGCTGGGCACCTGTACGGCGATCACCCTCCGTATGTATGCCGAACGGAAAGGGTGGCCGGTTGAAGATATCTACCTGGAACTGCGCCACCACAAAGATCACGCCGAGGATTGTGAAGATTGTGACGACCCCCGGGCGATGATCGACAAGATCGAAAAAGAGGTGATCGTCAAAGGGGACCTGGATGAAGAGCAGATCAACCGACTCCTCGAAATTTCGCAGAAATGTCCTGTTTACAAAACATTGACAGGTGAGGTATCGATCGATTCGTCGATCGAAAAAAGGTGATCCGGCAGTCATTTCCCTGACCAAAAGCTCAGTGCATGCGTGTTTTTATAACTCTGTTTATCATCTTGCTAATGGCTGCCTGCAGTAAAGAACCGATGACCTACGATTTCGACCTTCAGGGGCACCGGGGCGCCCGTGGACTGCTGCCCGAAAACACGATACCGAGCTTTAAAAAAGCGGTCGATTACCGGGTAGATACCGTTGAGTTTGATGTGGTCGTTACTGCAGACCGCCGGATCCTGGTCTCTCACGAGCCGTGGTTCAATCACAAAATCTCCACTGCACCGGACGGACTTCCGGTTCGCCGTCGGCAGGCTCAGGGCCACAATATATTTCAGATGACCTATGAAGAGACCCGCCGATATGATGTCGGTCGTCGGGGCAACCCGGACTTCCCGATGCAGGAACCGATTCCGGCGATCAAGCCGCTGATGATCGATGCAATTCTTGCAGTTGAGCAGTATGCGGCCGATCAGGGCCTCGATCCGGTCCGGTACAGCATCGAGACCAAGAGTGATACCTCCTGGTATAACAGCATGGTTCCGGAGCCGGAGGAGTTTGCGCAACTGTTATATGATGAGTTAACTTCTGAGCCGTTTGAAGGGCTCGATCTGCTCGATCGGGTGATCGTGCAATCCTTTGATCCGGCTACGCTGATAGCATTAAGGGAGCTTGACCCTGATATCGCCCAGGCGATGCTCATTTCGGAACGCAGAGATCGGGGCTCACTTTTCGACCGCTATCTTGACACACTGGGATACACTCCCGAAATCTGGAGCCCGCGCTATCAAATCGTCTCTCGAGAGATGGTCGAGGAGGCGCACCGGCGAGGTATGAAAGTGATTCCCTGGACGGTGAATCGATCTAAAGATATGAGAAGCCTGCTCGAGATGGGGGTAGATGGCCTGATAACCGATTATCCGAACCGGGCCCAGCAATTTCGCCCCGGCATCCGGATTCCAGGCTAAACAGGTGGCCGGCTTTTCAGGACTTGTTGGCAACCACTTCCTGTTCGCTAAAGAAGTAGGCAGCTTCGAGCTTGCCGTTTTCGACCGAATCGGATCCGTGAACGATATTCTCTCCCACACTGTCGGCAAAATCGGCACGGATGGTGCCCTCATCAGCCTCTTCGGGGTTAGTGGAACCAATCAGTTTGCGAAAATCCTCGATCGCATTCTCTTTTTCCAGGATCATTGGAACGCACGGGCCACTGCTCATGAATTCGACCAGGCTGTCAAAAAAGGGTTTTCCTTTGTGTACAGCGTAGAAACCGGCAGCTGTGTCCGGAGTCAGGCGAGTCATTTTCATCGCCAGTATGTCAAAACCGGCCTTCTGAATTCGCCGGGTAACCTCTCCGACCAGGTTTTTACGTACGCAGTCGGGTTTTAAAATCGTCAGTGTTCGTTCGATTGCCATGGAAATAGAGGCTTTTTATTAAGAATTTAGGTTCTGAAATTAATTTGGTTCTTGAATTAAGGGCGGCAAAAGATAAGATTTTCAACGGGCAATTTCCGTTTACAATTTTCAGTTTTCATTCAATTCCTATAGATTCTTATGAAATTTAAGACAGGCGGGTCTTATGAATACACTGCTTATCGGTGTTGATAACGAATATAGGCAGATCCTTTTGGGAGCGTTAGAGTTGCGGCGTCATGAGGTTGACCTGATAGAGCCAACAGATCTCGACCCCGAGCGTATTGGAGAGCGGTCGGCGTCTCTGATAATCTTCAGTCATGTCGACGAACAGATTGTAGGCATGGTCCGCCGGATTGTAGCGGCCGATGCTGCAGACCGGCTTACACTGGTTTCGGTTCTCAGTCCCGAATCGATCGATCAATTCAATGACCTGCTCGATGCGGGTATCGATCAGTGTATCGTCGAATCGATCTACGATGAACAGCGGCTCGACATTCGCCTCGCATTTGCCGAAAAATTGGCCCGGGACAAAACTCAGCGGAGTATAATCGAGCAAAAACTGAGGGAGAGCGAGGCCCGATATCGAAGTATCGTCGAAACGACGGTCGATGCGATCATTACGATAAACGATAAAGGGCTGATCCGTACCTTTAACAAAGCTGCCGAAAAGCTATTCAATTACAACGAATCGGAAGTGATTGGTAAAAATGTCCACATCCTGATGCCGGAACCCTACAAAAGTGAACATGACGACTATATCGACAACTACCTGACAACCGGGAAGAAAAAGATTATCGGTCTGGGTCGCGAAGTAACCGGCCGGAGAAAAAATGGGGAGACGTTTCCCATGTACCTGGCGGTCAGTGAAGCGAAAATACGCGGCAATCGCATCTTCACGGGAATTGTTCGGGATATCAGCGAGCAGCGGCGGCTTGAGCTGGAGATTTTGCGGACCAGCGAGCATGAACGCCGCCGAATCGGCCAGGATCTGCACGACGGGCTGGGCCAGATGTTGACCGGCATCGGGCTTATTAGCCGCAGTGTGGCAAAAAATCTTGCCAAGGAGGAGCATCCGCTCGCCGATCAGGCCGAAGAGATCACCTCACAGATCAAAGAAGCGGATCAATATGCCCGGGAGCTGGCCAGAGGCCTTGTCCCGGTAGAGTTTGAAAGTGAAGGGCTAGTAGCTGCACTGGACCGTCTCACTTCCCACGCCGAAAAACTGTTTCGAATAACCTGTTCCTTCAGCTCCAACGGAACAATCGAACTGGAGGATTCTACGCACGTGACCCATCTCTACAGAATCGCACAGGAAGCGGTCAGCAATGCGGTCAAACACGGCGATGCGGATGAAGTTCGAATTCAGCTTGTGTCGAGTGAAGATCGGATACGGCTGAGAATTGACGATAACGGTACCGGTTTTACCGAAGAGTGGGATGAAAAAGGCGGCCTGGGGGTCCGAATTATGCAGTTCAGGGCGAGCCTGATCGGGGCGAATCTGGAAATATCGGATTCCGGGATGGGCGGCGCGCGAGTTACCTGTACAATCCCTATAATTGGATAATATTAGAAATAGTGCTCAAACAATAGATTCTGACATATGGCAAACAAGAAAAAGGAGATCTACATTGTAGATGATCATCCGCTCATGCGAAAGGGGATGGCGATGACGCTGCAGAGTGAACTTGAATTTGACGTGGCTGGGCAGTCCGAAACTGCGGAAGAGGCACTTCAGAACATACTGGATTTGAAACCGGATCTGGCAGTGATCGATATCTCACTGCCTGGGATGAATGGAATTGAGCTAATTAAAAATCTTCTCAGCCAGCTGCCCGACCTGAAAATTCTGGTGGTATCGCGCCACGATGAGGAACTTTACGCCGAACGGGCGATTCGTGCGGGAGCCAAAGGTTATCTGATGAAGCTGGAAGCGGGAGATACACTGGTCAAGGCAGCCCGGCAGATCCTTAACGGAGGTATCTTTTTAAGTGAAGAGATCGGCAGCCAGATTATTATGAAGATGACAACCGGCAAAGGGAATTCAAGCAGCGACCCGCTGGAGCTTCTCAGCGACCGGGAACTTGAGGTGTTTGAACTGACCGGCAAAGGGGAAACAACAAAAGATATTGCACAAAAACTACATGTTTCGGTTAAAACGGTGGAGTCCTATCGTGCCCGCATCAAAGAGAAGATGGATTTGAAAAGTGCCAATGAACTGCTTCGCCGTGCGGTTCAGTGGGTGGAAAAGAGCTCTATGTAACCTCAGGCCTGCCTGATCCAATGACCGTCTATTTCCAGACCGGTTTGATCCAAGTCCGTCTACTCCCAGAGCTATATAATCTCAAGTTGCTCTAATCTCTTCCAGCCCTGAACTCTACTCACATGTAGGGGATCTTCCAAATACGTCTCTTTCATCCCATGGGCATTCGGGAACTCTACTCACATGTAGGGAATCTCCCCACACGTTATAGGGAATGCCCTGCATATGTTAACAGGAGGATTCCGTCAGCCGGCAAGCAAGTGATTTCCGACCTTGGTGACGAGTTATTCATCAAAGGATAACCCAGGTAGTCGAACTTGAGTGACCGACGGCTTAATTAAAGAGTTTTTTAAAAATCAGTTATCAATAAAAAAACAAAGACAATGAAAACATTTATCACAACCATCAGCCTGTTACTTGGTTCACTTCTGTTGCTGGATATGAACGCAATGGCGCAACAATACGACAGCAACTCTAGAGAACTACAGTTCTATCGTGCACCCGACTTTAACGGCCTTAATGTATTTGAGACGTCGAAGGAGACAGATGTGGAGTTCGACGGCGTTCGGATCCGTGTTGGCGGAGCCAATACGTTGCAGTTCCAGGGCTTGACCCAGAGCGGTACGTTTGCAGACTTGAACGACCTTTCGTCCAACTTCAACCTGGCTACATCCAACCTGGACCTCGATGTTCAGCTTTATAACGGAGTGCGGATGCACTTGAGAACCTATCTCTCATCGCGCCACCACGCAGAAGCGTGGGTCAAGGGCGGCTACATGCAGGTCGACCGGCTCGACTTTATTCAGGATGGGTTTATGTCTGACCTGATGGATAAAGTGACGATCAAGGTGGGCCATATGGAGGTCAACTACGGAGATGCTCACTTCCGCAGAAGTGACAACGGACAGGCGATCTATAACCCGTTTGTCGGCAATTATATTATGGATTCCTTCACCACAGAAGTTGCCGGAGAGGTCTATTTCCAGCACAACGGATTTCTTGCCATGGTGGGTCTGACCAACGGCA
>SLKI01000018.1 GCA_007134695.1 Balneolaceae bacterium
AAGGCTTATCGGGCCGACATCACTTACGGGACCAACAACGAGTTTGGCTTCGACTATCTTCGTGACAATATGGTGATCAACGAAGACCAGCTTGTTCAGCGTCATCACCATTACGCTATAATCGACGAGGTGGATTCCATTTTGATCGACGAAGCGCGAACACCGCTCATCATCTCCGGCCCAGTGCCTCAGGGCTCCGATTCACAAAAATATGAGGAGATGAAGCCGAAGGTAGAAAATCTGGTCAAAGCCCAGCGCAAGCTGGTGGCCCAGTTGGTCTCCGAGGCGGAAAAACATCTGGAAGAAGATAATAGAGAGGAAGCAGGTCTGGCGCTGTTCCGTGCAGAGCGCGGTTTTCCGAAGAACGCCAAGTTCCGGAAACTGATGCAGGATCCCTCCATCCAGAAACTGGTCCGTCAAACCGAGAGCATCTATCTGGCGGAGAACGCCAAACGTATGCCGTTTGTTGATGAGTATCTTTACTATGCGGTCGACATGAAATTGAAGTCGATCGAGATGACCGAGAAGGGGCGGGAATTTCTGACCGACAAGGATCAGGATCCCGAAGCTTTCGTCATTCCGGATCTCGGTATGGCGACTTCGGAGATCGAAGAGGAGGTCAAGCAGCTTCGCGAAGAAAAGATCGAAGAGATCGAGTCGAACGACGAGTTCAGCGACGATTACAAGAAGAAGAAAAAAGAGGAGGTTGAGGAGGAGGTTGCTCAGGAACGGGAGAAGCGATTCAACGAAATCCATCGCCTTTTCGGGGAGCGCAGCGACCGGATTCATACGATCAACCAGCTTCTGAAAGCCTACACTCTCTTTGAGAAGGAGGAGGAATATATCGTTCAGGAGGGGAAGGTGCAGATCGTGGATGAACACACTGGACGAGTGCTTTCCGGACGCCGCTATTCTGATGGATTACACCAGGCGATTGAGGCAAAAGAGCAGGTGAAAGTGGAGGCTGCCACGCAGACCTATGCGACGATTACACTTCAGAACTACTTTAGAATGTACCACAAGCTGTCCGGTATGACCGGTACCGCAGCTACAGAGGAGGGTGAGTTTAACGAAATTTATGAACTTGATGTGGTCATTATACCGACTAACGAACCGGTTATTCGTGACGACAAAGAGGATCTGATTTTCCGGACCAAACGTGAAAAATACAACGCAGTTCTGGACAAAATCCGGGAATATCACGAAAAAGGGCAGCCGGTGCTTGTCGGTACGACTAGTGTTGATGTTTCGGAGACCCTCAGCCGGATGCTCAAAAGAGCGAAAATTCCGCACAACGTATTGAATGCAAAGCAGCATGCCCGGGAAAGCGAAATCGTACAGATGGCCGGCCGGCCCGGAGCGGTTACCGTTGCTACCAACATGGCGGGCCGGGGTACCGACATCAAATTAACACCCGAAGTCAAAGAGAAGGGCGGCCTGGCGATTGTCGGAACGGAGCGGCACGAGTCGCGCCGAATAGACCTGCAGCTGAGGGGTCGTGCCGGGAGGCAGGGTGATCCCGGTGAGTCGCAGTTCTTTGTTTCACTGGAAGATGACCTTATGCAACTGTTTGGGGGCTCTGACCGGATCGCCAATATCATGGACCGGCTCAATTTTGAAGAGGGTGAGGTGATTCAGCACCCCTGGGTTTCCAAGTCGCTTGAACGTGCTCAGAAAAAGGTGGAGCAAAACAACTTCAGCATTCGGAAAAAGCAGCTTGAGTATGATGATGTACTTAACAATCAGCGTAATGTGATCTATGCCCGGAGAAAGAATGCGCTGAGCGGTGAACAGCTGCAAAACGATATTTTCGACATGCTGGAGGATCTGGCAGAAAATCTGGTCACTACCTACTTCCCTGAAGGGGAGTTTGAAACACTCAGAGATGAAGTGCTGCGAAATCTGGCACTCGAGATCGAAATCGACCGCGACTGGTGGGCCGGACTGGGTGAAGACGGCCTGGTCGACCACATCATCGAAAAGGCACTGGAGGCACACCGGAAGAAAGAAGAATTGATCGCCGCTCCGCTCTATCAGGTCGTCAAAAAGATCGAGGAGTCGGATGCCGAGAAGAAACCCAATAAAATTCAGGTAATTTTTACCGATGGTATACGCCGCATCCGAGTAGTTGTGGATGTGGAGAAAGCGGCAAAAAATGAAGGCCGTGAAGTGGCAAGGGCACTGGAGAGAACCGCCATCCTCTCGACGATCGATGACAAGTGGATGGAGCATCTCCGGGAGCTGGACACGGTGAAAGAGGGAATCGGGTTGCGTTCATTCGGGCAAAAAGACCCCCTGTTGGAGTACAAGAAAGAAGCATTTGGAATGTTCAAGGATCTGCTCGATACGATCAGCAGGGAAACAATTTCTATGATCTGGAAAGCAGTTCCCGAAATTCAGGCCGATCCGGCGAAAGTCAAACAGGCACAGAAACAGAAAGCGAAAGTGGATCTCGACAAACTTCAGACACAGCATGCCGATTCGACCAATATGGGATTCCGGGGGCAGCCGGCCAATGGTGGTCAGGAGCAGCAGCCCCAGGCTCCGGGCGAAAAGCGGCAGCCAGTAACCGTCGATGAGGAGCCAGGGCGCAATGATAAGGTGAAAGTGCAAAATATGAGCACCAACGAGGTGAAAGAGATCAAGTGGAAATACGCCAAGAAGATGATCGACGAAGATGGCTGGATTCTCGTGGAGAAGTAGAAAGGAACTGCCGCCGGTGAAATCGTAAGCAATTGAAACCGGGTTGGAATATAAAAGTGCCCGTCAGCTGCCACCTCTACCCACGTTTGAATTTTCTACGTTTGCCCCATCTGCATCGCAACACCTCTCAAAAAGTACCAGATGGTTAGTGCTGCAAGCCGGATAGTCTGCCCGTCACGGTCAAACTTCGGATTGACCTCACACAGATCGAACGAGGTCACTTTGGGATGCTTTCCAAATTGATAGGCAAGTTCAAGCCAAAGCTTCGATGAAATCCCTTCTGCAGCAGGTGCACTAACTCCCGGCGCAGCGCCCTGCTCGACAGCATCCATGTCCATGGTGACCATTACCGAATCACTCTCCAATTCATCCAGGCAACGAAGTACAGTATTCAGGTCGGTATTATTATTAAACCGTACGGTTCCGCCACGCTGCTCGATATAGGCGGCATGAGCTGCAGAAACTGAAGAGGGAGAAAGGCCGAACACATGATAGGATTGACAACACCCGGAGGGGTGTTCCAGTGCCTGTCTGAAGGGGGATCCGGAGTGCGCTCTACCCCCTTTAAGCGGCCGTACATCGGTGTGTGCATCAATGTTAAGAATAGATACCGACCGGTCGGTATAAACATAGCCCAAGAAATGGCCAAAAGAGGTTTCGTGGCCTCCTCCCATAATAACCGGTATTCTATCCTCTTTCAGTTGCTCGGAAATCAGATCACCCAACTGGATCTGGTCTCTTTCCAGCTTTCCGGACAGCTTGATATCACCATAATCACAGGTCTTGTTCAGCAGCAAGGTATGCCGTTCATTCATTCGAGAATCAGGTGTCAGTTTCTTCAGCCTATCCCGGATTTTCGCAGGAGCACTTGCTGCTCCCTGCCTGCCGTTATTAATTGCAACACCTTCATCACAGGGGAAACCGGCCAGCAGGATTTTTGTTTGCTCTTGAATCCTGTCTGTAATCAATTGACCCACTCTCGGGTCGACATCTTTACGATTTTCAGATAATTTCTCAGGTCTCTCGGTCATATCGCTGTCTCGTTATTTATTCTTGTCCATCAAGTTCCAAATTCTTTTTCTCTTATTCCACTCCCGGGTAGCAATTGTAATGATGGTAAACAGGGTGATGGGAAGAACAAATAGGAGCATCGTTCGGCTGAAGAGCGGCAGCGCATCATGTTCGGCGGAAGCAAGAAACAGATAGATGATATAAGCTATATAGTAGCTGAAAAAAAGAGCACCCTCTTTTCGGCTGATCAGATGACCGGTAAAAAAGATCGGTATACAGGCGAATGAAGCTGCCAGTAAAATCATAATATCAAACCGAATCAATGCATCAGTTACAGGAATCGGTTCGAAAAGTAGAAGGCCAGTGATACCCAATACTGCCAGAATATTGAGTATGTTGCTGCCGATCACACCACTGATAAGCAGTTCCCTCTCCTTGCGTACAGCTGCAACAACAGCAGTTGTCACCTCAGGCAAAGATGTTCCAAATGCAACGATAGTCAGCCCAATTATCAACTCACTGATACCGAACCATTCTGCGAGCTCAACCGCACTGCTCACAACCAGGCGGGCTCCGGAAATTAGCAGAACCAGTCCGATCCCGATAAACAGAAATTGCACTCCTTTGGATCTTCGGGCTGTATTGATTTCCCGGGGTACAGCCGACCCACTGTTTCTGGCCAGATAGATCAGGTAAGCAGTGAGAAGAGTCACCAGAACAAAACTTTCGAAAACCGATATGGATCCGTTCCAGACAAAAAAGAGTAGCAATAATGTAAGCAACAGCATGATGGGAACATCCAGCCGGATCAGTCTTGGGTGCACCGTAATGGGTAGAATAAGGGCAGAGATTCCCAGAATGAGCAAAATATTGGTGATGTTGCTGCCGACGATATTTCCGAGCAGCAGATCCGGCTTTCCTTCGAGTCCGGACTGAATACTGATTGCCAGTTCCGGGGCACTGGTACCAAACGCAATGACCGTCAGGCCAATCACCAATTTAGAAACACCCAGAGAAAATGCAAGTCGTGATGCACCACGAACCAGAAGATCAGCTCCGATGATTAAAGCGGCTAGGCCTGCCAGAAACCAGAGTATTGTAATCAGCAACGGATTCGGATTAATAATTCGTGATCATGAGTCCCAGCGTGTTGATAGAACCCGGCTGTGATAGATCCAAAATGTGATAGATCGCGGCTGGATTTCAATTACTGAGAACTGTCTGTCACTTCACCTTTCAGATAGACTCTCTTTTCGACATCCGGAGTAAAGTGATAGAGCCAGAAATTGATGCTTGGTAGGTCAAGAAGCAGAAAATCGGCCGACTTGCCCGGCTCAACTGAACCAACCTTGTTTTCCAGTCCGATAGCTTTTGCCGCATAGATCGTTGCCCCCTTCAATGCCTGGGCCGGGGTGAGCCGGCCATGATTGCATGAGAGCATCATCGCCAGAGGCAGATCATAACTTGGTGCGGATCCAGGATTGAAGTCAGTGGCTACAGCCACTTCAACGCCGCCCTCGACCAACCTTCGGCAGTCGAGATAGGGCTGCTGGGTATAGAGTGATGCAATCGGCAGCGTGACGCCGACAACATTCTTCTGCGCCATATCACGGATTCCCTGATCAGAGACCTGTTCGAGGTGATCGGCACTCACTGCCTCCACTTCTGCTGCCAGTTCCGCTCCTCCTCCGGACGTGAGCTGATCGGCGTGCAGCTTTGGCTTCAGTCCATACTCTTTGCTCTTCTCCAGAATCGTCAACGCTTCATCGACAGTAAAAGCGGACTCCTCAACAAAAATATCACAGAATCGGGCCAGGTTTTGTTCAGCGACAGCTGGAATCATCTCTTCAAGAATCACTTTGATATACTCCTCTCGACGATTTTTAAATTCCGGCGGAATCGTATGGGCTCCCAGAAAAGTAGAGACAAGATGGAGGGGCATGGTTTCAGATAATCGACGATAGACTTTCAGGGTCTTCAGTTCATCTTCGAGTGTAAGGCCGTAGCCGCTTTTACATTCGATCGTTGTGACCCCCAGCTTGCCAATACGTTGTAGCAATTTGGCGGACTTCTCAAACAGCTCATCTTCAGTTGCCTCACGTGTAGCACGAACCGTCGACAAAATCCCTCCACCTGCCTTGGCAATCTCGAGATAACTCTGTCCCCGAACTCTCATCTCGAACTCATCAGGCCTCCAGCCGCCAAAAGCCAGATGTGTATGGCAGTCTACCAGCCCCGGAACAACAATTTGATTGGCAGCATCGATGATCGGTTCGTGCTCATATTCGGCAGGAATAGAACTCTCAGTCCCTACCCATTCGATAATATCATCCTGCCAGATGACAGCTCCGTTTTCTATGGGATGGACCGAATCCTGTCCGCCATCTTCACGACAGGTATAGAGCGTTGATATGTTTTTGAGAATCGGCATAATTCAATTCAGTTTCTTCAATTCATTTTCGACCGACTCTACCAGAACTCTCTTGTTGATCATATCAACAGCCGTTTCAATTTCATCTCGGAAGTAGTGGTCTGCAGTTGCATGTGGGATGGAGTCTCTGACAATCCGGTGGGCCAGTTCAACTCCCTTCCCGGGCCGCAGTGGTTTACGGAAATCGAGTGCCTGGGATGCCGTGAAGAGTTCAATTCCGAGAACCTGTACAAGATTCTGATAGATTTTAAGCAGGTGGATAGCTCCGATGCTTCCCATACTCACATGATCTTCCTGCCCCTGGCTGGTTGGAATAGAATCGACAGATGACGGATGACAAAGTACCTTGTTTTCTGAAACCAGTGCAGCGGAAGTATACTGGGGAATCATAAACCCGGAGTTGATGCCGGTCTCTTCCATCAGCAGGTCGGGCAGCCCGTCGTGGCCTTCGAGCAGCAGATAGGTGCGCCGTTCGGAAATGCTGGCCAGTTCAGCGAGTGCAATCTTCAGGTAGTCGATCGCCAGGGCAACCGGCTGGCCGTGGAAATTACCGCCGCTCAAAATCTCCTCCTCATCCAGCACCAATGGGTTATCCGTAACCGAATTGATCTCGGTTTCCACTACATTCGACACATGACGCACGGCGTCACGACTTGCCCCGTGCACTTGCGGAACACA
>SLKI01000101.1 GCA_007134695.1 Balneolaceae bacterium
ATGGTTCGCCATGCGGAGAAGCAGAAAAGCCATGTGTGTGAAATCCAGGGGTATGTGATGGATAAATTTTTCGGCGGGCCGCGCCAGGCAGGAAACCATCTTTACCGTACCGAACTGCTCGGCGAGGTGATCCGGCGAATTCCGGAGGAAGGTACGTCGATCCGCCCCGAGCGATATACACTTGGAAAAATGGAGGAGGTCGGCTACCCCTGGAGGGTAGTTCCTTGTGTAACCGGAATTCACGACGAGGAACAATATAACCGGGATATCTATCGCAAAGCGTTTGTTCAGGGGGTCAAACATCTGGAGAGAGCCGGGCTGTTTATCGGGTTGTGGAGGGAGCGGGCAGATACCGACCCCGACTACAAGGTGGCTCTGAAAGGGTTTGCCGACAGCGTCCTGAACCATGCAGAAGTATATATCAACAAAGAGCAGCCGCTTTACAACGATCTGTTTGACAAAGCCGCGTTTGGAGAGAAGGAGCCGCTTCCCTCCAACGCTCTCTCGCCCGAAGCGATCGGAAAGAAAATTGAAGAGTGGGCCAGCCCGGAGATCTATTTTCGCTATTTCCCGACCCGGGACGGCCTGGACGACCTCGGTGCAGCCGCCCTGGGCAAGTGGAAAAAAGAGACGAAAGAAGCAGGCCTGCTGCGCGGCTCACTGAATATTCTGGGTTCCGTCCTGGTAAGAGCAGGAAAACGGCTGCGGAGCTGACATGTTTATGAGACTTCAACATCCATCAATGAACCGACGGCCGCGAAGGGCTGGCAGTGAGCCGTGCGGCAAGTTCAAAAAAATCTTCGGCTTTTTTCTCAAGCCCGTGATGCTCTATCGCATAGTGACGGGCACGTTTTCCCGCTTCCTGTCTCTTTTGAGGAGACTCGATGTAGGATTCAATAGCCTTTTCCAGCCGGCGAACCGACCCGCAGTGCTCACCGAGCCTGTGCTTTTGAATCACCTCGTCCGGATCGAATCTGAGAGTCAGCGTCGGGGTTTGCCTCAGCCACGCCTGGATGTAGGTGTTAGGAAACCCTTCCTCGTTTCGGCTGGTATTGACAAAAAGCGATGCTCGGCCGATCAGGCGGTTGCTCTCTTCAAACGAAATATCCGGGTGATACTCGAAATTGTTGAGCGAAGCCTCGGCCTTGCGGATCGGATCGATCAAACGGCTGTCGGAGAGCTGCCCGGCAAGAATAAAGCGGCAGGAAAGGTGCTGCAGGTTTTCGGCGGCCCTGATAAAAACCTCCGGCTGCTTCCAGGCTTTAACGGTAGCGAGCCAGAGAACAACCGGCGGACTGCTTTTAACAATGGACGCTGATTCCGGAACTGGATGGATATTGGGAAAGAGGAAGCTCTCAAGCCCCAGGTTTTTTTTAAAACCAGTTTTCTGCTGCTCGGTTTGTGCTAAAATTTGTGAAGCCTGATGAATCCCCTGCAATGTCAACTTGTCGAGCTTCCTGTCTCCGCTCATCCGGGAAATATTTTTGTAAACCGCTTTGAGGCCGCCGGTTCTTCTGAATACAAACTTATGTTTTTTACAGTCCAGGTCCATCGAGGCCGCATAGATCAGAGGTTTCCCCGACTTGCGAGCAAACTCGCCGGTAAACCAGGTCCAGAGTTTACGTCCGCGCTGATAATAAAGATCCGCATCTATGCTCGTAAGTACCTGGCTCATACCGGCAAGATCTTTCTTTTCATCACCCGATTGGTCAAACGGAATAAATCGAAAATCTCTACGGAGTTCTTCAGGAATCTGTTTGGGGATCTGTTCCGGCTGCGTCACATAGCTGACGCTCCAGTTTCGTTTGAGTGCCTCCGCTGCCAGGTAATAGATTTGAACCTCGGCACCGCCTACGGTACCGAACAGGGTAAGGGGATTAACAAAACAGATCGATTTTGACGGACGGTTCATGCGGTATTAAGATATCATGAAGCAAGCGATTAAATATCTGCTTAAACGACTGGGTTTGAGAATACGGATTTCGAGGTTGAGAGAAAACCAAAACCCGGGCCGGCTCGCATCCGGCAGCAATCAACTGGATAAACCGAAACGGATAGAGCTGCAAGACGGCACCCATGCCACTTTTTTCGGATATCACGACAAGTCTCCATTCAGTGCGGATAACCGCCGGGTATTGGCTTGTTCCGTTTCTGGAGACGATAAACTCCTCGAAACCGAATGTAGTGCGATGAAGGTTGGCTACTTTGAGCAATCGGCCGACGGATCGTTTAATACAGTATTCAACGAAGTTGCAGAGACAGCTGCCTGGTCGTGGCAGCAGGGATGTATGCTGCAGTGGAACCCTGCCGCACCCGATCGGGAGATCGTTTTCAACCGGCTCAACGGAGAGCGATTTGGAGCGGTATATTACGATATTGAGAAAAGGAGTGTGGTGAGGGAGCTCGATCATCCGGCCTATGCTCTTGGCCCAAACGGCAGGTTTGCAGCTTCGCTCAACTTCACCAGGCTGGCCCGGTTGCGGCCGGGGTATGGATATCGAAAACTGGAAGATCCGACCCTGGAGATGAAGGCCCCGAAAGATGACGGCTTGATACTGATCGATCTGAAGAATGGAAGCGGGGAGCTGGTGGTATCCCTTGAGGAACTGGCTGCAGATACACTCCGGGAAGGAGACCATTATGTGAACCATGCCACATTTTCACCGGATGGGGAGCATATCGCTTTTTTCCACATATATCCGGATCACAGAGGAGGGCGGATTCACCGCTTTTACCTCTACAACATCTTTGGCAAAGAGCTGAGGCTGCTGGAGGCCAACCGCTTTGTTTCGCATTATTGCTGGCTCGATGATAAGAACATTCTAACCAGCGAAGATGGGCCGGGTGGGTACAGGGCCTGCCTTTACGACCTGGAACGTCGACAAAAATCGTTCGTCGAAATTCCACAGATCGGAGACTTTCATCCGATGGCCCACCCGGTGAACCCCGGCTGGGTTGTTGCCGATACCAAGCCGGACTGGAAACGGCGGCAGCATCTGTTTCTGTTCAATATCCACTCCGGGAAGTATGTTCATCTGGGCTCATTCCTTCTTCCCAAAGGATTTGACGGCCCGGTTCGATGCGATCTACACCCTCGCTGGGATCGAAAGGGACATTTTATTGCCTCGGATACGGCGAATGGCGGGCGAAGAAAGATCGCTTTACTTGAGATCCCGAAATCGTTGAATTTGTGATCGTGCAGCAGGCTGGAAAACAAGCGGCAAGGCCTCAAATAGAATCTGATGAACCCTATACGTAGACAAACAGCCAACTCTAACGTCAAGCAAAGCCTGGACAGCAAGGAGAATATGGCTGACCCCACCCGAATCGCCTTTGCTTTGGGTGGATTGACCGGCGGCGGTTCGGAGCGAGCGGCAGTTAACCTGATGAAGCTCTGGACTGAGCAGGGCCGCACCGTGGACTTGATTACCATGCGGGGCGAGGAAAAGGACGCATTTACACTGCCGAACGGAGTCCGGAGAATTGTTCTCGGCGGTGAGGGAGCCTCACCCCGTAAGCTGGTGGCACTATTCAAGAATATTCCGCGCGTCTGGCGGCTGCGGCAGGCGATACGAAAATCGGATGCTCCCGTGGTCGTTACTTTTTTGACCCGAAATAACGTCTATGCGGTGATCGCTTGCCTGGGGCTCGGACGGAAAGTGGTGATCTCTGAACGGAACGATACGACACGGCAGAAACTGGCCTGGCCCTGGCCGCAACTCCGGCGCTATCTCTATAAATATGCTGATGTGGTAACAGCCAATTCACACGTTGCTGTAGAAGGGATGAAACCCTATGTACCTGAAGAAAAACTGCGATTCCTACCCAACCCGGTCGTTAAACCGGTTGAACGGGCGGCGCCTCAGCGTTCCAGGAGAGTTTTGAACGTTGGCCGGCTGGTGGATCAGAAACGGCAGGAGTTGATCATCCAGGCGATGGCGCTTTTAAATTATGACGGCAAAAACAGCTACAACGACTGGACGCTTGACTTGCTGGGCGAAGGGGAAGAGCAGATGCGGTTGGCCGGCCTCGCCGGAGACCTTGAGCTGCAAGACCGAGTCAGGCTCAGGGGTTTTGTGCAAGATCCGGAAAGGTTCTACAAAACTGCCGGAATTTTTGTGCTGCCGTCGGAGTATGAAGGAACGCCCAATGTACTGCTGGAAGCGATGGCCTGGGGGCTGCCTTCGATCGTTTCCGACAGCCTGCCGGGTGCCATGGAGCTGGTGGACGAAGGTGTGAGCGGACTGATCTTTCGAAGCGGCGACCCGGACGACCTGGCTCAGAAGATGAGATTGCTGATGGATGATCCGAAGCTGCGGGCGCGGCTGGGCGGTGCAGCGCGTGATAAGGTGGAGGATTTTTCACCGGAACGAGTCATAGAGATGTGGGATGACGTTTTGAGGGATTGAATCCATCTTTTTGTCCAATCTCTTTATTACAGGCAGATTTGAGCTCCTCACATTTGAAAATGAGTAGTAAGCAACTAAAAATACTTCTTTTTGCTGCCGGTGGTGCAGGAACGCACTACTACGGGCCGGGGATGAGTGCCTACAATCTCTACCGGAATCTCGATCCCGGACAGGCCTCTGTAAGCCTTCTGCACGGCTACAAGGGCCAAGAGCAGTACGATCTGTTCGACGAGCAGCACTATATCTCCGATTTTCAAAAAAAGAGCGTTGTATCAGGCGGCCAGTTTCTCTGGAACGCCAGAAGGTGGATCCGTAAAAATGCCAGACGTTTTGATGTTGTACACTGCCTTTCTGGATATCATCATGCGTTTGTCCCATCGATCTGGTTTGAAAGAGAAGGTGTTCCAGTATTTATTAAAATCACTGCAGTAAAGCATGGAGGATTCAGAGACAGTTCACACGTGTCCAAACTGCTCGGGTTATGGCAATACAGACTCAGGAATGCTAATCGGATTACCGGCTATATTGCCATCAGCAGTGCGATTCGACGCTCACTAATTGATGCGGGAGTTGATAAACAGAGGATTTATGAAATTCCAAATGGTGTAGACACAAAACGGTATCGACCGGTAGAAGAAGTTGAAAAAAGTAACCTCCGAAGAACACTTGGCCTCCCGGATAAATTCACGGTACTATTTTGCGGGAGTTTCAGCCGAAGAAAAAACCCATTCTCAGTAGTTGAGGCTTTCGAAAAATTTAAAAAAAGGAAAGATGTTCAATTGGTTTTGGTTGGGCCAGACAGAGATGGAGGTGAGCAACGGACAAGGATTAATAAATTTATCTCTAGAAATGGACTTCACAATGTGAAATTGTTCGAAATGGTTGATGACCCGCTTCCATGGTATCAGGCTTCCGATCTTTTTATACTACCTTCAAGCGATGAGGGACTCTCCAATTCTCTGTTGGAAGCACAAGCATGTGGACTACCCGCATTGGTCACAAAAATTTCAGGATCAGAAGATCTGATTGAAGAAGGTAGAAACGGAATGTTTATTCGATCGGATTTGGAATCCATATCGGCGGCAATAGAAAATTATCTTAAAAACCGACGGGAGTTTGAGAAACAAAGATCAGGTGCAAGGCGTTTGATTGCAGAACATTACAGTTCCAGAAATATACTTCGCAGGCATCTGAAGCTATTCGAAGAAGCAAGCCGACGATCCGCAGGTCGAAAAGTTAAATCAAAACGGAAACAGGAAGCTTGAAAAGAGCACTAATTTCCTGCCATATTGATTGTTTTGAATGGGAACTATCCATAACTTTTTATCTTGAAAAGAATGTGAGAAAATGCCTTTCAGAATTGACAAGTAACAGAGGTTAACAAGACCATTGAGTACTCTGCAAGAATTCAGGCTGACGTATAATGGGAAAGATATAGGGGATATTATTGTCCTCATTCTCATAAAGCCTCTCGTAGTCCTATTCCTCTATTTTGCATTCTTCAGCCGCGGCGCTGGAATTGCCGGACTATCCGGTGGAATGACGGCAGTTTTGCTTGCATTTTCACTTTTCTTTCTATGCTTCTTAAGAGTCATTTTTGACAGAAAGTTTAAGACAACACCATTGTTCTGGTTTACTTTTGCATTCTTTTTTACGGCCGCAGTCACACCAATGGTGTCTTCATTTGTGCTGAATGCAGTGCCAAGAGGTGCCTTTCAGATGGGTACCGAAATGACTATCGCCTTTGCTATATTTTTCGCGTTCTATTACCTCATTAGAGAAAAAATTATCACTCCACGATTCTTTATCTACGCTCTTGTTGGGGTCGGCCTATTTGCAGCATTTCAACTTATAATAATTCTTCTAAGTGCAGATGCAATAACAAGGCTGCGCGGTATTGGGGGAATGAATGTAGTTCCAAACTCCTTTGCAGTATGTGCCATTGCAATGATGCTTATAACCTATCGAAGCTTTATGAACCAGGAACGGGTCAGGGTCTTTATCGGAATTGGCCTATTGATGATAGTCTTAATCGTGATGCTGTTTTCAGGTTCTCGTCAGGCGGTTTTAGCTTTTATTTTTGGATTAATGGCACTTAATATTTTTGGATTCAAGGGAAAAGAATTCAGAAAATACAACTTATATGGGATCGCCATATTAGCCCTGATCATTTTTATCATATCACTCAACATAGACATCAGAAGTTGGTTCAACAGATTTAGCTTCGAAAGAGTTACGGAGATGGCTTTTATCAGGTTTGATTATTATTGGAGATCAGTCTCAGACTTGACTATTGCAGAGTTCATATTTGGCCGCCCCGATTACTATATTTTTGAGAGAGAAGTACAGAGAATAGGAGGGAGCCAGTATGTGAATCCACACAACTTTCTGA